>DATBZT010000362.1:0-2634 GCA_036513055.1 Gemmatimonadaceae bacterium | reverse complement strand
CGCCCTGGGCGTCGACAGCCTTGGCTACCTGTCGCTCGAAGGCATGCTCGATTCCGTGTCCGGCGGGCCTGACGGGTTCTGCCACGCGTGCTTCTCCGGTGACTACCCGACCCCGCCGCCGACAGATCCGCAGAAGCTCCGCTTTGGCTGTGGCTGCTGAGACAATGACACAGTCGGTTTTCTTCTTTGGCAACGGCTCGGCGGAAGGCAACCGCGGGATGAAGAGCGTCCTCGGCGGCAAGGGCGCGGACCTCGCCGAGATGACCAATCTCGGTATCCCCGTGCCCCAGGGATTCACCATCGCATGCGCCGAGTGCATGGCCTTTCTGCGCGACGGGAAATATTCGGACCGCCTGCGCGCGGAAGTCGAAGGAAACATCGCGCGCCTCGAGCAGGCGACCGGCAAGCGATTCGGCGACACGAAGAATCCGCTGCTCGTATCGGTGCGTTCGGGCGGTCCTGTCTCGATGCCTGGAATGATGGAGACGATCCTCAACCTCGGCCTCAACGATCGGGCCGTGATGGGGTTGGCGGCGCAGAGCAGGAACGCACGCTTCGCGTACGATTCGTACAGGCGATTCATCCAAATGTATGCCGACGTCGTTCTTGGCGTTCCGTCAGGGGACTTCGAGCATCTCCTAAAGGCGAAACGAATGACCACGGGGGCGGCGACCGATGCCGACCTCAAAGAAGATGCCCTTCGTAATCTGGTTGAGGAATACAAGACGCTCGTGCGCAATCGCACAGGCGCTGATTTTCCGACCAATCCCGTGGTGCAGCTCTGGGGCGCCATCGAAGCGGTATGGAAGTCCTGGATGCTGAAGAAGGCCCGTGATTACCGCCGGGTGAACGGAATTGCCGACGATCTCGGGACGGCGGTGAACATCGTTTCGATGGTTTTCGGCAACCTCGGAGATGATTCCGGAACCGGCGTTGCTTTTACGCGCGACCCGTCAACGGGGGAGCGGAAGTTTTACGGCGAGTTTCTCGTCAATGCTCAGGGCGAGGATGTCGTCGCCGGAATCCGCACGCCGCTCGACATTGGGCAGATGGCGGAGAGCCTGCCCGGTGCTTACACCGAGCTGATGAGCACTCAGGAGCGTCTCGAGCATCACTACGCGGAGATGCAGGACCTCGAGTTCACGGTCGAGCGCGGGAAACTCTTCCTCCTTCAGACCCGTACTGGAAAGCGCACCGCTGCCGCGGCAGTTCGCATCGCTCGTGACATGGTCCGCGAGGGTCTCATCGACAAGCGTGAGGCAGTCAGGCGCGTTCCTGCCGGAGAGCTCGACCAGCTGCTCCATCCAATCATCGACCCGTCAGTCAAGGCCAAACCCCTTTGCACCGGATTGCCAGCAAGCCCCGGTGCCGCAAGCGGCGTTGCGGTCTTCGATCCCGAGATCGCCGAGTCCCGCGCTGCGTCAGGCGAGCAGGTGATCCTCGTGCGTGACGAAACGACACCGGAGGACTTTCACGGCATCGTCGCGGCACGCGCTGTTCTCACGGCTCGAGGAGGAATGACTAGTCATGCAGCGGTGGTCGCCCGCGGCATGGGCAAGTGTGCCGTTGTCGGCTGCAAGGATATCGAAGTCGACCTCGAGCATCGCAGGTTCAGCGTAAACGGAACCCAGGTGGCGGAGGGAGACTGGATCACGCTCGATGGCGCTACCGGGAGGGTATTCGCCGGGCACCTGCCGACCGTCCCAAGCGAAATCGTGCAGGTAACCACCGGCGTTCTCCGGGAAGCGCAGGCCCCCGTCTACCAGTCGTACGCCGAGCTGCTCGGTTGGGCGGACGAGATCAGGACTCTCAAGGTCAGGGCCAACGCCGACACGCCGCGCGACGCGCGGATCGCCCGGGGCTTCGGCGCTCAGGGCATCGGGCTCTGTCGCACCGAGCACATGTTCTTCGAGGGCGACCGGATCACGCCGATGCGCGAAATGATCGTCGCGCGTGACGAAGCTGGCCGGCGACGTGCGCTGGCCAAGCTCCAGCCAATTCAGCGCGCGGATTTCGAGGGAATCTTCGAGGCGATGAACGGCTTGCCCGTAACAATCCGGCTCCTTGATCCGCCGCTGCACGAATTTCTGCCACATGGCGGAGAAGAGAGCAAGCTCCTGGCGCGAACGCTCGGGCTTTCACGCACGGAGCTGGGGCGAATCGTCGAGTCGTTGCGCGAGACCAATCCAATGCTGGGCCACCGGGGGTGCCGGCTGGGAATCACATTTCCGGAAATTACCGAAATGCAGGGGCGGGCGATCTTCGAAGCGGCAGTGCGCGCCGCCCGGCGAGGAATAGATGTAAGGCCGGAAATCATGGTTCCGCTGGTCTCGAGCGTCGCCGAATTCGACAACCAGCGGGCCATTCTCGAGGAATGTGCCCGCCAGGTAATGGGGGTGATGGGCGAACCAATCCATTACCTCATCGGTACGATGATCGAGCTACCCCGGGCAGCCCTGACCGCCGACAAGATTGCCGCGTCGGCGGAGTTCTTCTCTTTCGGCACAAACGACCTTACCCAGACGACTTACGGCCTTAGCCGAGACGACGCCGGACGTTTCCTTCCCTCATACGTCGAACGTGGTATCTTTGCCGACGACCCATTCCAGGTCCTTGACCCGGACGGGGTCGGAC
>DATBZT010000361.1:0-2486 GCA_036513055.1 Gemmatimonadaceae bacterium | reverse complement strand
GTTGTACGGCATCGCCGCGTAGAGAACGACCCTCGACACGCCGCCCACCGTGACATTGCCGCTTCCGTGGTACGCGCAGTACTGAGATCCGAATCCACCGCCAAGGTTCACCTTGCCGGGGGTGAAAATCGCGTACAGCGTACTGGGATCAAACACCAGGTTTCCACTGTCGAACCCCGATTGCAGCATCGACAACATCTGGTTGTCGCTGACGGTGGAAGTCGAGTTGTCCGCCACCACAACGGAGTTGTTGGCCCAGAACTGCGTGTAGTTCACCACGTTCTGGACGTGGGTATTGCTGCCGTTGTAGTACGTGGTGTTGATGTTGAAGTACGCAGACCCGCCGAGGCCACGAAGGAAATCGCCGACGACGGACTTGTCGCCACCATTGCCGCCGGCGTTCGACGTTCCCGGAGTCGGTCCATTGGTGTAGATCGTCCCCGTCGCCCAGTAAATCGCGGCGACGTTCGTCTGCACGAGTATCGGGCCACCGTGATAATTGATTCCCGTACCCGACGTGTGCTTGGATGCCCTCGCGGCGTTCTTGGCCTCGTCGGCCGCGTCCTGCTGTGCCTGTTTCGCGTCGGCTTCGCCCGCGTCCTTCAGCTTCATGACTTTCTTGTAGCCGGCGGTGTTCAGGTCGGGGCTCTGGCTGAGGGAGGGGTGAAGGTCTGGCGGTGCCGTGACTTTCGTGGCAGAGTCTGCGCAGGCTGCAAGCGCGAGAACGGCTGCGGCGCCGAGGAGGGAAACAGGTACACGGAGCATAAGCGAAGTCCTTGTACGACTGGTGAAAAAGGAACGGCTACCGGCAACCATAGTACATACCAGAGTACATGTCTGCCTGAGCCGCTATCGAGGACGAATGAAAAACCAGCCGGACACTGCGCTGGCTGGTAAACGGATGAACAGAAGAACCATAGGTAGTAGCGTGGAAATTGTCCAGAGGGTGATTTGACCCATCACCTGAACCGGAGAAAATGATGCGAGTACCCCTGACTATCGGCCTGCTGGCCGCACTGTGCGGATGTTCGGCGGCTTCGCGAACACAAAATGACACGGGAGCAACCGCTCCATCCCTGGCGGGCCGGTGGAGCGGATCGAGCGCCGGGCTGTCCGTCTCGCTCACGCTCGAGCAAACCGCCGATTCGGTTACCGGCACCGGAACGTTCACGACTTCACCCAACTCCTCCATGGGATGCGGGGGTGAAACGCTGCCCGCTTCCGGCCCAGTGACGATGAGCGGCAAGCTCACCGGTAGCGATCTCCAGGCGCGCGTCACCTTCGCCGGCACGTGGAGCCCGCCGTACGCCGGAACGCTTGCGGCAAAGGATTCCATTGCCGGACATTTCATGAGCATCGATCGCGGAGGTTGTCCCCTTTCACTGGTTAGGGAGCGATAGATGGTTACGGGTACCGGGTAGCGGGAAGCGGGAAGCGGGAAGCGGGCACGGGTACCGGGTACCGGGTAGCGGGGTTTGTCTCGAGAGTTGCTTATCTTTGCGTTACCACTTTCAAGAAAGGCCGAGCTTGACGATACGATCCCTCGAAACCGGCGCGACCCACCACCGGTGGGAGGACATGCCGAAGGAGCGCGTGAACGACATGCTCGACCGCCGCCTCATCACGGGCGACCGGATGATGCTCGCCCACGTTTACCTCAAGAAAGGCTGCATCGTGCCCAAGCACTCGCACGAGAACGAGCAGCTCACCTACATCCTCGAGGGCGCGCTCCGCTTCAAGCTGGGTGAAGACCAGAAGGAGGAGCTCGTCGTCGCCGCCGGCGAGGTGCTGCACATTCCTTCCAATCTTCCACACGAAGCCGAAGCACTGGAAGACACGCTCGATGTCGACGTGTTCAGTCCGCCGCGCGCGGACTGGCTCAACAAGACCGACAGCTACCTGAGGAAATAGACGATGGACCTGGGGCTTCGCGGCAAGGTCGCTCTCGTTGCGGCAGCGAGCAAAGGACTCGGCCGCGCGATTGCCGAGGAGCTGGCTGCTGAGGGAGCCTCGGTGGTGATGTGCGCCCGCGGAAAGGAAGCGCTCGACGAAGCGGTGGAATCAATCCGCGCAGCTCACGGAGCCGACGTCATTGGAATTGCCGCCGACGTTTCGCGGCCCGAGGACGTGTCGCGCGTGGTGGCCGCAGCCATCGAGCGCTTCTCGCGCGTCGACATTCTCGTCACCAACGCCGGCGGTCCGCCATCAGCGATGTTCGAGTCCATCACCCCGGCAATGTGGGACGACGCCGTGCGCGTCACTCTCCTGAGCGCGGTCAACCTGTGCCGCGAGGTCGTGCCGGGAATGAGAGAGCGAAAATGGGGGCGGATCATCAACGTCACTTCGATCACCGTGAGACAGCCGGTGGAAGGGCTGATGCTCTCGAACAGTCTCCGCGCGGGCGTGACCGGATTCGCGAAAACACTGTCCAACGAAGTCGCGGCCGACGGCATCACCGTGAACTGCATTCTTCCCCGTCACACGCG
>DATBZT010000360.1:0-14599 GCA_036513055.1 Gemmatimonadaceae bacterium | reverse complement strand
AATTCCGGCCGTCATCGCCGAGAAGGGATCGACGTGCGATGAGCCCACGGCGCGAACGGCGCTCGTCGAGCAATTCTGCTCGTGATCGGCATGGAGGATGAACAACACCTCCAGCGCGCGGGTGAAGATCGGGTTGGCCTCGTACTTGGGCTCCGACATTCGCGCGACCATGGACAGGAAATTGTCTACATAACCGAGGTCGTTGTCGGGGTAGACGAATGGAAGTCCTTTTACGTGACGATAGCAGAATGCGGAAAGCGTCGGCATCTTCGCCAGCAGCCGGATCATCGAGATGTTGCGCTCGCGCTCGTCGAAAATGTTGCGGGAAGTCGGGTAGAATGACGCCAGCGCGGCGACCGAGCTGTTGAGCATCGCCATTGGATGGGCATCGTAGCGGAATCCTTCGAGAAACTTCCGCATGTTCTCGTGCACGTAGGTGTGAAACGTGATGTCGTGCACGAACTGGTCGTACTCGCTCTGATTAGGCAGCTCGCCGTGACGGAGGAGCCAGGCTACTTCGAGGAACGTGGACCCTTCAGCGAGCTGCTCGATGGGATAACCGCGGTAGCGGAGAATTCCCTTGTCGCCGTCGATGAACGTGATGGTGCTGCGGCAGGATGCCGTGTTGAGAAATGCCGGGTCGTAGCTCAAAAGGCCCGGGTCATCGCCGTCCTCAGTCTTGAATTTCTTCAGATCGGAGGCGCGAATGGCGCCCTCGCTGATCCGAATGTTGTTGCTCTTGTCGGTACGAAGGTCGTGAATCTCCAGCGCGTCGGTTGCCGTCGCCGTGGGTGCTTCAGCTATGCTTGATTTTGACATTCTTTCTCCTGTTATCCCCAAAATCTAGCAAAACCGATACCGGAAAACATTGGGTGGCGCCCAACGGGAACCTCCGAGGCTCAGCCTGGAAGTCGCCTCGGCAAGACCATCGTCATCGCGCTCGCTCCTTCGTCAACGGTCACGCCCTGCGCCTCGAGGAGTCGAAGGGCCAGCGCCATTACGCGCTGATCAGCCGCAATCGAACCATGCGACACGAAAATCGTAATCCCATCGGCCCTCGACTCCGTCCTGATTGCTATCTCGGCGCCATCTGCAGTTCGCCTCAAATTCTCCCGAAAGAGGAGTGTGAGCGCCTCTTGAAGACGGCTCCTATCCACATAAACCGAAGGCATGGCGGGTGCGATACCCTCCACGTTGATGCCAACGTTGCGAGAACTGGCGTCGGCTGCGAGAAGCGGGAGGATCGATCGTATCGCGTCACCCAGATTCACGGGGTCATTTCGCAGCCTTATGACACCGCGGTCGAGATCGCCGATGTCCCGCAAGCGAGTCATCTCCTCGTCCGCCGCCTCAGCCGCAGCCCGCGCCGCTCCCAGCATCTCTTCCTGGTTCTCGTTCAGGTCGCCGAAATGATTCTCGAGCAGGATGTGGAGGGGGAGACGAATTTCTTCGAGACGTTGCGAAACCCGGGACGTGGCTAGCGAGATCAGCTCCGCATATTCCCGCTTTCGTGCGTCGGCAGCCTCCGTCGCCGACAATTTGGCTGCTTCAGCGACCGTCACCGCATTGCTCAGCCGCTCAACGACATCTTCGATGGTGTCGAGCTCGTCGAAGCCCGCGGACGCGGCGCCGCGACCGGTGACGACGTCGGTGACCGCTGCCGCCGCTCCCCGCAGGCCGCCCGCGCTGTTCACTCGGATTCTGTCGAGTTTCCGTCCAGCCAGCGCCTCGATTCTACGCGCGACGTACCGGGTGTTAAGCCAGGCGATGAGCAGTGAAGCGATCGCCGCGACGACCGCTGTCAACACGAGCCAGGCGGGCGCCGACTCCTGGTACCTCCCCCAGTAAGCGAGCGCCACGACCGTGAATAAGCCGAGCACCGCGGGAACAACCGCGAGGAAGAGGCGTTGCCCGACTCTCACTTGAGCGTGCGTGCCTGGGGCGCGGGAATGCGGGTTTCCTCGGTGGCGACCACCAGTATGTCGAGCCCTTCGCGATTGGCGAGGAGATCCTTTACCACCGATCCGTGACGAAACTCGTACCACCAGCTTCGCTGATTCTGCCCGACGAGCACCAGCGTAACTCCCTTTTCCTTGGCGAAGCGACAGATCGTCTTCGCAATCTCGCTCGACTCGCGCTTCACGACTTCGGCACCGAGCGTCTGCGCCATCTGAATGTTGTCTACAAGCTTGCGCTGAATGGTGCTGTCGATCTTGTCGGCGCTTTCGCCCGGCGTTTGCACGTAGAGGCAGAACCAGTCGGTATTCAGACGGCCGGCGATTCGGCTGGCCTTTCGCAGCAGGATCGTGGTGTAGTCCGGATTGCTCGACATGGCGACGAGAATGCGATCGACGGTGCGTCGTTCGATGGTACCGCTGTCGCGGCGAATTATCTCCTCGCGCGTGCGGTCTACCGAGCTCGCCACTTCGCGCAGTGCGAGCTCGCGGAGGGTCGTCAGGTTTTCACGGGTGAAGAAGTTGGCGAGCGCGAGTGGAATCTTTTCTCGCGGGTATATCTTCCCTTCTTCCAGACGCTGGGCCAGGTCCTCCGCGGATATGTCGAGGTTGACCACTTGATCGGCTGATCCCACGACCCAGTCGGGCACGGTCTCTCGAACGGTGACTCCCAGCGTTCGTTGAATGACGTCATTCAACGACTCCAGATGTTGAATGTTCACCGCGGAGATGACGTTGATCCCTTCGTCCAGCAACTCCATCACATCTTCCCACCGCTTTCTGTGCTTCGCACCCGGCACATTCGTGTGGGCCAGCTCGTCTACCAGCGCAACCTGGGGCCTCCGTGCGATTACTCCGTTGACATCCATCTCCTCGAGAACGACCCCTCGGTACTCGACGCGAAGGCGAGGCACGACTTCGAGGTCGCCCACCTGGGCCTGGGTCTCCTGTCTGCCATGTATCTCGACAAAACCGACGACGACGTCGATGCCGCGACGGCGGAGCTCGTGGGCCTCGTTGAGCATCCGGTAGGTCTTTCCGACGCCTGCTGCCGAGCCGATGTAGAGCTTGAGCTTGCCGCGTTCGCGCTGACGCACCAGCTCCAGAAAAGCTGTCGCCTCGCTTTCCGTTCTCGGTGCTGCGCGACGTTCCTCGGCGGGGGCCGGCGCAGGAGTCAGATCAGCGAATGCCCGAGGCTCGACGGCCATCTCGAAAGATTGGCGTTGTCAGCAGCAGAACGCCAGCGAGGAAACGGTCACTCCGCAGCTCAGAAGATGTATGAGTAGCCCAGACCGAACGTGATCTGAGAGTCCTTGCCCTTGAAAACAGAGAGATCAGAATGGTCGTAGCGGATCTCGGGACGTACCAACGCATGGGCCCAGCTCTTGATATTCAACGTGGCCGTTGCGCTTCCGAATTTTTGTCCGGTATTCACCGGAAAGCCCAGAGCGCCAGAGGAGCGGGCACCGTCCCGGTCATTCACGTAGTCGCCGCGAAACGCCAGTGTAGCGGCCGGAGCGACGTCGTACGTGACCCAGAACCCGGCCGCGTACCACTTCGCGTCTCCACCGTTGGCGGCGATCCCCTGCTCCTGCCCGTAGTCAAGCTGGAGCCAGGCATTCGCCGGCGGCGTGATCTTCCGCGAGAGGACCGCATTGGCGCCGAAGCGCTTGTCATGAGCATTCCCGGCCTGCTCGGGGCCCAGGTAGCCGACGAGCGCGATCAGTGTCTGGTCATCCGGCGTGAGACCGAGACGTGCCATCACTGTCTTACCGGTGTTGATGTCGGTCACCTGATCCCAGCCGTTGCTCACGCGCAACTCCACGTCGGCGTGCGGTCCAAACTTCGCATCCAGTTCGGCCCCTGTCTCGGTGAAGGGCTCGAGCAGGACGTCCTGCCAGCCGACATCCAGATTGGGATTCACCACGTCCTCCCCCACCTCGACGCCCATGAGCGTGGCGAGCTTGCCACCCTTGAATTGCACGTAGGCGCCAGGGCCGAGGGGCCAATTCAGCGTCACATAAGCCTGCCATATATCCGCATCGTGGCCAAGGTCGAGCCCAACTGATTTCACGACCTCGGCGTTCTGGCCAAAAAATCCCTCGAAGTGGAAACCGGCATCCATGCGATCTGTCGCAGCGACGCGTTCCACGGTGAGATCCGCAACGTTGAGCATGAACTCGTTGTGCCGCCGGTTGTACAGGCGGCCGACGATGTCGTGGCCCTGCGCCTGCGTGCCATATGTGTAGCTCGACGTCACGTAGCCGGTCACGGCCACGGGGCCGGGAGTTGCGGACTTCGTGGTGTCCGTGGTCGTAGATGAGTCGGCATTCTGCGCCACGACGGCGAGAGGGGTCACGAAGCAAGCCACAGCGGCCAGCCAGATTCTGTATTTCACGAAGAGCGACACGGCCTTCATCGGGACTTCCGCCCGAATGCACTGTCGAGAGCTATGTTGAGCAACAACACGTTGACGCGCGGCTCGCCGAATATCCCGAACTGGCGTCGCTCGGTGTGTCGGTCGACGATCGCCTGGACAACGCCGGCGGTCACTCCCCGCGCGCGCGCGACCCGCGCCACCTGGAGATGGGCATTCGCCGGCGAGATGTGAGGGTCGAGTCCCGATGCGGAAGCAGTCACCATGTCTGAGGGAATCGCGCCCTTCCGACCGCCCTCCATCGCGACGACGGAGTCGATCCTCGGCGCGATCATCGAGTCAGCGAGCTTGAGGTCTGTTGGCCCTTTGTTTGTACCGCTGGATGCAGTTGGGTCGTAGCCGCTGCCAGCGGCTGACGGCCGCGGATGGAAATATTCGGGCCGGGCAAAGGGCTGTCCGATCAGCTCGCTCCCCACCACTGTTCCGTTGACACTGACGAGTGAGCCCTCTGCCTGCCGGGGAAACAAAGTCCTGGCGATCACTGTAACGATCCCCGGGTAGATGAAACCCGTGAGCACGCAAAGCAGGATTGTCATCACGATCGCGGGACGGATCTGCCTCGAAAGCATTGCTGTATTCCTCAGACCAGATGAAGAGTTACCAGCACCAGGTCGATCAGCTTGATGCCGACGAACGGAACGACCAAACCGCCACCGCCATACACAAGCAGATTTCGGCGCAGGATCGCCGAAGCCGCCGCTGGACGATAGTGGACCCCCCGAAGAGCCAGCGGAATGAGGGCGACGATGATCAGCGCATTGAAGATCACGGCGCTCAGGATCGCGGACCCCGGCGAATGCAGCCTCATCACGTTCAGGGCACCGAGAGCGGGATAGGTCACGATGAACATTGCCGGAATGATCGCGAAGTATTTCGCCACATCGTTCGCAATTGAAAACGTCGTCAGTGCGCCGCGCGTCATCAGCAGCTGCTTACCGATCTCGACGACTTCGATCAGCTTCGTCGGGTTGGAATCGAGGTCGATCATGTTTCCCGCTTCCTTCGCCGCCTGGGTACCGCTGTTCATCGCCACGCCGACATCGGCCTGGGCCAGCGCGGGAGCATCATTGGTCCCGTCTCCCGTCATTGCCACGAGCTTGCCTCCGGCCTGCTCGCGGCGGATCAGCGCCATCTTGTCCTCGGGCGTGGCTTCGGCGAGGAAATCATCCACCCCCGCTTCGGAGGCGATCGCCGCGGCGGTGAGCGGATTGTCGCCGGTAATCATCACCGTGCGTATCCCCATTGCCCGCAGGCGATCGAAGCGCTCGCGCATTCCGCCCTTCACGACATCTTTCAGATAAATGATGCCCAGTACACGCCGCGACCCGCCATCCTCTTCGGCGACCATCAGCGGAGTGCCACCCTCCCTGCCGATTCGATTGACGATATCGACAGCTTCGCGAGGCGGTTCCGCTCCTTCCTCGCGGACCCAGCGCGCTACCGCGTCCCCGGCTCCCTTCCGGACCTTGAGGGTTGCCATGTCGACGCCGCTCATTCTGGTTGAGGCGCTGAATGGGACGAAATGCGGCTCGGTCTCGGCACCCGTCACGGCGCCGTCCCGATCGACTTGCGGGGGCTCGGTAAGCGTGCGACCGCGCAACCCGAATTTTTCCTTGGCAAGGACGACAATGCTGCGTCCCTCGGGAGTCTCGTCGGGCAGCGATGAGAGCTGCGCGCGGTCCGCCAGATACGCTTCTTCCACGCCTGGCATCGGATAGAAGGCGACCGCCTGGCGGTTGCCGAGCGTGATCGTCCCGGTCTTGTCGAGCAGGAGCGTGTTGACGTCACCCGCCGCTTCTACGGCACGGCCGCTCATGGCAATCACATTCTGCTGGATCAGCCGATCCATTCCCGCTATCCCGATAGCCGACAGCAGCCCGCCGATCGTCGTCGGAATCAGGCAGACGAGGAGTGCAACGAGTACCGGGATGGCGATGGCCGCGCCACTGTAGATGGCAAATGGCTGGAGCGTTACCACCGCCAGAAGAAAGATCACGGTAAGTCCGGAGAGCAGAATCGTGAGCGCGATCTCGTTTGGAGTCTTCTGACGCGATGCACCTTCCACGAGCGCGATCATGCGGTCGATAAATGTCTCGCCCGGGTTCGCCGTAATCCTGAGGACGATCCAATCCGAAAGCACCTTGGTCCCACCCGTAACCGCTGAGCGATCTCCGCCGGACTCGCGGATCACGGGCGCCGACTCGCCGGTAATGGCGGACTCATCCACCGATGCCACGCCTTCGACGACTTCGCCGTCACCGGGTATGATGTCGCCCGGCGAGCACAGCACGAAATCTCCCTTGCGAAGCACCTTCGCCGGCACGAGCTCGGAGCTCAGGTGATCGGCCGGATTCTCGAGGCGCTTCGCGGCAGTCTCGGTGCGCGCGGCGCGCAACGCTTCTGCTTGCGCCTTGCCGCGTCCCTCTGCCATCGCCTCCGCGAAGTTCGCGAACAACACGGTGAACCACAGCCAGAGAGTGAGCTGGATGGTGAACCCGTACCCGCCGCGACTGGCCGCTATGTCGCGGATCAGCACCAGCGTCGTCAGCACGCTGCCAATGAGGACTACGAAGATCACCGGATTGCGCACCATGTGGCGCGGATTGAGCTTGCTGAACGCCTCGCGAATCGCGCGTAACACGATTGGCGGATCGAACAGCTGACGCTTTTGCGCAGCCATTAGAAGAGCCTCCCCGCGCCGGTCAACAGCTGCTCCACCACTGGCCCAAGAGCGAGCGCCGGAAAAAATGTCAGCGCCCCGACAATCAGGATGACGCTGACGAGCAGCAATACGAAGAGAGGACCGGTCACCGGAAAAGTCCCCGTCGTCTCAGGCGCAATCTTCCGGTCCGAAAGAAAACCGGCCATCCCGAGGACCGGCACCATGAGCGCGAAGCGACCGGCCAGCATCGAGATGCCCAGCAGAGTGTTGTAGTAATAGGTGGATCCGGTGAGCCCGGCAAACGCGCTGCCGTTATTGGCTGCCGTTGATGAAAAAGCATAAAGGATCTCGGAAAGACCGTGCGGTCCGTTGTTGTTCAGGCCCTTGAGTCCCGCCGGCAGTACGACTGAGATTGCAGTCAGCGACAGAATGATCGCGGGAAACGCGAGAACGTAGAGCATCGCCATCTGGATCTCCCGGCTCCCGATCTTCTTGCCGAGATATTCCGGCGTGCGGCCGACCATCAGGCCAGCGATGAAAACGGTAAGGACGATCATGATGATCATCGCGTACAGGCCAGAGCCCACGCCGCCGAATATCAGCTCTCCGAGATCGAGGTTGACAAGCGGGATCATCCCCCCAATCGCAGTGAACGAGTCGTGCATCGAGTTCACCGCACCGCAGGAGGCGTCGGTCGTCACCACTGCGTATAGAGCCGATGCCGCTATGCCGAAGCGGGTCTCCTTCCCTTCCATGTTCCCGCCAGGATTGACATCGCTCGTCGCAACGTCTATCCCGCGGGCGGCGTGAATCGGATTCCCCCTCGCCTCAGCCCAGTACGTGACCGTCGTCCCCCCGATGAACAGCAGGAACATCGCCGCCCACACGGCCCAGCCGTGCCGAACATTTTTCACCATCCGCCCGAACGCGTAAACGAGCGCCGATGGAATGGCAAAGATCATGAAGATCGACAGGAAGTTGCTCCACGGCGTTGGATTCTCGAACGGGTGCGCCGCGTTCGCGTTGAAGAACCCGCCGCCGTTTGTGCCGAATTGTTTGATGACCTCCTGGCTGGCGACCGGACCCATCGCAATCACCTGCTTCGCACCTTCCAGCGTAGTGACCGTGAGGTAGGGCTTGAAATTCTGGATGACCCCCTGCTGAAGAAGGAACAGCGCGAACAGCAGGCAGAGCGGCAGGAACAGGTAGAGCGTCCCCCGTACCAGGTCGGCCCAGAAGTTTCCAAGCTTGCCGGCGGAATGCCGCCCGATTCCGCGGATGACGGCCACCGCAACCGCAACCCCGGAGGCAGCCGACATGAAATTGTGAAACGCCAACTGCGTCATCTGGGAGAAGTACGACATCATTGACTCGCCAGAGTACGACTGCCAGTTGGTGTTCGTGGTGAAGGACGCCGCCGTCTCGAACGACTGCCTGTCCGGCACCGCCGCAAAAGCCTGCGGGTTGAGTGGCAGAACGTGCTGCAGTCGCAAAACAACATATGTCAGCAGCATCGAGACGAGGCTGAACAACATCACCGCCGCCGCGTAAGTCGTCCAATGCTGATCTTCGGCGGGTTCGATCCCAGATAGACGGTAGATCAGTCGCTCGACCGGCGCGAGCCACCGCATCCGACCGTCGTAAACGCGCACCACATAAAGACCGAGCGGCTTCGCGACCGCCAGAATGGCGATTGAAAAGAAGAGAATCTGAGCCCAGCCGGCGGCAGTCATCTCAGAATTTCTCCGGGCGAAGAAGTGTGTAAAGCAGATACAGCAACACTGCCGCCGAGACGATCAGAGAGATCCAGGAATCGGCGTCCATCAGCGTTCCTCGTTGCTGGAGCCGCTTCTCCCCAGCCTGTCGCAGCCTCCGATATAGGCGAGCATCAGGCCGAAGAAGCAGATTGATCCCGCGATGTAAAGGAAATCGGTCATTGGTGACGTGTGAAAAAAGTGAGCACGTGCTCCCGTGTATTCACTCTATACGGAACCGCGTTAAGCCCGCGTAAAATCAGCGGGTCCCGCATAAAGATTTCGTTAAGAGGGTGCGGGCCCGGTCTGGCGGCCAGCGATGTCGCTGATTTCAATCGCCGGCACCGACAGGGTGAAGAGGCTGCCCCCATCCGGTGGGGCCTCGTATGTGAGAGTGCCGCCCTGCGACTCCGCAATTCCTCGTGCTATGGCCAGTCCGAGGCCGGTGCCGCCGACGTCCGGCATCAGCGCAGGGTGGCGGTAGAATGCTTCGAAGATTCGGTCGCGCTCCGTTGCCGGGATACCCGGTCCACGGTCGGCCACGAAGAATTGCAGTATCGGTCCCGCTTTTCGCACGCCGAGCTCGATCGGCGAGCCGGGTGGAGCGTACTTCGTCGCATTCTCCAGCAGGTTCACAAGCGCGCGTAATGTCTGCGCAAAATCGAACAGCCCGAACAACAGCGGGTGACGAGGATCGAGCGTTATCTGAAGCCGGTGATCGCCAAGCTGTCCGCCAACCCGTTGGGCGGCCGCGCCCAGCAGGTCTTCAGCTTCGTTTGGCTGAACCTCAATCGTGGCGAAGCCGCCGGTGATACGCGACAAATCGAGCAGATCCCGGACAAAACTGTTCAATCGGTTCGCTTCTTCCTCGATTATTGCCGCGCGATCATCGCCATCCATTGCGATTTCGTGAGCCAACCCCTTGATCGTTGTGAGAGGTGTCCGCAGATCGTGAGAGATGGATGCGAGAACCGCATCCTTCGCACGGTGCGTCTCCCGGAGATGTCGTTCCCGCTCGGCGCCTGCGCTGAAACGAACGCGCTCAACGCCGAGAGCGGCATAGTAGCCGAGTGCGTCAAGAATACGGATTTGGCTCGGGGTCAGAGCAAGACCAGCGTCCCTGCTCATGCGTAGGACTCCGACGGTGCGACCACGGACCTGGAGCGGACGGAGGAACGCTCGCGAAGTCGGCTTGGAAGCTGACACAGCGAGCGCAGACTCAACGGAAATAGCGACGCGCGTAGTAGCGTCGAGCTGTTCTGCTGCCGGCATCCCATTCTTTCCAACCCATTCCACGATCTCTGTATCGATCGTGTCGTCGGCCACAGATGTCGCCGACGCGCGGGCCAGAAGCTCCACCGTGCCTTGTTCGGTGATGCCGTAGACTGAGCACTCGTCAAGACCAAGAGTCGACTGAATTGTGGAGGCAATCGCCGTGAGGGCGTCTTCGGCGCGCGCGACGTTCAGTGTTTCGGCGCCCAGGGCAGCGAGGCGGTCAACCTCGCCTGCTCGGTCGCGGGCCGCAGCCGCTTCGGTCTGTGCGCGATGAAGGAGCTGAGCTGAGAGAGCGCTCGTTGCTGCGAAAGCCAGCAGCACCAGCCAGTCGAGAGGATTCTCGATGATAAAGGTGTAATACGGCGGCAGGAAAAACCAGTCAAACGCCAGAAACGCGGCCGCTACAACACCGAGACCGATCGCCCGGCCGCCTCGCGCGCTCGCCCCCTGCACAACGAGCAAGTATGCCACCATCACGTGCGCCTCGTTGAGATGCGATCGAAAGGGCAGCATCAACGCGGTTACGGCGGCGAGGACCACGCTCCACAGAAGCGCCTGGAGCAGATCGGGCGACCGGCGAACCGCTCGAACGCTGGCGTCGCTCATTCGTCGAGCTCGAACCTGTACCCTACGCCCGGCTCTGTAACGATAAGAACTGGTCTCACTGGATCGGACTCCAGCTTCTGCCTCAGACTTCTGACGTGAACCCGAAGATGTTGCTGAGCGTTACCATGCGAATGACCCCATACCCGTCCGAACAGCTGTTCGTGTGTCAGCGTCCTTCCGGCAGAGTTTACAAGAACGCGAAGCAGATCCCATTCGAGCCGAGTGAGGTGTATCGAAACCTGACCTCTCGTCACGGCAGGCTTGGCGAGATCGATCGAAAGGTCACCTATGCGAATTGGCCCTTCAGATGTCGCCGGGTTTGCCGTGTTCGCCCGCCTGAGCTGTGCCCGAACCCTGGCCTGCAGCTCTGCAGCGTTGAACGGTTTCGTCATGTAGTCATCCGCGCCGGCATCCAGCAGACTGATTTTCTCCCTGTCGGAATCACGCGCCGATACAACGATGATCGGCGCCATCGACCATCTTCGGATCTCGCGGCAAACTGTTTCTCCAGGGATATCGGGAAGGCCGAGGTCGAGCACGACGAGCCCTGGCTGATGTGACGCAGCGAGATCAATGGCATCTTTGCCCGTGCCAGCTTCGATCACCTTGGAGAAGATCTGCTTGAGCGCATTCCGGATCACGCGCCTGATCTGAGGAGCGTCGTCTACGACGAGCGCGGTGTCGGTTTGAGCAGTCACCGCCCACTACCCGAAGCCGGCCCAGCAATCAAGATGAAACCGCCCATGAAGTTCGGAAAAAGGAACGCCGCCTCCTGAGTCATACTACCGGAAACGGCGTGAATTTCGCATAAATGTGGAGGCCTTTATCGTGAAGATTTCGTGAAGAGGTGCTTCAGGCAAGCGACGTAATTATCTCCCACTCCTCCGCCCGAACGGGTTGTACCGACAGCCGGCTCCCCCTCTGAAGAAGAACCATCTTTTCCAGCCCGTTCACCTTTCGCAGCTCGTCGAGCGTGATGAGCCTGGGCAGTGCTTTGACGGCGCGGATGTCCACCATGTACCAGCTGGGCGCTTCCGCCTTGCTCTTGGGATCGTAATGATGATCCCCGGGGTCCAGCGCGGTGGGATCCGGATACCCGCCCCGCACCACCTCGGCAATGCCGGCGATGCCCGTCGGATCGGAGCTCGAGTGGTAAACGAACACCATGTCCCCCGGCTTGATCTCGTCCCGCAGCATGTTCCTCGCCTGGTAATTTCTCACTCCATCCCATGACGTGGTTCGCGACGGGGCCTTCAACAAGTCATCGAAGGAGAACGATGTCGGCTCGGTCTTGAAGAGCCAATACCTTCGCTCGCTGCTGATTTTGGTTTTCGGCATGCCGACTCCCCCGGGCAACTGGAACCATTCGGTTCGTTCGTCGTAGATTCACCTACCCTATCAGGAACCAGATCGGTGAAAAAGACTCATTCCATCGTTTCAGCGACGCTCCTTGCGCTCGCTCTTCCACTTTTCGCCGCGGCGCAAGCAACCGCCGGCCCCTTCAAATACCCTGTCGCCGCCAGAGGTAGTCAGGTGGACGACTACCACGGCGTCAAGATAGCCGACCCGTACCGCTGGCTGGAGGACACCGACTCTCCGGAGACAAAAGCGTGGGTCGACGCCGAGAACGCCCTGACATTCGGGTATCTGGCGACGATCCCGGAGCGGCCCGCCATCCGCAACCGGCTCACCCAGATGTGGAACTATGCCCGCTTCGACGCTCCTACAAAGGCGGGTGGCCGATACTTCCAGACTCAGAACACGGGACTCCAGAACCAGTCCGTGCTGTACGTCAAGAACGGCAATGGTCAGTGGAGAGTGCTGCTCGACCCAAACACTCTCTCGTCAGACGGCACCGTTGCGCTGTCGGTGAGCCGTGAATCGCCCGATGGACATCACCTCGGATACGGCACCGCGGCCAGCGGCTCCGACTGGGAAGAGTTTCACATCCGCGACGTCGACAGCGGCAAGGATCTTCCCGAAGTCCTGAAGTGGGTGAAGTTCTCGGACATTTCATGGACCAAGGACAACAAGGGCTTCTTCTACGAGCGGTACGACGAGCCGAAGACGGACAAGACGCTCACCGACGTAAACCGCAATCAGAAGGTCTATTACCACCGCATCAACAAGCCGCAATCGTCGGACGAGCTGATCTACGAGCGCCCCGACCAGCCGGACTGGCTGTTCGATACACAGGTGAGCGATGACGGAAGGTTTGCGACGATCACCGTCAGCCAGGGTACCGATCAGCGGACGCGCCTCTACTACATCTTCTTTGGCGACAACGCCGGCCGGCCAAATATCAATGAGCCCGTAGTCCGGCTGATCGACCGGCTCGAGGCCGAGTACCAGTTCATCGGCAGCTTCGGCGACAACTTTCTCGTTCGCACGGACCTCGCCGCTCCAAAGGGACGCGTGGTCTCGATCGACATCAACAACGAGCAGACGAGTCGCTGGATTACCGTCGTGCCCGAGGGCAAGGACGCGCTCACCAGCGCCCAGGTGATTGGAGATCGTCTCGTCATCTCATATCTCCAGGACGCCCACTCCTCGGTGCGCTTCTATGCGATGCCGGGAGACCGCGACATGTTTCGCGATAATCGCGGGCAACGTGGTGCCGGCCGCACCGGCGGTCAACGGGGCGATCAGCGCCCGCGCCCCAACGACACCACGGCTCGCGGACCCGGAAGAGGGGGTTTCGGCTACCGGCTTCTTGGTGAGCTGGACATTCCGGGAATCGGGACCGTTACACAGATCACCGGCAAGCCCGACGACAACGAGATGTTCTACCAGTTCACGTCGTATCTGTCGCCGCGAGCCGTTTACCGGTACGACCTGAAGAAAGGGCACAGCGAGCCGTACACGACTCCGCGCCTCCCTGTCGACCTGTCGCAGTTCGAGACGAAACAGGTTTTCTACACGAGCAAGGACGGCACCCGGGTGCCGATGTTCATCACGGCGAAAAAGGGAATAGTGCTGGACGGCAATAATCCCACGATTCTCTACGCCTACGGCGGATTCAACATCTCGCAGACGCCCGCTTTTTCTTCGGCGAATCTCGTGTGGATCGAGATGGGCGGTATCTACGCGGTTGCCAACCTGCGTGGCGGCGGGGAGTACGGAAAAACGTGGCACGAGGCAGGAATGCTCGACAAGAAGCAGAACGTCTTCGATGATTTCATCGCTGCCGCCGAGTACCTGATCAAGGAGAAGTACACGTCTACGCCGAAGCTGGCGATTTCCGGCGGCTCGAATGGCGGACTTCTGGTGGGAGCTGTGATGACGCAGCGCCCTGAATTGTTCGGTGCCGCGCTTCCAGCGGTGGGCGTGATGGACATGCTTCGCTTCAACAAGTTCACCATCGGCTGGGCGTGGACATCGGACTACGGCTCGCCGGACGATCCAAAGCAGTTCCAGGTTCTTCGCGCATATTCGCCGCTGCACAACATCAAGGCCGACGTTCATTACCCGCCGACGTTGATCACGACGGCGGACCATGATGACCGGGTTGTGCCAGGTCATTCGTTCAAGTTCGCGGCGACGCTTCAGGCGGCTCAGGCCGGGCCGGCGCCGGCGTTGATTCGCATCGAGACAAAGGCCGGACATGGCAGTGGCAAGCCGACATCCAAGCAGATCGAGGAAGCAGCAGACAGGTTTGCGTTTCTCGTGAAGAATCTGAACATGCGCGTGTCGCTCCAATAATGGATTCGCTCTTCGCGGGGCTGGACATGCTGCTCGGCATTGTCCGCATAGCCCTGGTGGTGATGGCGGCTGTGCTGGCGGTGTTTTGCTTGATCGACTGGGCAGTACGTACACGTCGCGTCAACGCTTTCGGGTCGATGGCCCGGTTCGCCCGGTCGAAGATCGATCCGGTCATCTCTCCAATCGAGCGGCGTGTCGTATCGGCGGG
>DATBZT010000359.1:0-6392 GCA_036513055.1 Gemmatimonadaceae bacterium | reverse complement strand
TCATGAAGGCCGGTGGACTCCATGGGCTGCCGAAGAGAGTGAGTTTCCCTCCGGCGGTGGCCATCGCCCGTTTGATAAAGGGAATGCGGAATTGCTTGTCGTGATTGACGGTGAAGGACTTCAGCTCCTTGTCGCCTTCGTCGACGTAGGTGTAGCTGCCGGATGAGAAATCGCAGCTGTGGATGTTGGTTCTTCCAATCGTGTAACCGATGCCTTTGTTGGGATCAAAATAGGCATCCAGAATTTCCCGTTGTTTGGCAGGCGGGAGTTTGGCGTACGTCTCAGCGGAGGCATCCGTGAGTGCGCCGCCGATGCCAAGGATCGTTTGAGATCTCTTCGAGGGATCGACAAAAACACAGACCTGGGTCTCCAGCGGCTGGCCCATAGGCTTGAACGTCAGCTTGTCGGTAGCAGAGAGGCGGTAATTGGTTTTGTCCGCGGTAGTGTAGACCGCTACGTCTCTGGCCTCGATTCTTCGCCCGATCTCGGGCGGCTCCGGAGTCTCGGACGGTTGCTCATATCCCGCCGGCGATAGCCGACTTTTCCCCAACACCAATGCCGAAGACGACGCTACCAGGAAACTACGGCGATCGATTTTCATAGCTGATGATTTTGAGGTGACGTGGAGCGTTCGATGTCCTTGCCGGCACTGGATGTTACAGCAAACCGCATAATGGAAATATGCGGAGAGTTTCTGACAGAAATGAGGGGCAAGGAGGTCGCTGAGCGCATCGTGATCCTCTGCGATCAGCTCGAGCACCACAGCGAGCTCGTGCTGAGGGAACGACGTCGGATGGGTGTTGTCGTCACGGAGAGAGGCGCCGCTGATTTCGAGCGTGACCAGGGGTGGGGTGAGTGATGCCACTCATGGCCCACATATAGCGAATCGCGGCACCGACGTCCATATGCTCTCCACCACCGTCGGTGCGGATGGGACCTGGAACAGCTTCCGCGGAACTCTTGGGCTAGTATTACGATTTCGCGCCCGCGCAACTGCAGAAAAGCTGACGGGCGGTCGGTAAGACGCGCTCTGGAGACCGGAATATTCCCACGATCAGGAACGCGCTGGTTCGAAGCAGGGTATGCCACTGCGAGGCCAGCGACGACCTTCCTTATCCGCTCCCAACATTGCCGTGACCACTTCGTCTTCACTTACGCGACCGATTTCGTGGCGCACTGCCCCATTGGCTGTGATCGCGGCCGGGGTCCTGCTTTCGTCGGGGTGCGGGCTCCTTGCCGGGCCTTCGCGAGCGGCGATCGGGGCGCCGCCCGCGGTGCTCAACGCGGAGAATGTCTCGTTCCCTAGCACCTCCGGCAGTGAGATCCATGCGTGGTTGTCGCGCGGCAAGCTTGGGGCGGGCGCCGTCCTCCTCCTCCACGGAGTGGCCTCGAATCGCACCAGCATGCGCGGGCGAGCGATTTTTCTTCATCGCATGGGCTTCACGGTGCTCGCTCCCGACTTTCAGGCACATGGCGAGTCTCCCGGAAAACACGTCACCTACGGCGCCCGTGAGAGCCTCGACGCGGCAGCCGCGATGAAGTACCTCAACGCTAACGTTCCTGGGGAACGAGTCGGCGTGATCGGCATCTCGATGGGAGGGGCGGCCGCGCTATTGGGAGGCGGTCCGCTCCCGGCGGACGCGTTCGTGCTCGAGTCCGTTTACCCCACGATTCGGCAAGCGGTGAGCAACAGGCTGGATACCTGGCTCGGGCCGCTTGGGGGTGTCGCTCGACTTTTCACATCGGGCTTGATCGAACTCTTCAAGTCAGAGACTGGCATCGCGGAGACGGAGCTCCAGCCGATCGCCCGAATCGGACAGATCCACGCTTCGCTCTTGCTCATAACCGGAAGCGCCGATCCTTACACGCCGCTTGCCGAAGCGGATTCCTTGTTTGCCCATGCGCAACCGCCCAAGCAATTCTGGGTGGTCTGCGGCGCGGGCCACGAGGATCTGTACGCCTATCAGCCGATCGAGTACGAGCGGCGGGTTGGTGGTTTTCTCGTCGAGCAGTTGCGGAGTTCACCCGCTAGCGGCAGCAGTGTGGAACGTCGCGAAGGACGCGCACGTGACAGATGATCGCTTAGCGGAGCAACACTGGGCGGACTAACGCGGATGGCTGGATGCCGTACGCCAGCTCGCGAAGCAGATCAAGCACTGCATCCCCGCCGACGGGACCGCTGGTCGGATCGATGATGTTATGCGGCAGGCGTAACGAGTCCGGCAGCTCGAACACGGAGACCGTGGCGCCATGTCGCAACCAGTTGCGCGCGAGCGCCTCCGCTGCGGACTCCTTGACCGTCCGATCGCTGGCGTTCACCAACACGACGATGTCGCGCGTGAGTGACGTTTCGCGCCCGGCCTGGCCCAGGATGGAGCGCCCGAGCTCGAGGATCTCCGCAATCGCGCGCAAGTTGAATCCCGCTTCCCGGTCGGGCCGCGCGCTATCAGGCTGCGATCGCCGCGCCATGCTCGGCAGACGGTCAGCGAGGCCGATCAGCGGCCGATCGAGGAGGGACGGGATCCGTCCCGGCTCGATCGCTGGCTCGATCAGGACCACGCGCGACACTTCGCGCTGCTGCGCGATCCATGCGCCTACTGTGCCGCCCATGCTCAGGCCGACAACCACCACCGAATCGCCAAGGCCGCGGGCTTCGTTCACGACGGAGTCAGCCACTCCTCTCAGCTGTGCCGCGGTCAGGGCGGAAAGCACACCGACATTCTTGCCGCGAAGACCATGCTGCGGGAGTCGAGGCACGTAGACGTTGTTTCCGTCCGCGTGGAGAAGATATGCGAACGCCTCGAACTGCCGCGGGGAATCGGTGAGGCCATGAAGGAGAACAATCGCGCGCGCGGTTGGCGCACCGCCAGCCAGCAAGATGCTTCGCGCACCCGGGGCGGCAATGCTGTCGTCGACAGCCTGCCGACGATGGATTGCGGCGACCGAGCTAGTGTATGCCGCCTGGTCTTGCTGCGCCGGGAGCGGTTGGATCACCGCGGCTGTCACGGCGAACCAAAGCGCTGTGAGCGGTCTCGCGGCGATCTTCATTATCTGGTCATTAGTGGGCAGCGTGAGTGATGGGAGCTCATCGCCCACAATAGCGGATCGCCGCACCGCCGTCTATATCATCCGTTCGCCGCCCCGCCCCTGCCGCATGAGCACACTATTGGGCCTTGTCGTACTTCTCACGCCTTCGCTCTTTCTCGGATCGTCGTTTCTGGTTCTCGTGGTGAGCATCCATCAGCTCGCGTCGTTGGACAGAAAGGTCTGGAGTCACACAGCCGTTGCCGCCGCCGTCGATGAGCAGGTCGCCGCTTCCTTCACGTCAGCGATCGATCGTTCTCTGCGCGCTCTCGGAGTACCGCTCACCTTCCACTGTGATCCTCGCTGCTGCTTCCTCGATCTCACGGAGGTCGCTGGGCGTCAGCTGAATCGACGCAGCACCGATGTTCTCTTCCAGCCGCTCGATCTTCCGGGTGCCCGGGATGGGAACGATCCACGGCTTTTGTGCGAGCAGCCACGCCAGCGCGATCTGCGCGGGCGTCGCTTTCTTGCGCTCGGCGATTCTCGCGAGCAGATCGACCACAGCCTGATTCGCCTTCCGGTTCTCCGGCGTAAACCGGGGGACGGTGTTGCGGAAGTCAGTGCTGTCGAACGTCGTTTTCTCGTCGATCTTCCCCGTGAGGAAACCCTTACCGAGCGGGCTGAATGGAACGAAGCCGATGCCTAGCTCTTCGCAGGTGGGCAGGATTTCCTTCTCGGGCTCTCGCCACCAGAGCGAGTATTCGCTCTGAACGGCCGTCACCGGCTGCACCGCATTCGCGCGGCGGATCGTCTTCGCGCTGGCCTCGGAGAGACCGAAGTGCTTCACCTTTCCTTCCTTGATCAGATCCTTCACTGCGCCCGCCACATCCTCGATCGGGACGGCGGGATCGACACGGTGCTGATAAAGCAGGTCGATCGCATCAACTCTGAGTCGCTTGAGTGATGTCTCGGCGACCTGTCTGATACGTTTGGGGCTGCTATCCAGACCAGCACCAGGTCCGGCGGCGGGATCTTTGAACCCGAACTTCGTTGCGATCACCACACGCCCCTTAAAAGGAGCGAGGGCTTCGCCAACGAGCTCTTCGTTGTGGCCCGCCCCATAGACTTCGGCGGTGTCGAAGAAGGTGACGCCGCGTTCAACCGCGGCGCGTAGCACACCGATCGACTCCTCCCTGGTTCCAGCCGGACCGTAGCTCTGGCTCATTCCCATAGCCCCGAACCCGATCGCCGAGACTTCCAGCCCGTTCTTTCCAAGTTTCCGCTTCTGCATACGTGCTTTCTCCTTCGTTCTGGTGATGGTAGCAATCAAATACATCCACGCTTGTCGATCTACTTGACAATGGTTCTCAGCCTGATAAGCTCTGCTTCTCAACGATGAGCACAGAGACGGCGCCTGATCTTCAGCCGGTTTTGCGCGGCCAATTGCTTCAACTCCGCCCACTTCGCAGCGACGACTTTGATGCGCTGTTTGCTGTAGCAGCTGATCCCCTGATCTGGGAACAGCACCCGGCCCGAGATCGTTATGAGCGTGACGTATTCGGTGCCTTCTTCGATGAGGCGATGGCTTCCGGCGGTGCGCTCATCGCAACGGACTCGAGGGACGGCCAGGTCATCGGCGGCTCGCGCTACCATGGCTACGACGCCGAGGAGGGCGAAATCGAGATCGGGTGGACGTTTCTGGCTAGGGCGTACTGGGGCGGGAAATACAACGGCGAAATGAAGGAGCTGATGCTGCGACACGCGTTCACGTTCGTGGACCGCGTCATCTTCCTGATCGGCTCCGAGAACTACCGTTCGCAGCGCGCGGTGGAGAAGATCGGTGCAAGACCCGCCGGAACCAGGATCGATGGCTACGGCCGGGAGCGACTCGCTTTCGAATTCACCGCTGCAATGTTCAACCAGCCCACTCCTTCGCGCGCATAGTCGCGTTCGCGATGAGTAAGCCCGAGGACGTGGACATCAACGAGATCCTGTTCCGGCCAACGAAACAGGACCAGTAAGGAGATTGTGCGATGAAGATCATGCGAAGCGGCTCACAGCCCTCGGGCAAAGGACCGAGTGAGTGGTTCACCGGCACGGTGCGGATCGATCCTCTATTCCCGGTGACCGCGCCAGCGCGCGCGGCCGGCAACGCCGTCACGTTCGAGCCCGGTGCTCGCACCGCGTGGCACACGCATCCACTGGGTCAGATTCTGATTGTCACCTTCGGATGCGGGTGGGTGCAGCGCGATGGCGGGCCGATCGAGGAGATTTGTCCGGGAGATGTGGTGTGGTTCGAGCCGGGTGAGAAGCATTGGCATGGCGCGTCGCCGACCACGGCGATGACGCACATCGCCCTTCAGGAAGCGCTCGACGGGAAGGCTGTTGAGTGGATGGAGAAGGTGAGTGAGGAGCAATACCGGCGCCGCTAACTGAGAGACTGCCCAGGCGCTTTAGCTGACGGGCCAACCAAGCCCGCGCAAATCATCTCCAGATCGACGCCTCCGCCACCCTGGCCTGCTCTCTCCAGCGTTGTTCGTTCACGCCGACCACGAGCAGCCACCCAATGTTTGCCAACGATCCGACGATGCCGACGACCGCGATGACGGAGAACGCGCGCTCTCCAAAAGCCGGCGACAGGAACGCGAGCCAGCCTATTCCTCCGAGTACTGCCAGCCAACCCAGAACACGAGGCAGAAAAGTCGACCTGATGACGAGGTAGCCCTTCAGGAGTGCGTAGAAGCCGAAGAACACCAGCGCGATCCCAGCCCCGATGTCATTCACTCTAAGGAAGAGAAGGGCCACGGCGTTCAGTTGCTCGCCGCTGAATGCACTGAGGTAGTGCGTGCCGCCGAGCACGAGCAACGGCGCAAAGTAGAAGAGGCGACTGAAGGTCTTGATGCCGCAGCCGACGAGACCCAGGACCGCCGCCAGCAACGACACGCTCCGGTTGACTGGCTTGAGCAAATCGTAGATGAGTACGGTCATGATGATCTGGCACACCATCTCTATCATGTAGATCGCGAAACCAAGGCGGAACAGACCGTCGTGCGACAGAATGTTGCTCGCGGTCGTTGCGGCGTCGCCGGGCACGACGAGACGCGCGCTGATGAAGCTCTGCGCGAATACTCCGGTCAGGATCGTGATGAGATAAAACGCGCCGGCGAGTCTTGCCTTGGTGCGCGGCGACATTTCAGTCATCGCTTGAGTGATTGTGTTCATACGGTTCCTGATTTAGGTGTTGCTGCGGAGGCGTGGTCGGCTTGCACGACTGGGAGAAATTCGAGCAGATCGCCGGGCTGGCATTCCAGCGCTTGGCAAATGGAATCGAGCGTTGAGAATCGGATTGCGCGGGCTTTGCCCGTTTT
>DATBZT010000358.1:0-11579 GCA_036513055.1 Gemmatimonadaceae bacterium | reverse complement strand
CCTGGCGGTGGGGGTGTCGGGGCCAGGCGGTTGATGTAACTGCGCCCGGCGAGTCGGTGTGGCGGGCTACAGTGCGAAAAGAAGAAGACGGTCTCAAGTACGATGTGAGCCGTGGCTCCGGGACTTCACTTGCGACAACCTGCACTGCAGGCGTTGCCGCGATGTGGCTTTCGTATCACGGTCGCGATGCGCTGATCGTGCGCTACGGCAAGGAGAACCTGCCGCGCGTCTTCCAGCGCGTTCTCCGCGAGAGCTGCGTGAAGTTTCCCGGTTGGAAGGAGGGGAAGTTTGGCGAAGGTCTCGTGGACGCATTCAGGACGCTCGATGCGCCGCTGCCCGATCTCGTCGCTGACGGTGGCACCCCTTCAGATCGCGATGCAGATGGACATCCAAAGATCGATCGCGGGGGACTCAGGACATTCGCGCACCTGTTCGACATGAGCGATGGGCGCTCAGAGTCTGCAGTCGAGGCACGCGACATTGCCGAACGCGATCTCCGCCGAGCGCTCGCTGCTCTCCTCGATACTTCTCAGGATGAAGTGCCGGCAAGACTTCGTGAAACAGGCCCTGAGCTGGCGTTCCATCTGGCGACAGATCCGAGCTTGTACTGGTCGTTCGTGACGATTCTGGAGAAGTGGGAGAAGGCAGCGAGAGAGTCGTCCACAGTCGAGGACTCGAACGCAGTTATCGCAGTCAACTTCGAGATAGAGGGGTTGCGGCAAAGTCTCTCGTCCCGAGCGTCGGCGCCGCTGCAATCTCAACTGACGGGGCCGAGGAAGGCGAGGGTTGGCTTGCCCGGGACGAGCGGCTCAGCTGCTCCTCACCTCTGAACAGATGCTATGGCTGGCAAGGCCTCACCCGAAGACAAGGCCCTGCCGGCCACCAGTTACCGATCGCGCCACATCTTGAGCCAGCCCAGCTTCATCGCCACGTAGACAGTGAGATCGGCTGCTACCAGAATCGCGGCCATCTGCCAGAACGTGCCGAACGCAACAGTTGGAACGAGCGACAGTATTGCTGCCAGCAACACGCCGATTATTACGCTTACCAGTGCAAAAGCCTCAGGCGACCTGGGCGTGGAAGGCGAAATCACAGTGGCCTCTCCGGTTAGAGTTCGTCGCGGGTCAGCTTCCAGGAGAATAGGTAGAGCAATTTTTCTGGAAGGCAATCCTAATCAAAATCCCGCAACATTCATTCAGTCATATCGCCGCGAGCATCGAGGCGATTACGGCTCTCACTGCAGAAATCTCGATGTCCAGCGCACCCATCCACCAGCCGGCGAGAAGTGAGCTGAAGAATGCAAAGGCATCGGCTCTGCCAATGCTCGCGTTGCTGCTTGCTGCGTGGCGTGGTGTGCCACCGGTGGGGTTCGCGAGATTCACCGAGGAGTGAATGGTCGCAGGCGCTCGATTGTTTGCAGGTCCCCCAGCGGATGAGACTCCGCGCCAGTCCGCCAGATTTGCATCCCAGTACTGGGCCGAGCTGATGGCAACGGAGCCAAGGCTGACGACTGCCGCCGCCTCGTCAGCATTCAACGTTCCAATTGCAGAGTTCTCGATGCCGTTGACGCTCGCCACAATGGATGCCGACGATGCACCGGAATCGAACAGGTTCGGGATTCGCTGAAGAATCGCCTGAGCTTTCGGCGAAAGATCGGAGGTCGCGCCAACCTGTGTCTGTACTGCAACCTGACCATTGCCGCTGCACAGATCGTCCGACACGAAACTGTCAGAGAGGCCTTTTGACTTGCCGTCCTTGCTGAACGTCTTGTTGAACTCCTTCAGCGCAGCCAAGGCGACGTGGCACCTCTCCGCCCTCGACGAAAGTGACTTGTCGCGGGAAAGTTTACTGTAGACATGAGCCAGAGCATCGGTGTGGTACTTTCCGGTCCAGCCGTACCTGGACTGCAGGTCCGCCAGCTTCTGTTGCGACGGCTGTGGCGCCTCACGAATCACGGCCGACGCCACAGGCGACGTGGAATCCTTCGAGCAACTCGCCACCGCTGCGGCAACCGCCATCAGCACGCCAATGAAGGCCGTGTATTCCCATTTGAATCGCATCTTTCCTCCTTCGTTGATCAATTACCGCCGAGTGTGTCCCGGCGCTGATGCGAACGATGGAGGGGATGTGCCCTGATGCCGTCAGCGTTCTCTTGCAGGAATCACCGCTTTGACGACGCAGTTGTCATTCGGAGACGGCGTCCGGCTCGAGCATCAGAATCGCAACGACTCTGATCGGCTTCGCTTGACCATTCAATCCATTTCCTGGTTCGGCTTCGATTGCTCCGCTTGCGTTATCTCCAATGGCGAGCAACCAGTCCTCATCGCGCTGGTTGGCGTTCACGTGCCGCAACAGCTCAGCTTCGGCAGCGATGCCAAGCCGGCCGAGTATGGCTTGGCGCGCTGCGGTCGCCAGCTCCAGTATCCGACCGCGTGCATGTGGTCGCGCACGGTGAACGATCGCTGAGACTCGACGGAGCGCTGCCCGCCGGGCGCGCGCTGAAACCGTGGATTGAGAGTGCGTGAGCGCAACCGTGCGCTCCGTTCGCAAATGTGATTGGAGACGACTGAGCGCCTCGATGATCGTCTCATGACTCGGGGGCACCTCAACGCCGCCTGCATGAAGCAGAAGGTTGAGTAGCTTCGACGGCTCGTTCTCGATGCCGTGTCCGTCGGATGCAACGAGAGTGAACGTTGAACCCTCCGCGCACATCGCCAGAAACCCTCTGTTTCGCGACGCCACCGTTGCCGCGCGCGGGACAGTCGAAATCAGCGGCAATTGTTTCCCGGGCGAACGCGCGTTGTCCGGCAACCATCGTCGCAGCACGGAACGGATCCGTTCGTCGACGACTGCCGGAGCTTCGGCTGCATAATCGGGCTCGCTGCAGGTTGTTGCCTCGACGTCGTCACCGAATGGGTTCCGACGTATCGAATGAAAGAAGCCGACAGTCGCTTCGGCCTCGTGCAGCTTTGCAACAATCGTTGTTTCCAGCCGAATCAGAATCTCCGCGGCAGCCGGTGGGCGAATGCCGTAGGCATAAACGTGGCGATGAGCTGAGCCCATCCGGGCGACTCGTCCCATCCGCTGTTCGAGACGCGCGGCAGTCCATGGAAGGTCCAGATGTACGACGATGCCGGCGTCCTGAAGGTTCACCCCCTCGCTAAGGAGATCTGTGGCGAGCAGAAGGTCAACACGGTCTATTGTGCGCGGAAGCGGCGCGCCGGATGCGCGCGGGGCAAAGCGTGAGAGTGCCTCGCGGCGCGTCAGCGATCCACCGGCCACTCGTGCGCCCTTTCCCGTCAGTACAGCAATGCCCGGCTCATTGCGAAGCTCACGAAAAAGAGCGCCAACAGTCTCGGCGTATTGCGAGAAGGCAACCACCGGAACGTTGGGATGAGTGCGACGGATGTCTCTCAGAAACGCCGCCGTGGTTCTGTCGCGGTGGTGCTGTCCGTCGAGCAAATGGAGCAGTTCACGCAGTGCTTGCCGGTGTTTGCCTACGGCGTCCAGGAGGTCCGTCGTGTTGGCCTGAGGAGTCGAGACAAATGCCGGGAAAGCCAACTGGACTGAATCGTCCGTAACTGTCCAGGCGGACAGCTCCTCTTGCGACGGATAATGCCCACTCTCCAACGCTGAGATGAGCGCAATCGATCGCGCCAGCCGACGCCTGAGCGCAGCCTCGAGGGCAGCGTCGCTCGAGCACCATTGCCGAATCAACGAGCGCGCAACCAGCAGGTCTCCGATGCCTCCGCCCCTTGTCGGTAGTGCCGGCGGAAGGGAAAGCAGCGCAGCCGGCACACTCGCGTCGTCGGCCAACTCTCTCCAGGCAATCTCGCCAACCTGTGGAATGCTCTCCCGTAGCCCGGCGGATTCAACCCCTCGGCGTATCACAACGCGCGAGAGCTCCGACGAGGACAGGGAATCGGCCTGCGATCCCAGAAAGATCGCCAGCAGCGCCGTGAGATCATTCCGCCTGTTATGTACCGGAGTCGCGGAAATCAGCAGCACGCGCGAGCGCCTTGCGATGGCCGACAGCTCCCGATATCTACGAGTGGCAGGATTGCGGAGGTGATGTGCCTCGTCGATCACCACGAGGTCGAACGAGCCGTCGACACAATGTCCCCGGCTCAATGACTCAAAAGACAGGAATGGAATCTCCACGCCGGCGAGCCGCTCCTGATGCATCCACATATTGCGGAGAACCGCCGGGCCTGTCACCAGCGGTTTCATAAAACGCCTGGCGAGGGAGAGCGCGACGAAGGTCTTGCCCATTCCGACGTCATCGGCCAGAAGTGCTCCACCAAAGTGATCCAGCGCAACGCCAAGGCGACTGACGGCCGAGATCTGGTGGGGGCGCAATGCCACCGATCCCAGTCGTTCTGCGGAACCCCGCCCAGTTGAAGGAGACGGATCAGACGACGTTTCATCGCCGAGAACGGCGCGCGCAATCAATTCCCTGACCGCGCGGGCGGAGACGATCTCTACGGGAAGTTCCACAGCAATAGCGGCTCGACCTCACACTCGCGCAGCCCGTACGCTCCGAGCACCGCGTGGAGCAACGTGTCCGCGTCAGGTGGCCGGCCCTTCACAGCCTGTTCGGCCAGCGGAGCAAGTCGTTCGCAGGCGGCATCCCAGTCAGCGGGCAGCGGCAGCAGAGATACGGTCCAGCCGAGGTACCGGTGATAGCCGCCGCGCGCGGGCTCGGCGAGGGCGTTCAGCCACGCCGCGACGACTGGCGAATTGAGAAGCGCCGCAAGAGTGCAGGCGTCGGTGATGTCGTCACAGCGGGTGACGTAACAACTGTTCAGGAGAACTGTCGGATCATTCGCCTCGATCACCGCTGCGCGTGGGCATCGCCCAAAGTCGGACCATGCCACGCGTGGGAGGTCGGATGTGGCGCTCTCGGTGCGGAAGATCGTCCACCACGGAGAATTGCCGTGTGCGTCACTTCGTGCCTGCAGGTGTCGTTTCCATTTGGCGAGCCAGTGAAAGGCGTGCGGCGGCAATCGGGAGAGCGGTCCGCGATCGTCGTGGGTCCAGATGATTTGCTCCGGTGAGTCGGAAAGCTTCCACTGACGAAGCGACTCACCGCGGTGAAGCGGTCTCAACAGACGTCGCTCGACCGGCCCCGCCGCTTCGCCCGAGCGGACCGCCCTCAGCTCGTTCGCATCGTCGTCGCTCGAATTTGACTCGCGCGTCACGACGAACGCCTCGTTGCAGCCGGTTTTCACCCCGAGCATAGGCCGGTGAATCCGTGATTCGGATAATGGGACTCCGACATGGACCAGGCGATCGAAGGCTTCGCGAACCGGAGGTGGCATGATGAGCCAGGGGCTTCCCGGCGATGTGTCGAAAGAGAGTCGCTTGCTGTCGAGGGGCCAATGCACCGCTGAAGTCCGACGATGCACCACGGCGATGCCAGTGCAGGAGCGTTGCTCGTGGCATGTTTCGGCGGAAAGCGTTTCTTCGGTAAGCGCCAAATCGAGAGGAGTCGGCCGGGAAGGTCGCAATTTCCGCCGGGCGACAATTACCGACGGATAGACGGCCGCGTCAAAGAGCTGCCTCGATTCCGTCATGTCGTGCAGCTCGGCGATCTCGGCGTGCTGGAGGAGATGGGTGCGGACTCCCCCGCCGGAGAGCGATCTCCAGAGCTTGGCGGGCACGAGGAGGGCCACCGTTCCGCCGCTTCGAGCCAGGGCGATGGACCGCTCGATGAACAACGCTGAGAGGTCTACCTGGGCGGCAAAGCCACGACCGGCAGCCGCGGCCTGTGCGCCGGCGAGCCACGCTGCTTCCCTGAAGACGACGAACTCGCGCGCGAAAAGATCCTTCGCCCGCTGTTCAACGTGATGGAGTCTCACCCAGGGTGGGTTGCCGATCACTATGTCGAATCCGCCGCCCGCGCCGACGTCCGCAAACTGGGTGTCGAAAGAAAAGGGCAGGGCTCCGCCACGCAGAAGCGCGCGTCGCGCGGCCTGGGCAGAACGACAGGATGTGCGAAGATCGGCGAGCTGGCGCGCCACCAACGGCATGGCCCGGCGCCTTTCTCCAAACAGATCCGGCGATCGCGCTGCCACGATCAGCTCCCGCCGCTCGTGTGTCAGCCCAACAATCGAACGATCCAACGCGGCGACGGCGCAGTCGCGTTCGAGCTGGTCCAGCATGCGCGCGACGATTCTCTTTCTGCGACCAACCGTTCGCGAGTAACGCGCACGAAGCAGCGTGATTTGTTTCGACTGCGGAATGCCGTTCGAGACCGCAAATGACCCTCCGGCCAACGAGTCGCCAACGCGGATATTGCGATCGAGGTTTGGAAGCGGAGTCACCTTCATCGGATTGCGCTCGGGATTTTCGATAGCCATCGAAAGCCAGAGGCGCAGCTCGCAGAGCCAGACCGCGGTGTGATTCACATCGACACCGAAGATCGAGCGCGTGAGAATCTCACGTCGCACGACATGGACGGGTCGCGGGTCGCCCATATGGATGCGAAGCGCCGCCAGCCGCTCGAGGAAATGGACGAGGAAAGCACCGGATCCACATGCCGGGTCGAGCACCCGAAGCTGTTCCGACGCCTCGAGGATCTTCTTACGGTGATCGACTGATGGCAGCTCGCCGCCGAGGGTGGCGGCTATTCTCTCCGCGGATATTCCCCGCGCTCCGATCGCGCTCGCGAGCGCCGACGTCGTTAGCTGCTCCACCAGCGTCTGCGGCGTGTAGAACGCCCCGGTCGTCTTCCGGTCGGGTGCGGCCATGAGTGACTCGAACGTCTTCCCGAGCATCTCCGGATCGACCGCTGCCTCGGACCACACCGAGCTGTCTTCCCGCGCGGTGAATCTGTATCTGGCGAGGAGCTGGCCAAAGACGTCGCCAAGCGCTTCGTCCGAGAAAAGGCTTCCGGAGTGCGACCGCTCGAGGGTCGAGCGGGCGAAGAGGCCTCCGTTCAGGAAGGGCACCTTTCCAAATGCGCGGGATCGTTGCGCCCGTCTGGCCGGACGCGTGTTCAGCGTGCCAAAGAAAAGAGGAGCGAGAACTCTCGCGTGATATCGGCCGCCCGACACCATGCAATCTGCAAACTGGTTGGCGAGAAATGCGTGATCTCCATTGAGCCATCCCTTCGTCTCGATGAAGGAGAGGAAGACGAGTCTCGAGAGACAGAGTACCGAGAGCTCGGTCGCGGCCTTGGAGGGAACGACGGGCGTCAGTGACGCCGCCAACTGACTAACCGACGTTTGCATTGCGCGAAAGAAGTTCCGGCTGACAGTCTCCCGTCCCAGAATCTCGAGCCACCGCGAGTGAGTCGCGATGTCGGAGTCGCTCGCTGCCGCGCACAACGCGCAGAGTGTCTCGGAGTCGCTGTCGACGACGTGCTGCTGCGAGGCGACGAGCGCAACCGCGCGCGGCGCGGTTCGGCCTGGATACCAGCAGGCGATGCCGATTTGCCGCAGATCGCGGTGGATTATTACCAGGACCCAGAGAACATGAGGAGTTCGCGATGAGAATCGCGCGGCAAGTCGAGTGACAGTGTCGCGAACCGAGTGATCGCCGGAGAGACTCGCCACCAATCCCCTCATCGAGCCGGGCCCCAAAGCCATGTGGGCCGACTCGAGCTCCGCAGTCACTCCAAGCCGTTCGCGGGTATCGTCATCGAGAAGAACCGTCTCGTCGCTGAGCCCGAGCTCGACGAGAAGCGGGCCGGCGCATTCGACCGACGTGGTGTTGGCGAGAAGGACTGCGGCCGAGCGGAGCGTTCGCACCCGCGCAGGCTAGGCGCGGGGATACACTCGGCCGGCATCGTTTCAGGGCGCATGCAACCCGGCGGTCGCAGTTGCCCGGGCCGTTGGGCAGAGTCCCTGCTCGCGATCCTGCTGCGTCAGATCGCGTACCCATGTTGACATCGCACTTCCCGAACCGGAATATCAGGGTCCCTCCAACCACGTCCAGTTGACCGCTCCCGCCCCGCAAACCGCACTCGGCGACCGCTATACCATTGAGCTCGAAATCGGCCGCGGCGGGATGGCGACTGTCTATCGCGCACGCGACCCCCGCCACGGCCGCAGCGTCGCGGTGAAGGTCCTCAACTCCGAAGTCGCCGCCGCCCTTGGGACCGAAAGATTCCTCCAGGAGATCAAGACGGCCGCCAGCCTCACCCACCCGCACATCGTGCCCGTCCACGACTCAGGCGAGACCGGCGGCGTGCTGTTCTACGTGATGCCGCACATCGTGGGCGAGACTCTCCGCGAGCGGATCAATCGCGACCGGCGCATTCCGGCAGCAGAGACGGTTCGCCTCACACGGCAACTGGCGGCAGCTCTCGACTTCGCACACCGCCACGGAGTGGTGCACCGCGACATCAAGCCGGAAAACATCATGCTCTGCGAGGGCGAGCCGCTGATCCTCGACTTCGGAATAGCCAAGGCCTTGAGCGCCGCCGGCGGAGCCACGCTCACCCGCACCGGAATCGCCATCGGGACTCCCGCATACCTGAGCCCGGAACAGGCCAGCGGCGGAGATCAGATCGATGGCAGAAGCGATCAGTACAGTCTCGCCTGCGTCGTCTACGAGATGATGGCCGGCGCGCCACCGTTCGTCGCGAACACTCCGCAAGGCGTAATCGCCAAACGATTCAGCGAGCGACCGGCCCCCTTGCCGTCGAGCGCAAACGTACCGGCGGCCGCATCCGACGTTCTGCTCCGCGCGCTTGCCCTCGACCCCGCGGACAGATACGCGACGGTGTCGGAATTCGCCCAGGCGCTTGCCGATGCCATCCCCTCTTCGGGCAGCACCTCCGCAACGGACAGCGGGCGCCGGTCAATCGCCGTGCTGCCATTTACCAACATGAGCGCGGACGCCGAGAACGAGTTCTTCACCGACGGCATCACCGAGGAGATCATCAACGCCCTCACAAAGGTCCGCGCCCTCGACGTCGCATCCCGCACGTCGGCGTTTTCGTTCAAGGGGAACAAGGAGGACATCAGCGCGATCGGCCGCAAGCTCAAGGTTCATACAGTGCTGGAGGGAAGCGTGCGCAAGGCAGGTAATCGCCTGCGCATCTCCACGCAGCTCGTGGATGTCGCGACGAGCTTCCAGCTCTGGTCGGAGCGGTACGACCGCGAGATGCAGGACGTGTTCGCGATTCAGGACGAGATCGCGACGAGCATCGTCAACGCGCTGAAGGTGGTGCTGACGGAAAAGGAAGAAGCGGCGATCAAGAAGATCCCCACGCAGAGCGTGCGCGCCTACGAATACTACCTTCGCGGGCGGCAGCTCTTTCACCAGCGGCGCCCCGAGACGCTGGACGCGGCGGAAGACCTCTACCGCCGCGCGATAGCGCTCGATCCGGACTATGCGCTCGCGTACGCCGGCCTCGCCGACTGCTCGTGCTTTCGCTTCTTCGAGCACGCCGGAGGAGATGAAGCGCTTGCCCAGGCGGAATCCGCCAGCCGCCGCGCTCTCAAGCTGGATCCCGAGCTTGCGGAAGCGCACGCGTCCCGCGGCCTGGCGCTCACCTATCAGAGAAGATTCGACGAGGCCGCGCAGGAGTTCGAGCGGGCAATGGAACTCGACGCCGTGCTTTACGAGGCGCCGTGGTATTATGCGCGCGCGCTTCAGGCGCAGGGGAAGATGGAGCGGGCAGTGGAGCTATACCAGAAGGCTGCGGAGCTGCGGGTGGACGACTACCAGGCGCTCGTGTTTGCCGCGAACTGCTATCGCAGCCTCGGCCGCGAAGACGAAGCACGTGTGGCATCCCTTCGAGGCATCGCCGCCGCCGAGCGCGCGCTGGCCATCAATGCCGGAGAATCGCGCGCTCTCTCACTTGGCGCCGTCGAATTGCATGCACTCGGCGAAACAGCACGTGCCGAGGAGTGGGCGCGCCGCGCGGTTCAGTCCGACCCCACCAATCCGCTGATGCTGTACAACATCGGCTGCCTCTACGCGCGGGCTGGCAACCCCGGACTCGCGCTCGATCACCTCGAGCGCGCGATGGAGCTGGGAATGCGCAACCGGGACTGGCTGATGACGGATCCCGATCTCGAGTCGCTGAGGGCCGACCCCCGTTTTGCGGCGTTGCTCACCGAAGTCCACCCTGCGGCGTGACTGGATTTCACCTGCTGGGAGCCCGCAGCAGAAACAAAGCTGGCAGCCAGGAGCTGCCCACGACGTGACAGATTTTTTTGCTTCCCTTTATCTCGAGATGTAGCGCCGGCCTTTCCAGCTCACTTGCTGCCCGCGCAGCACCGCTCGCAACAGAATGTAGAACACCACCGCCGCGCCGAGCGGACTGAGGAAAGCATACGCCGGCGATTCTTCGATCCAGTTGTAAACGTAGAGCCACCAGAGAAGCAGCGCCGCGCTGGCAATCGCCGCCCAGAGCGTAACTGCCGGCGCAACGAGTCCCGTGAGCGAGAGCAACAGCACGAGCGGCGGGATGAGCCCGATGAGCGGGCCGCTCAGAAGCACGGCCGGATAGACTGCCTTGCCCAGCCGGCCGAACATCATCGAGTCGCGGCCGCCGGCAAAGACGTTCTTCCCCCATCCATCTATGAGCTCACGCAGCGAAGCGTACATGCGGGCCGAGAGCTGATTGACCCCCGCCTCAACCACGACACGGTTCCCGAGAGCGAAAGCGCGCTGCGCCAGCATCATGTCCTCGGCAACGTGGTGTCGGACCAGCGCGTGGCCGCCCAACGACTCGTAGACGGCGCGCAAAAAGAAGATGCACTGGCCGTTGGCGATCTTGTCCGTCACCCGCGAAGAGTTGGTAACTGTCTCGGTGCCACCGTAGCGAATGGCCAGGAAGGTGAAGATCTGTGGCTGGATGACTTTTTCCCAGAAGCCTCCCAACTCCTGCCGGCTGGCCACCGAGAACAAATCGGCCTTTGTTCGAGCGATGGCGTTCACCGAGCGCGCGATCAGGTCGGGATGGTGAAAGGTGTCGGCGTCGGTGAAACACAAAATGTCCCCACGTGCCGCGCTCGCTCCGCTGGCGCATGCCCACTGCTTTCCAAACCAGTCGTCCGGCAGCGGCGGGTTGTCTACGACGCGAACCCGCGCGTCCTCGGCGGCAATGCGTCGCGCTATCTCACCCGTTCCATCCTCCGAATGATCGTCCACTACGACCACCTCGAGATTCGGCCAGGTGGTGGAGAGCACGGACCTGACGCACCGCTCGATGTTGCGCGCTTCGTTCCGCGCTGGGATGATGACACTCACCATTGGCGCCGGAACGGGAATGTCGGCGCTCTCGGCGTCGAGCATGCACGAGTTGCGCACGCGGAGCACGGTCACGATTGGCGCAACAATCCACGGGAGGGACGCGAGTACCGCGACAATTGATCCGGTCACGCAGGAAAGCTAAGCGCGCTCGCCCGGCCCGGACGTGGCGCGTCACGCCACGTGCACTTACGTTGCCTTCCCAGATGCACAACATTCGATTCGGCTCGATCAAACCGCTCCGCGAAGGGTCGCGTGTCGCACTCGTCGCCCCCGCGGGCCTCATCAACCGCGACGACGACTTCGAGCGCGCCTGCGACAACGTCCGCTCGTTTGGCTGGGTGCCGCTACTCGGCGAGCATGTACGA
>DATBZT010000357.1:0-2721 GCA_036513055.1 Gemmatimonadaceae bacterium | reverse complement strand
ATCGCGGGCAGTAGCTCCGACGGATGCTTCACGATGGAGAGCCCCACGGTGGATCCCTGCTTGGACGGCTTCACGATGAGCGGCCAACCTAGTGTACGCCCCACCATTTCCGCATTCGGCGGCGACTTCGGGTCAATCACCATGAGCCAATCCGGCGTTTGCACGTCGTGCGCTCGCATGAGATACTTGGAAAGATCCTTGTCCATCGCCAGCGCGCTCGGAAGATGCCCGCTGCCCGTGTAGGCCACGCCGGCGAGATCGAGCAGCGCCTGAATCGTCCCATCCTCGCCACGTCCGCCGTGCAGCGCAAGGAAGGCGACATCGCACTCCCCGCGCTTCGGCAGTCGCGCCGCCGTGTCAGCGAGTGATTCGGCGTTCATGCGCGCCAGTTCCTCGGGCGTCGGCGGTAGCTGCCTCAGGACAGCGCCGGCAAGCATCCGGCGCTCGTCCTCTTCAGCCAACGCCCCCTTCGCGGTGTCGATTGATCGCACGGCATGCCCGCGCGACCGCAGCGCCTCGGCGATTCGCAGCCCCGAAGCGAGGGAGACGTCGCGTTCGGACGAGGTGCCACCCATGAGTACAGTGATTCGCACAGACTTAGGAGGAAAAAGGTTTCCCGCTCACCTGTTCATCAAATACGCCAGCATGTCGCTGCGCGTGACGATCCCGGAAATGGTTCCGCCCTCAGTGACCAGGACCGCTGGCGTCGCTTTCGATAGCACCTTCTGGACCGATTCGACATGCTGGGCCGCGTCGACGACCGGAAATGGCTCGTCCATCACCTCGCCAACCACCGCGTCGAGGAACTGCGAGCTTTCCAATCCGCGCTGCGTCAGCGCGTATTCCGTCACACTTCCCACGCACTGCCCTCCGTCCAGCACGGGCAACAGTGACACGTCGTGTAGACGCATCAGGCCCAGCACCTGGCGAACCTGCTGGCCGGGGGTCGCGCTCACGACCGTTGCCGGCGCAGTGGCAACCTTGTGTGCGAGCAGATCACTGAGCGTCACGCGGTCCGACTCGAGGAGCTGGTTTTCACGCATCCATTCGTCGTTGTACAGCTTCGAGAGGTAGCGCTCTCCGGTGTCACAGAGAAAGGTTACCACGAGCGCATCGGGATCATCGACTTCGCGCGCGACTTGCAGCGCGATGTGCGTGATCAGCCCGGACGACCCGCCGACGAACAATCCTTCTTCACGCGTGAGCCGCCGGGCCATCGCGAAGGAGTCGCGGTCGCTCACCGTGCGATAGTCGTCGATCACCGACATATCGAGGGTGCCGGGAAGCTTGTCCTGCCCGATTCCTTCGATCTTGTACGGCGCCCCTTCGATCTTGTTCTTCCCCTTGCTCCGCCAGAGCTCGGCGAGGATCGATCCCTGCGGATCGCCGGCAATGATCTTGATACTCGGGTTCTTTTCCTTCAGATATCGCCCCACCCCGGTGATCGTTCCGCCCGTGCCTGCAGAGGCGACGAAGTGCGTGATCTTGCCTTCTGTCTGCTCCCATAGCTCCGGGCCCGTCGTCGCATAGTGCGCGTTCGGGTTCACCTGGTTGTAGAACTGATTCGCAAGAACCGCGTTTGCGGTCTCCTCCGCGATCCGCTTCGCCATCATGACGTAGTTGTCAGGATGATCCGGCGCGACAGCGGTCGGCGTGATGATCACTTCCGCACCGAATGCTTTGAGCAGACGCACCTTCTCCTGCGACATCTTGTCCGGCATCGTGAAAATGCACTTGTAGCCCTTGAGCGCCGCGGCGATGGCGAGACCGACGCCGGTGTTGCCGCTCGTCCCTTCCACGATCGTTCCGCCAGGCTTGAGCTTTCCTTCTCGCTCCGCCTGCTCGATGATCGGCATTCCGATGCGGTCCTTCACCGAGCCGCCCGGATTGAAGAACTCCGCCTTGCCGTACACTGGTGTACGAATGCCGCGCGCGATGCGGTTGAGGCGGATGAGTGGCGTCCAGCCGATTGTGTCGAGAACGCTGTCGTACGGACGAAGGTTACGGGTCATGGGGTGAGACCATGTTTGTTCAGGATCGTGTCACCCGGTAGCGCGTGTGCCTCAGGATGACGAAAGTAGACGGGAAACAGTACGGTCGTCGCCAGTGGCTCTCCGCGAAGCTTGGCCGGCACGAAGCGCAGCTCCTGCGAGCCCTTCACCGCCGCGGAGTCCAGGGCCGCATACCCGCTCGACTCCTCGATCCGCGTCGAGTCGGCGCGCACCTGGCCCGTGGTATCGACATAGAGCCTCAGAGTGACATTGCCCTGCACGCGACGAGCATAGAGGACAGCCGGATAACGGAAGGGCAGATCGGTGTTGAGCACCTTGGGCATTTCATCGGGGTGCGCCGCTTGAGCCTGGAAGGCCTGCGCCATTTTCTGCGCGGTGTCCTTCTCCATGCAGCCGCTCGTGGCCGTCATGGAAAACATCGTATACCAAACGAGTTGCGGCATGCGCGCAATGTACCCGGTATGTCGCTTCACGATTTTGCTTGCTCGGTGAGCTCGGCCATGAGCTGCAACGCGGCGAGCGGCGTCAGCGTATTCACGTCGATCGCGCGCAATCGCTCGACCGCCACGTGAAGCTCCGCCGGAACGAACAGACCGAGCTGACCGGGCGACGCCAGCGCTGAACGCGAACGCTTTGCGGCCGCCATGGCGGGCGCGAGCGCTGGGACAAGATGCTCGGCCTCGCCTTCGAGTAGCGCGAGCACCGTCCG
>DATBZT010000356.1:0-7978 GCA_036513055.1 Gemmatimonadaceae bacterium | reverse complement strand
CCTCCTGCAGATCCGCCACGTCCTGCGCGCTTCCGGCCATCCCTCCGTATATCAGATCAGTGGTCATCTTACCATTCTATGTGTTTGCCGCGCCATTTGCGCTTTGCGTGCGGGAAATCGCTGCGAAAGTGCCCGCCCCGTGATTCCTTTCGCATGAGCGCCGCTTCAGTGATGAGCCGCGCAGTCTCCACCATGTTCACCTCTTCGGTTGCTCCAACCGGCAGTCGCTGCTCGATGCTGGACAAAACGGTCAGGCACTGTCGAAGTCCTTTCGCCGTGCGGGCGATGCCCGCGTGCTCCCACATCACGCTTCGAACGTCGTCGGCCGCGACCTGTGCAGCACCGCGGTCGACGAGGGGCGGCGCATCCCAGCTCTTCCTGCGCGGAACACCCTTGAGCGGCGGACGCGCAATCATGTCGCGAGCCACACGCTCGGCGAACACCAGCCCTTCGAGGAGTGAGTTCGACGCCAGCCGGTTTGCGCCGTGTACTCCCGTACGCGAAACCTCACCGCAGGCGTAGAGCCGTTCCATCGTTGACCTTCCGCTGAGATCGGTGACGATCCCACCCATCATGTAGTGCGCCGCCGGAATTACCGGAATCAGCTCCGTCGCCGGATTGATTCCCCGCGCGCGGCACAGTGCGAATATTCCGGGAAAGCGCTTCTTGAATCCGGCGCCGAGCTTTCGCGCGTCGAGCCACACCCTGCTTCCTTTCGCCCGCTCGCGGAATATCTCACGCGCGACTACATCACGCGGCGCGAGCTCTGCCAGCTTGTGGCGCTTCAGCATGAACCGCGTTCCCGCATCGTTGACCAGCACCGCCCCTTCGCCGCGAACCGCTTCCGAGATCAGGGCGAGAGGATTCTCCGGAGTCTCCAGGGCCGTGGGATGGAACTGCACAAACTCCATGTCGGCCAGCCGAGCTCCGGCGCGGTGGGCAATGGCGTACCCGTCACCTGTGGCCACCTGTGGATTGGTCGTGTACCGGTACACCTGACCGCAGCCGCCGGTGGCGAGAACGGTCGCGTCGGCGATGATTTCCACCGGATCGCCGGCAAGAGTTGCACGCACGCCGTGGCAGCGGCCGTCGGCGACAATCAGGTCCAGCACGCGCGTTCGCTCGAGAACCGCGATTCGCTGGCTGTCGCTCACGCGACTGATGAGCGCCCGCGCGACCTCGGCCCCCGTTTGATCTCCGTGAGCGTGGACAATGCGGCGACGTGAATGAGCCGCTTCGCGTCCAAGTGTGAACTCGCCGCCCGGCTCGAGATCGAACCGTGCGCCCGCGGTCTGGAGCTCTCTGACGCGAGCCGGGCCCTCTTCGACCAGCACCTGGACTGCCTTTGCGTCGCAGAGCGCCGCGCCCGCAGCGAGCGTGTCGATCCGGTGAAGCTGGGGCGAATCTCCCGCTCCAAGCGCGGCGGCAATTCCTCCCTGGGCATACGCGGTGGCGCTGTCGAACAGCGACCGCTTGGTGAGCACCATCACGTCGCCCTCGGACGATGCCCGAAGCGCCGTATGGAGCCCTGCAACTCCGCTTCCAACAACGAGAAAGCGTGTCCGTATGCGGTCAGCCATGGAGTGAAATCAATCGGGAACCAGTGACGATAGAAAGGGGCGGTGCCGCCTTGCCGGATAGCTGATTGTGTACGATTCTTCCCCGTCAGATGCGCAAACTCCTCATCGTCGCCGCGGCGCTGCTTGCTGTTCACGTCGCATTGCTGTTCGCCGGCGGCGGAGGCACGGCTGCCGCCGCAAAAGCCGGGGGCGCCAATGTCGGCATCGTTCTCGATGTCGGCGGCAGAGGCGACAAGTCGTTCAACGATGGCGCCTACGCCGGCGCTGACAGCGCGGTTCGCACAATCGGCTCGAACGTTCGTTTCATCGAGCCCGGCGAAGGCTCGGACCGCGAAGCGGGCCTGAGGCTGCTTGCCGCCGAGAAGATGGATCTGGTGATCGGGGTGGGCTTCATCTTCTCCGACGACATCACCAATCTCGCGAAAGAATACCCCAACGTCTCCTTCGCCTGCGTCGATTATGCCCTCGCGGTGGACAAGGCGGGCAATCTGCTGCCTCCGCCGCCAAACGTCGCTGCACTGAAGTTCCGCGAGGAAGAGGGATCGTTCCTCGTCGGCGCGCTGGCGGCGCTCGTCGGAAAATCAAAGAAGGTCGGCTTCGTCGGCGGCATGGACATCCCGCTCATCCATAAGTTCGAGGCCGGATATCGCGCCGGAGTGAAGTACGTCTGCCCCGACTGTGAGGTGATCGCCCAATACGCCGGCGTGACGCCGGACGCGTTCAAGAACCCCGGCAAAGGTAAGGAGCTCGCACTCAGCCAGTATCAGTCGGGAGTGAACGTGATTTTTCATGCGTCGGGATCCACCGGCCAGGGTGTCTTCGAAGCAGCGCGTGTCACCGACAAACTCGCCATCGGCGTGGATGCCGATCAAAACGACGAAGCGCCGGGCCACGTGCTGACCTCCATGGTAAAAGGCGTGAATGCCGCAGTCTTCGATGCGATACAGCGAGTGCAGTCGAAGACCTTCAAGGGCGGCATCTATTCGTTTGGCCTCAAGGAAGGCGGCGTCGGCTACGTTTACGACGACCGCAACAAGCATCTCATCCCCGACAGCGTCCACACGCGAGTGGAGCAGCTCAGGCAGGACATCATCGCCGGTCGCATCAAGGTGCCCAGCACGAGATGACAGCTTCACCGCAACAACAAACCGCGCAGCCGGGGGCGATCATCAGCATGCAGCGGATCGACAAGTCCTTCGGTCCGGTGCAGGCCAATCGAGACGCTTCGCTCCAGGTGATGCCGGGAGAAATTCACGCCCTGGTTGGCGAGAATGGCGCCGGTAAATCGACGCTCATGAGAATCCTCGGTGGCCTGATGAAGCCCGACGGCGGGATGGTCGAGGTCAACGGCCGCGACGTCACGGGCTGGTCGACCAACGAAGCAATTGACGCCGGCATTGGCGTGGTTCACCAGCATTTCATGCTCGTCCCGACGCTCACCGTCGCCGAGAACATCGTTCTCGGACACGAGCCGTTAAAAAACGGAATGTTCGATGCGGCGCGGGCGATTGCTGACGTCACTGCCTTGAGCAGTGAAACCGGTCTCGCGGTATCTCCAGCCCGGAAGATTTCCGAGCTGTCCGTCGGCGAAGCGCAGCGGGTGGAGATTCTCAAGACGTTGTTCCGCGGCGCGAAGATTCTGGTTCTTGATGAGCCGACAGCGGTGCTCTCGCCTCCCGAAGTGAAGGAGCTGTGGACGGTGCTGCGCCGCCTGCGCGACGCGGGCGGCACGATCGTCCTCATCACGCATCGCCTCGACGAGGTGATGGATCTATCCGATACGATCACGGTGATGCGCGCCGGTCGCACGATCGAGCGTCTCAAGACCTCGGCCACAAACCCCGCAGAGATTGCGCGCGCAATGGTAGGCCGCGATGTGGCGCTGATGTCCCGCGAGGCCGCGGCGTTCGGCGAAGTCCCGGCTGTCGGAGCCGATAGAGTGTACCCGCCCAATGACTTCAGCGCTGCGCTCGAGGTTACGGATCTCGTCGTGACCGGCGCCCGTAACACTCGCGTCGTTGACGGAGTCACATTCGCCATTCAGCCGGGCGAGATTCTTGGCATCGCCGGTGTCGAGGGCAACGGACAGACAGAGCTGATCGAAGCAATCGCCGGGCTTAGAAAGTCAGTCACCGGCAACATTCGCATTGCAGGCCACGACATCACCGATGCCGACGTCGCCGAGCGCCGCGAGGCCGGGCTGTCGCATATCCCTGAGGATCGTCACCGCCGCGGTCTGATTCTCGACTACTCCATTGCCGACAATCTTCTGCTCGGTCTTCAGAGCGAGTTTTCGAGGAAGGGCGTGCTGGACGCAGACCGCATTGCTGATAACGCGCAGACTATGATCGAGTCGTTCGACATTCGCCCGCCGTCACCGGAGCTGCCGGCTCGAGCGCTGTCAGGCGGCAACCAGCAGAAGGTTGTCATTGCGCGGGAGATGGGCCAGGACTTCACGGTGCTTCTAGCGTCACAGCCTACCCGCGGAGTGGATGTCGGCGCGATCGAGTTCATTCACGACCGACTGCGGGCAGCACGTGCCGCGAACAAGGCGATTCTCCTCGTCTCCGCCGAGCTGAACGAAGTGCTGGCCCTCGCCGATCGTGTGGCGGTGATGTACCGAGGGCGTTTTGCGGTAGTGATGCCCGCCTCCGAAGCGACCGAGGACGTGCTCGGCGAATACATGATCGGCACTCGCAAGGTTTCGGCGGCATGACCTCGGAATTTCGCGAAAAGCTCGAGGAGGCGCTGTTTCCTCCCTTTGTTGCGCTTCTCGTTGCGCTCATATGCGGCGACCTGCTGATCATGAGCTACGGCCAGTCCCCATCGAGCGTCTATCGGCTTCTTATCGAGGGAACCTGGGGCAACGCTTACGGGTTCGGGCAGGTACTCTACAAGACGACGACGCTGGCCTTCACGGGGCTCGCGGTGTCACTCGGCATTCGTGCCGGGCTGTTCAACGTCGGCGCGGAAAGTCAGCTCGCGGCGGGCGGCTTTCTCGCGGCGCTGGTAGGTCTCGCGCTTTCTCCGGCGATTCCAGGATTCGTCGCCATTCCACTTTGCATGATCGCCGCTGCCGCTGGTGGAGCGGTTGTCGGCGCCATTCCCGGTTATCTACGGGTGCGATTCGGAGCACATGAAGTGATCGTGACGATAATGCTCAACTTCGTCGTGCTCGCTCTTCTGAACTGGTTCATTGCCAATCACCTCCATGTTCCGGAAACGCTGCATACTCCGGAGATTCGCGCCGGGGTTGTGCCGCGTCTCTCCCAGTACATTCCGGCGTTCCACGGCTCGGCCGCAAACCTGACGATCATCCTCGCACTGATTGTGGCGGCGCTGGTGTGGTTCGGGCTCTTCCGCACCAGGCGGGGTTACGAGCTGCGCGCGGTGGGACTCCAGCCCGACGCCGCCGAGTACGGGGGAGTCAACGTAGGCGGTATCTGGTTCCGCGCGCTCACTACATCCGGTGCTATCGCCGGTTTGGGCGGGATCAATTATGTGCTGGGCTACAAGCATTACTATGAAGATGGGTTTGCCGGCGGGTCGGGGTTCCTCGGCATTGCCGTCGCATTGGTCGGGCGTAATCATCCAGTCGGAGTGATCCTGGCGGCGCTCTTCTTTGCGACGCTGTCGCAGGGCGGGCTGGCAATTCACGCCTTCGTGCCCAAGCAGATGGTCGAGGTTCTTCAGGGAGTGGTGATTCTCGCCGTCGCGATGTCGGTTCCCGAAGTGCGGCAGGCGCTGCGGCTCGCACGGAAACCGGCGAAAGCATGAATCCGTTTTCGTTTCTGACGCAGATGCTTCGTATCGCCGTACCGTATCTGTTCGCGGCAGGCGGCGGAGTGATTGCCGAACGCTCGGGAATCATCAGCCTCGGGCTCGAGGGATTCATGCTCACCGGCGCGTTCACAGCTACGCTTGGTGCGCATTACAGCGGCAGTCCGTGGATCGGCGTTCTCACCGGAATACTCGGCGGTCTCCTGTTCGGGTTGATCCACGCAATCGCGACAATCCGTTACCGCGCCGATCAGGTCGTCGTAGGCATTGCTCTCAATCTCCTTGCGGTCGGTACAACTCGGTTCTTCCTCAAGCTCGCGTTCGCCAGTTCCTCCAATTCACCTCGCATCAACGGGTTCGCCGTAAACTCCGCCGCTTACGGATTTGACAACCCGCTGCTGTGGATGGGGCTTCTCACCGCGCCGGTGCTGGCGTTCCTGCTTTATCGCACGCGGTACGGGCTGAGGGTACGGGCTGTCGGCGAGCATCCTGAAGCCGCGGAGAGCGTGGGCATCAAGGTTGCGCGGGTTCGATATGTCGCCGTTGCTCTGTCAGGAATTCTGGCCGGCCTTGGCGGTGTTTATCTCGCTCTCGACCAGCATCAGTTCACGGATCAAATGACTGCCGGCCGGGGATTCATTGCTGTTGCCGCGGTGATCTTCGGGCGATGGGATCCGGTTCGCGCCGCTCTAGCGTGTCTGCTTTTTGCGGCGGCCGAGACGCTGCAGATTCAGCTTCAGGGGAACCATGTCGTCGCCTCGCAGTTCATCGAGATGATCCCCTACCTCCTCACCATCATCGCACTCGCGGGAGTGGTTGGCCGGGCGGTGCCTCCGGCGGCCTTGGGCAAGACGGAGCGGTAGGTGTTCAAGAAGCTCCTGATTCTCATCATCACGGCGTTCGTGGACATGGTGGGGCTCCTGATGGTGCTCCCGCTGATGCCGTACTACGCGCGGACGTTCGGGGCAAGCGCACTGATGGTGACGCTCCTTGTTGGATCGTTCACGGCGGCGCAGCTACTGAGCGCGCCGATGTGGGGGCGCTTCTCGGATCGTTATGGCCGGCGGCCGGCGCTCCTCGTCGGCCTTGGTTCGGCGGCGATCGCCTATATCGTTTTTGCTTTTGCGAATTCGTTGTGGCTCCTGCTGCTTTCGCGAGTTGTGCAGGGCGCTGGCGGCGGAACGGTAGGCGTCATACAGGCGTACGTCGCCGACGCAACAGAACCGAGGAGCCGCGCCAAGGCACTGGGATGGCTGTCTGCGGCAACGAACGTTGGAGTCGCACTGGGGCCGCCGATCGGATCGCTCGCACTTCTTGCGGGACGAAGCGGCCCGGGACTCGGCGCTGCCAGTCTTTGTCTCATCAACATGGTATTCGCATGGAAGTACCTGCATGAATCCCGCGACATGCACGCGGCGCGCACCACTGTCAAGAAACCGGGTGCCTCACGCGCCGCGCTGGTTCGTGTCCTCACACATTCAACCGAGCCGGCCCCGCGATTGATCTGGATTTACGCGATAGCGATGGGTGCGTTCTCGGGGATGACGGCAATTCTGGCGCTGTTTCTGATGGACCGGTTCGGCATCGGCGAGCGAAGAGTCTGGATATTCTTCACTTATATCGGAACGATCTCCGTAATCGCCCGCGCGGGTGTACTCGGCTGGGCGGTGGAAAGGTTTGGGGAAGCTCGGCTCTCACGCATCGGACTGGTGCTGCTTGCGACGGGGCTGGGGTCGTTCCCATTCGTTCGCAACTACGTGCTGCTGGCGCTGGTGATCGCGTGTATCCCGCTTGGCACGGCGTTCACGTTCCCCTGCGTCACGTCGCTATTGTCGCGTGTGATTTCCAGTAACGAGCGCGGATTGTATATGGGCGTTCAACAGGCGTATGGGGGCGTGGCGCGCGTGATCATCCCGCTGTGGGCGGGCTTTTCATACGATCATTTTGGGAAGGGAGTGCCCTTTATCACGTCGTCTATCCTCGTGCTTGGAACGCTGTTCCTGGGGCTCGGCCTTGACGATGGCCGGAAGGTTAAAGCTCAGCCGAAGGCTGTGGGAGAGCCCGCGGGCTAAGAGTCAGCGACTATCGTGACGGCACCCACGGGACCCAGCCACATCTGAGATGGCTTGAGTAGCTCGCCCGCGAACCACCCGTGGCCACTACTGCTGCGAACGCCTCACCTTACGAATCTGTAGCACGAACAGAATGATGCCGGATCCGAAAAAGAGTGCACACAGGATCGCGATAACGCTTGCAAGTGTTTCTCCCTTCACAAAAGTGCCGAGTAAAACGCACATCGCCCCCGCGGTAGAAAGTGCGTACGCCATCCCCTTGGCAAATACTCCGGGCGCACGGCGTACAATTATGAACTGTGCCGCGAAGAGCAACACTAAGAGTGCCTGAATCGCGATGCCCCAGTCGCGCGGTGAACTCAGGTCGCCGCGAGAATAGAGGAAGCCCGCTGCGGCCGCCGCGGCGAGAATGAGGGCGAGGTGGGCGATCCCTGTCGTCGCCCACAGCGGGGCCTGCGTGGAGACCTGTTTCGGCTCCATGATGGGTCCTGGGTTCGAAATCACATTTCCCCCTTTGTTTCCGTCGGCACAATGCCTACCGATGCG
>DATBZT010000355.1:0-9492 GCA_036513055.1 Gemmatimonadaceae bacterium | reverse complement strand
GTCTGGAGTCGAGATGCCCTCCACCGGCTTTATTAGCGCCATGGCGGATCAGATCCGCGACGGTGACTTTCAGAGCGGGGGTTTCGAGTACTGTGGTTCCCAGAAACTGAGCGAGCTTCAGTTCGCGTGTTCCGGCTGGGATCTGTATGACAGAAGGTCAAGACCTTGGGCTTGGAAACCGATGTCCGGCCTAACCGGAAGGTCGGAGCTGTCGCCGACATTGTTGACTCGAACGCGAAGTTTGATTTTCCGCCCGGTGTTCGCCTGATGGATGAGAGGCGCCTGGTCTAGCAAAAGTTGGCGCAGGCCAGCAGTGAGCTTTATGATCTCGAATTCACCTGGTGCGCTCAAACCGTCGATTAGTTCGTCGTAACGACGAACGAACAGTCGCTCTGCCCAGATCATTCTTGGCTTTCCCAGTAGCTGACGAACCTCAGCGGTACTCTAGGGCTAGCCGTCTCTCCACGATTGAAACAACAGAATCCGAAGAAGCCTAACTCGCGGGGACTTGTCGCCATTTCTGAAATGGCAATGCCGTATCCGAAGAACATGTAGCACGCCGGCGTCTTCATCCCGGACCGATTAAAAGTGGCGCGACTCAGTTTCTTGGCCAACGCCGGCTAGCGGCTCTTCCGACCAGGTTTCGGATGCTTAGTAACTCTGTTTTTTCGGTTGACACGCGGAGACCAACCCGGCATAGAACGCCGCATGAACGCGTCGAACATCGGAACGGTGAACGACGTCTTCCCGTATTCGCCGCTGTAGATCATGCCCTTCTTGATCAACGCATTCCGCAGCGGACCGGCTTGGCCTACAGTGTTCCCCATCTGTTTTGCCACAGCGCCCGAGCGGTGCGGCCCGGGACCGAGGTCGGCCATAGCACGCATGTAGTCTTTTTCGCGGGTCGTGAGACGATCAAAGCGAACCTTGAAGAAATCCGAATCGAGTTGAGCTAGCACGCCTATGCGTGCATCCTCCACGTCGGCCGTGGTGATGGGCGATGTTTTGGCAACGTCCCAAGCGTGGTGTCCCCACTCTTGCAGGAAATACGGATAGCCTTGGGTCTCCGTGACTATTTGATCGAGAGCGGCGGGTTCGATGGCGACGCCCTCGTTCTCGAGGGGCTTCCTGATAGCCTCCATTGCGTCCGGCCGTGAGAGGGGGCCGACGGTCGGGTATCGGAATAGACGTTCCGCGTAAGATTTGGCTTCTCCCGCCAGCCCAGCGATCTGGGGCAACCCGGCGCCGAACAGTACGACAGGAAGATTCTTTTGGCTGATGCGGTGCGTCGCGACGATGAGCGCCCCAAGCTCGTGGCCGGATAGGTACTGCACCTCATCGATAAGAATCGCTACCCCGGCATCGTCTATCTTCGCAGCCTCGGCCACAGCGATTAGCATCTCGGGCAAGTCGATCTCGAGGTTGCCAGAGTCGGCGACTCCTTCTTCGGCTGCAATACCGAGCTCTACGGCGCCAATGCTCACTTTGAAAGCGCTCGCGAAGCCGCGAAGCACTCGAAGGCCCTTCGTGGCGAGGTCTTTTGCGCGCTCTCGTCGACTTAGTTTGATGAGGAGCATTCGCAAACGTGGGACAAGAATTTCCGCTAGTCGGCCTTCCTCGGGCGCCTCAAATAACGTTGTGAGATAGCCATTGCTTTGGGCGATCGACTCAATCCGATTCAGCAGAACGGTCTTCCCAACACCGCGCAAACCCAGGAGTAGGTGTCCGCGGTCGGAACGCCCCTGCTTGATTCGCTGCAATGCCACGGTCGAGTCCTCAATGATCTGATCTCGACCAACGAGCTCCGGAGGCTGGCTCCCGGCGCCCAGCGCAAAGGGGTTGCGGGTGGCATTCATCGAGGCTTATCTGGTCTCGGACGATCGAAAAAAGGCATCAATAGTTATAGCGAGTTATAGCCGGTTATTCAAGAAAAAGATAAACTGCCTATAACTGGCTACAAGTGGGCGGAGAGCCTTCTTCACCGGAGAACCCTCTGATGATTCCAGAAGGGTTGTCCTGCGACGCCCCGAACCAAGGCTAGATATCCAGGTTTCCCGCGAACTTGGCGTTCTGCTCGATGAATAACCGGCGCGGTTCGACCTCGTCTCCCATCAGCATCTGGAAAGTCTGGTCGGCGAGCACCGCGTCTTCCATGGTGACCTTGAGAATCGTGCGTGTCTGCGGATCCATGGTCGTATTCCAGAGCTGCAGCGGATTCATTTCGCCGAGGCCCTTGTAGCGCTGGATGTTTGGCTTGCCGTCGCCATTGCTGAGCCGGGCAACGTAGTCCTCGCGCTCCTTTTCGTCGTAGGCGTAGTACTCTTCCTTGCCCTTGGCCACCCGGTACAGCGGCGGTTGCGCAATGTAGACGTAGCCCGCCTCGATCAGCTCCGGCATCTGGCGGAAGAAGAACGTCAGGAGGAGCGTACGAATGTGCGCGCCGTCAACGTCGGCATCAGTCATCAGGATGCACTTGTGATAGCGGACGTTCTCGATGGAGAACTCTTCCTTGATGCCCGCGCCTATGGCGGTGATGATGGTCCTGATCTCCTCGTTGGAGAGGATCTTGTCGATTCGCGCGCGCTCGACGTTCAGGATCTTTCCACGCAGCGGAAGAATTGCCTGGAACGCGCGATTGCGTCCCTGCTTTGCCGAGCCGCCGGCGCTGTCGCCTTCGACCAGGTAGATCTCGCACAGGGCGGGGTCGCTGAGCGAGCAGTCGGCAAGCTTGCCGGGAAGATTACCGACGTCGAGCGCCGACTTCTTCCGCGTAAGATCGCGCGCCTTGCGGGCGGCTTCTCGCGCGCGTGCGGCCGACACGGCCTTGTCGATGATGATGTTGGCGACCCGCGGATGCTCCTCGAGGTAGGCGCCGAGCATCTCGTTGACGACCGTTTTCACCGCGCCCTCGACCTCGGAGTTGCCGAGCTTCGTCTTGGTCTGCCCCTCGAACTGCGGCTCGTTCACCTTTACCGAGAGCACGGCCGTCAGGCCTTCGCGGACGTCGTCGCCGCTCAGCGTGAAGTCGTCCTTCTTGAGTGCTTTGCCCTTGCCGGCATAGGCGTTGATAGTGCGCGTCAGCGCTGCTTTGAAACCCGTGAGATGCGTCCCGCCCTCATGGGTGTTGACGTTGTTGACGAATGAGAAAACGTTCTCGTTATAGCCGTCGTTGTACTGGAAGGCGAGCTCGATGCCGATGTCGTCGCGCTGTGTATCGATGTAGACAACCTCGGTGTGCAGCGGCTTCTTGGTGGAGTTGAGGAACTGGACCATTTCCTTCAGCCCACCCCTGGCCATGAATGTTTCCTGCTTTTCCTGGCCTTCACGCTCGTCGCCCAGCCGAATCTCGACACCCTTGTTGAGGTACGAGAGCTCGCGCAGACGGTTGGCAATCGTCGCGTAGTCATAGCGAAGCTCTGTAAAGATCTCCGGGTCGGGCTTGAACCATACCTTGGTGCCGCTGTCGCCGGGCGCGGTCTTGCCGAGCACACAGAGCTGCGTGCGCGTGGCTCCACGCACGAAGTCCATGTAGTACTCCTTGCCGCCGCGCTTCACCCAGACCTTGAGCAGCTCCGACAGCGCGTTCACCACCGATACCCCGACGCCGTGAAGTCCACCCGACACCTTGTAGCTGCTCTTGTCGAACTTTCCGCCGGCGTGCAGCACCGTCATTGCCAGCTCCACTCCCGGAATCTTCTCGGTGGGATGGATGTCCACCGGAATACCGCGACCGTTGTCGGCAACCGTGATCGAATCGTCGGCGTGGATCACCAGGCTGATCTTGTTGGCGTAGCCGGCAAGCGCTTCGTCGACGGAGTTGTCGACGACTTCATAAGCGAGGTGATGCAGCCCGCGAGCGGAGGTAGACCCGACGTACATCCCGGGACGCTTGCGAACCGCTGCGAGTCCCTTCAAAACCTGAATTTGTCCAGCGTCGTATCGGGATTCGCTGGCCGTGGCAGTCTTCGGCATTATGTGCGATGAGAGCGGAAAGGGAGGCACCGAACACATCCCGAAAAAGGACCTGTCCGGATTCTGATAAATCTACACCTCGAGCAGGCCAAAAGCAATTAAAAACTTGCTAACTAAGCCATTACAGCCAAAGAACTTACCTCTTGAGCTGGAAACGGATTTTTTTGACCCTCCGAGCGCTTGCGTGGGTGTTGAGCGCACGAATCAATTCCGGCTCCATCAGCGACAGCTCCGTCATCCATCCGTTGGTCGTCACCGCCACGAAAAGTGTTCCATCGGGAGTGACCGAAAGCGGCACGGTGACTTTGGCGATCTGCGGCCCCACGATGCCGGCCCACTCGTCGATCACGCTCGACTGCTGAACGCGCAATGTGAGCCCTTTGCCGTCCAGAAAATCCGACACGACGCGTCCAATGGGCTGCGGCCTGATGCGCTTGTCACGCGAATCGCCCCTGTCACGCCTCTCGCGCGTCATGCGGCGTCCCGCGAAATGCGGCCGGCACGAATGTGTGCGCGCTCGAGACGCACCAGCTCCGGTGGAATGTCGGTGTCCCGCGGCACAGCAAGGATCACCTGACCCAGCCCGGCATTTCCGAGCAGCTCGAGAATTCGTGACGAGCGCCTTACGTCAAGCTCGGCGAACGGATCGTCGAGGAGGAGAATGGGCTCCATGCCGCACGCCGCCCGCAGTGTCGCCGCCTCGAGCATGCGAAGCGCGATCGCCGCCGTCCGTTGCTGGCCGGCCGAGCCGAACGTGCGCAGCTCGCGGCCGGCGAGGGCGAGGGCGAGGTCGTCGCGATGCGGCCCAGCGTGTGTCAGCCCGCGCCTGATGTCGTGAGCGCGCTGGCGGTCCAGCGCCGCTGCCAGTCCCTCTCTCACGTTGCTGCCATGGTCTCTCGCCAGCGAGCTCTGGTATGACATCCGCGGCTCGCCCTCTTCGCCAATGGCGACGCAGATGCGCGCGAAGTCCGCCGCGTGGTCTTTCACCCACTGCGCTCGCTCGCAGGTGATAATGGCGCCCGCTTCGGCAAGCGCCGGCTCCCAGGCGGCAACAGAGTCCTCGCCGCCGGCGTTACGTGCAGCTTGGCGCAGAGCAGCGTTACGCCGGAGGAGCGCCGACCGATAGTGCTGAAGTGCAGTCAGGTAGCGTCTCGACGTCAGAGCCAGAACCAGGTCGAGGTATCTCCGTCTCTCACCGGGTGAGCCGGCGATGAGCTGAATGTCGCGCGGCGAAAACATCACCGCCGGCAGCCCGCCGAACGCGTCGCTCAGCCGCGGCAGCGCCACCCCATCCCGCGTGACCCGTTTGCGCTTGCCCGCAGTGTCGAAGCCGACGCCCAGCTCGTGCTCGCCATCAGTGCGCGCCTTGAGAGTGATGTGAAACCCACGTTCGCCAAATCGCACCACGTCCTGGTCCCTCGCTCCGCGCACGCTTCTCAACACCTCCAGATAACAGATTGCCTCGAGAAGATTTGTTTTTCCCTGTCCGTTCTCGCCAATGAGCGCAAGCCCCGTCTCGGGAAAATCCAGGTCGACCTTCTCCAGGTTTCTGAAATCGCGAATGGCCGCGTGCCGCAGCCAGACGCGCGGATTGCTCACTTCCCCTTGAACTCCGCCGGCCGCTTCTCGAGAAAGGCCGTGGTTCCTTCGCGCATGTCGCTTGTCGCCGCGAGAAGACCGAAATGCGCCGCCTCCATCGCCAGCCCGCCGTCGAGCGGCATGTCGAGTCCGAGTCCGACGGCTTCGACGCATGCCGCCACAGCCAGCGGGCCATTTGCCAGAATCTGACGGAGCATCTCCGTCGCCGACTGAATCAGCGCGTCCGCGGGGACCACGCGGTTCACCAGCCCAATCCGGTACGCCTCGGCTGCGTCTATCGTTTCGCCCGTCATGAGGAGCTGCAGCGCGCGACCTTTTCCCACCAGTCGTGCCAGCCGCTGAGTTCCGCCATATCCCGGCAAAATGCCGAGCTTCACCTCCGGCTGGCCGAATTTCGCCTGTTCGGACGCGATTCTGATGTGGCAGGCCAGAGCGAGCTCGCATCCGCCACCGAGGGCGAAACCATTTACGGCGGCAATCACGGGCTTGGGTGAAGTCTCGAAGCGTCCAAAGATGCGCTGGCCTTTCAACGCCAGCTCGCGTGCCGATACTGCGGTCTCTGCCGCGAGCTCCGAGATGTCGGCACCGGCGACGAATGCGCGGCCCGCACCGGTGAGGATCAAGCCGCGGATGTCGTCGCGCTGCCGAACCTCATCTATTGCCGCGCCGAGATCGGTGATTGTCGCAGCGTTGAGGGCGTTGAGCTTGTCGGGACGATTGACTGTTAGAGTGGCAATCCCGTCGGCCGCGACGAGCGTCACTGACTGGTAGGCCATGGTGTGCAAGTTGAGGTAGCTGTCCGGCTGGTGTAATGTACGCGGCCAGCCACTCTTCCGCCTCCAATCCAACGCCTGCAATGGCCCAGCAGTGGATCCTCAGAAAAGGCACCAAGGCGAGCGGGTTCCGCTACGTCACATCGGCGGGCAAGCCGGTGAAAAAACGGGACCATCTCGAACGGATAGATGACCTTCGAATTCCTCCTGCGTGGACCGGAGTTCACATCGCCGCCAGCCCGAAACCCGCCATCCAAGCGTGGGGTTTCGACGTGCGCGGACGAAAGCAGTACAAGTATCACGCGCGGGCGGTCGAGAAAGGCTCGCTCAGAAAACACTATCGCGTTCGCCAGCTCGGCACCGACCTGCCGCAGCTTCGGCGAAAGCTCAGCGACGACTTTCATCGAAAAGGATTTCCCGGCGAGAAGATCTGCGCCGGAATCGTGCTTCTCATCTCCAGCTCATTCTTCCGCGTCGGAAGCGAGAAGTATGAGCGTGAAAACAACACTTTCGGCATCACCACTCTCCGAAAGCGGCACGTTTCCGTGGCCGGAGACGTCGTCATCTTCGAGTACGCCGGGAAGCGGGGCATCACGCAGAAGCAGTTCATCGACTCGCATGACATATCGAAATTCGTGAAGTCTCTCCTCACGACGCCGGGGCCGCGTCTGTTCAGGTATCAGGAAGACGGTAAGTGGCTCAACGTCGACGCGCGCGGGGTGAACGACTATCTGAAGGACCTCGCGGATTTTCCGTATACCGCCAAGGACTTCCGCACGTGGGGCGGGACGCTGCGGCTGGCAACCATTCTCGCCGACATCGGATCCGCGCCGAACGAGCGGGCGCGAAACAAGAATGTCATCGCCGCCGTCAGATTCGTCGCTGCCGAGCTGGGGAACACGCCGGCAATCGCACGCAAGTCGTACGTTCACCCTGTGATAATCTCCCGGTACCTGCAAAACGGCTCGACCATCCAGATTGACTTGGCGAGAAAGAGCCGGCGCCGACCGACGCGATTCGGCCATGTTGCGGAGGAAGTCGCGCTGATTGATTTTCTCGAGGAGCATTTCCCCGATCGCCGCAAGACGCGGCGCGCCTCGTAACGCCCGCGTGCGACACGTTCTGGCAATCGACCAGGGCACAACCGGCTCGACGTGTCTCGTCGTGACGCAGGACGGCCGCATCGCTGGACGCGGGTACCGCGAGATCACTCAGCATTTTCCGCGGCCTGGCTGGGTGGAGCACGACGCCGTCGAGATTTTTTCGCGCACGATGGACGCGGCCCGGGAGGCCGTCGCAGCCAGTGGCGTTCTGCCCGACGCCATAGGCATCACCAACCAGCGTGAAACGGTCGTCCTGTGGAGCCGGGACACGGGCGAGCCGGTGTCGCGCGCGATCGTCTGGCAGGATCGCCGCACCGCGGCCAGATGTCGTGAGCTTCTGCCGCAAGCGGCGTCAATCACCGCCCTCACCGGACTTCCGGTAGATCCGTATTTCTCGGCGACGAAGCTCGAGTATCTGCTCGCTGACGACAGCGTCAGGAAACGGGCGGAAAAAGGCGAGCTCGCCGCTGGGACAATCGACAGTTGGCTCATCTGGCGGCTCACCGGCGGGCAGGTGCACGCCACGGACCCAACGAATGCATCGCGTACGCTCCTGTTCGACATCGGCACGCGTGGCTGGAGCGACACGCTGTGCTCGACGTTCAACGTACCGCGCGCGATCCTGCCAGAGGTTCGGACCTCGAGCGGAGATTTTGGCGTCGCTCGCTCCGAGCACTTTGGCGCGAACATTCCAATATGCGGAGTGGCCGGCGATCAGCAGGCGGCACTCTTCGGCCAGGGTTGCTGGCGGGCGGGCGAAGCAAAAAACACGTATGGCACAGGCGCCTTTCTGTTGCTCAATACGGGAGAGATTCGCGCGGTGCCGAGCGCCGGCCTGCTGTCGACTGTGGCCTGCAGCGCGAGTGGCGGATACGCCTACGCACTCGAAGGCTCGATCTTCATCGCCGGAGCGGCAGTGCAATGGCTTCGCGACGGACTTGGAATCATTGCGCTGGCGAGCGAGACCGAAGCTCTTGCCCGCGGGCTGGCCAGCAACGACGGCGTGTACTTTGTTCCCGCTCTCGCCGGACTCGGCGCTCCTCACTGGCAGCCGGAGGCGCGGGGTACGATCACCGGTCTGACGCGCGGAACGGGACGCGCCCATCTGGCGCGGGCGGCGCTTGAATCGATGGCTTATGGAACCGCGGACGTGTTCGACGCGATGCGATCACTGAGCGGGCTGGCGTTTGAGCGCCTGCGTGTGGATGGAGGTGCCGCCGTCAACGACTGGCTGATGCAGTTTCAGTCCGATATCCTCGGAGTGCCCATCGATCGCTCGCAAATGCTCGAGACCACGGCCCTGGGAGCGGCTGGGCTTGCTGGAATCGCCTCCGGTGTATGGAAAAACGCGGCGGAGTTCCTGGCGGTGCGCGAGTACACGACATTTACTCCGGTGATGGAGCGCGCTCAGGCGGCGGAGAACAGAGCCGGCTGGAACCGGGCGGTGAGTACGGCCCTGCATTGGGCAAACAATCCGCATAGTGCGGAGGAGAAGTCATGAATCATCGAGGAATGGGATTGGCGCTGACGGCCGTGCTGATTATCGAGGCGTGCGCGACGCAGTCACAGAATCCGGGAGCGACGCCGGTCTATCGGGGGGCGCCGCTTGTCGCTTCGCAGGAGCCGGCAACGTTGACGACACCGACTGGCGACGTGTTCGGCACACTGCAGCTGCCTGCTGCTCGGGCTCCCGTTCCCGTTGTTCTGATAATTGCCGGATCGGGGCCGACAGACCGCGATGGTAATACCCCGCTGATCCCCGGATCCAACAACAGTCTGAAGATGCTGGCAGACGGTCTCGCTGCCCGTGGCATTGCTTCGCTCAGGTACGACAAGCGGGGAATTGCTGCCAGTCGCGCGGCGATGACAAACGAGAGCGATATCCGCTTCAACAACTACATCGATGACGCCGTGGCGTGGGTCGGGAAGCTCCGTGCCGACAAGCGCTTCTCCACAGTGACGATCGCCGGTCACAGCGAAGGCTCCCTCATCGGTATGGTCGCCGCCAGCGAAGCGAACGCAGACGCGTATGTGTCGCTGGAGGG
>DATBZT010000354.1:0-13764 GCA_036513055.1 Gemmatimonadaceae bacterium | reverse complement strand
GGCAACAGCCACCTTGTGGGGTGCCTCCGACCCATGGCTCCGCTAGCTTCAAGTCTGATCGCGCTTCGCTCCCACGAGGTAACGGCTTGATGGACAACCCGGAAGCCAGCAGCACAGGCACAGCGGTTCAATTGCCGAGCGGAGCTGCGCCCGTCACGGGGACGTGGATTCCGGGTGACAAGATCACTCCCTGGAGCTGCCATTACGGGCTGGACGGCGTGGCGACAAAGGGATTGTCCATCGACAGCATCAGGCACGCACTGGAATCGAAGGCCGGAACACTCTGGGTTGACATCGATTACTCCAACACCTCCCAGCAATCTCTCCTGTCTGAAGTCTTTCATTTTCACCCGCTGGCGATAGAGGACAGTCTCAATCCCAACTCCCGAGTCAAGTTCGAGGAGTACGCGGGCTACGTGATTCTGATTGTTCGTACGATCGCCTTCCGCGATGATACCGAGGACCCATACGACATTGAAACGGTGAATCTGACCTGTTTCCTCGGTCCGAACTATCTCGTCACCGTTCACGGTGGCAAGACGCACCCGGTAGAAGCGACAGTCGCTCTCCTCGAGAGAAAACCCGAGCTCGCTCAGGCCGGCTCGGCGCGGCTGATGCACGCCATCGTCGACGAGGCCGTCAACGCTTATTTCCCAATCATCGACCAACTCGACGAATTCGTCGATGGACTCGAGGATCGAATATTCACCTCGTTCGATCAGACGGCCCTTCGCGACGTCTTCAACGTCAAGAAGCTTGTCCTCTCGCTCCGCCGGCATCTTGCCCCCGAGCGTGATGTCTTCGCGATCCTCGCCAATCGGCCGAGCTCTCTGTTGGCGGCCGGAACGCAGGTCTATTTCCGCGACGTCCACGACCACGTCCTGCGAATCAACGATGCCCTCGAGACCTATCGCGAGTTGCTCAGCAACGTTCTCGACGGTTACTTAACGCAGGTATCGAATCGTCTCGGATCCATCACCAAGACATTGAGCGTCGTCGCGACGATCAGCATTCCCTTTGTCGTGATCAGCGGCATGTGGGGCATGAACTTCGAGAAAATCCCGCTGCACAGCTGGCCCCATGGATTCTGGTTCCTGCTCGTCGTCCAGCTGGCGGTGGGCGGCATTCTTCTGGTGGCATTGAGATGGCGCAAGCTGCTCTAGACGGACTTCGCCTCTTTGGCGTCGCCACGCTGGAATCGAATGCCGTCACTTCGCTTGCCGGCGGAACGAGCATAGTTCCGTTTCGCATGCTTGGCGCAGTGGTCGCGCCGAGCCGATACGTGCGCGTCGCGCTCGATGAATCGGAAATGGCCGAATACACGCGGATTCTCGAGGAAGTGCAGGCGAATTCATCGGTGCTCCCCGCGCCGCCCGGTACGGTGTTCCGCACCAGGGAGAGTCTGGCCCGGTGGCTCGAGCTGCACTACTTCACGCTCACGCAGGCGATTGGCGTCGTGGAGGGTCATGCGGAGGCCCGCGTTCTGATCACCAAGTCATCCACTGCCGACGCCGCCGACGCGACTGCCGATGAGATCAAGGAGAGCACCAAGCAGCTTGCTGCCGTCGCCTCGGACAGCCTGAGGGTGCTGCGCGGCCAGGCGGCTGCAACAATCTCGTTGCCCGTCGCGGAGGATGATAGTACAGTAGTCTCGCATGCATCATTTCTCGTGGACATCGAGCGGTGGGGTCTGTTTACCGAGCTCGTGGCGAAGGAAGATCAGCGCCATTCGGATCTCGATTTCCGGCTCACGGGACCCTGGCCCCCCTATGACTTCGTGCGAATGGAGTTTGGTGGATAGCGATGTTCTGTCCTGATTGTGGCTCCTGGAACCGGTCTGCTGCCGCGCGATGTCTCCGCTGCAGCGAGCTTCTTCCGGAGATGGCCAACAAGAGCTCGCAGCCGCCGGACCCCGCCATCACCGCACTCCGGCACGTCACGGGCGGGCGGTACAGCATCATGCACCGCGTCGGCGAGGGAGGCATGGCGAATGTCTATTACGCCCTGCACGTGCCGCTCGACTGCCCGGTGGTGCTCAAGGTGATGCACCCGCATCTGGCCCGCGATGCCGACATGCGCGAGCGTTTTCGCCGCGAAGCGGAGTCCGCCGCGCAGCTCGTTCATCCGCACATCTGCTCGATCACGGATTTCGGCAGCGTCGGCGACCAGGTTTATCTGGTGATGCCCTATCTGGCGCGCGGGACGCTCGCCGATCGCATAAACAACAGGCGCTCGTTCCCGCCGGAGCGCACTGCGGCCATCGCGGCACAGGTTGCGTGCGCACTCGATTACGCGCATCGCCATGGTCTCGTGCACCGTGACATCAAGCCCGACAACATCCTGTTCGACGAAGACGAGAACGCCCTGGTGACGGATTTCGGGATAGCCACAGGACATTTCCGTGCGCGCATGACGGGCACGGGGAACGTGATGGGGACGCCGCACTACATGTCGCCGGAGCAGGCGCGCGGCAAGCTGCTCGACGGGCGGAGCGATCTGTACGCTCTTGGCGTCGTGATGTACGAGACTCTCCTCGGCTTTCCGCCTTTCGACGGCGCGGACGGCTACTCGATCAGCTACAAGCATGTGACGGAGCTTGCGGCGGCTCCGGATGTCGTGGATTCGCGAATTCCGCCGCAGCTTTCCGCGATCGTGATGAAGTGCCTTGAAAAGCAGGCGTCCGACCGCTATCAGCGCGGCAATGAGCTGGCCGATGCCCTGATCGGCTATCTCTCCGGCGCGCAGTCGCCCGACGACATGCGGGGAGCGTGGAGTGCGCGTGTTGTGGCTCCGCGCCCGTCGCTGGCATCGCTGGCAGGACGCCAGTGAAACTCTCGCACGAAATACTTTCCCTCCATACGCGCTATCCGTTCGTAATTGCGCGAGGCGGCTACGCCGCACACGAAAATGTCGTCGTGCGGATCGAGGATGATGAAGGCATCGAGGGTCTCGGCGAAGCCGCGCCCAACCGTTATTACGGCGAGTCCGTCGGATCCGTTGTTGCGGCACTCGAGAAATTTGCGCCCGTACTCGCCACTGCCGATGGCTGGTCGCTCGAAGCAATTGATGAGCAGCTCAACCGGGCGTTGCGGGGCAACGGGTCGGCCAAGAGCGCCATCAGCGCGGCGCTCCACGACGTCGTCGGGAAGAGACTCCGACTGCCGGTTTACAAGCTGTGGGGGCTCGATGCCTCGGACGCGCCTCAGTCGAGCTTCACCATCGCCATCGCCGACAACGACGGGCTGAGACGCAGGATTGCAGACGCCGCCGAGTATCCGATTCTCAAGATCAAGCTCGGGACCGATCGCGACATGGAGATCGTGCGCGTCGTTCGCGAGGTAGCCCCTGACAAGCAGCTGCGCGTCGATGCCAACGCAGCGTGGACCCCGTCGGAAGCCGTTCGCATGATTGACTTCCTGTACGAGCAGGGGGTGGAATTCGTGGAGCAGCCCGTCGCCGCAGCCGATGTGGAAGGCCTCAGATTCGTGCGTGCGCGCTCGCGGCTTCCCATTTTTGCGGATGAGTCGTGTCTTGTCGCCGCGGACATTCCAAAGCTGGCTGGTGCCGTCGACGGGATAAACATCAAGCTGGCCAAGTGCGGCAGCCTGCGCGAAGCGGTGCGGATGGTCCACACGGCGCGCGCTCTCGGAATGAGTGTCATGGCCGGCTGCATGATCGAGTCGAGTCTCGGAATATCGGCTATTGCCCAGCTCGCTCCGCTGCTCGATCACGCCGACCTCGACGGCGCTGCGCTTCTCGACGGCGATCCATTCAACGGCACGACGATTGCCGGCGGCCGGATCAGGCTCGGGACCAGCCCCGGGCTCGGCGTCACTCGCAACGATTCCAGCGAACAGCGGTTAGCGAGCGCCGGCAGCCGTTAGCGCAATGCCCCGGGAAACATTGGGGCTGGTGGAGGTCGCGCTGCCGGTTCCGCTCTTTCAGACATTTACCTATGCCCTCGAGCCGTCGGCCCCTAATGCGGCCGTCACCGGTTCCCGGGTAGTCGTTCCGTTCCGCAACAGAACGGAAATCGGAATCTGCCTCGGACCGGCCGGCCCCCGCTCGCTGCCGGGAAAGGTGCGCACGATCACTGAAGTTCCGGATGCGGGCCCGCTATTGAGCGCCGACATGATCTCGCTCTGCCGCTGGATGGCCGATTACTACATCGTCCCAGTGGGTATCGCGATGCGCTCGGTGCTGCCGGCAATGCTCACCGGCGCCGCGCAGCCGCAGCCGGGGCGCAAGACGCATCGCATCGTGAGGCTCGGCCACGACCTTCCGACGCTGCTCGAAAGGGAAAAAGCGTTCACCCGGGCACCGCAGCAGCGCGCCTTGTTCGAGCTGCTCGAGTCACTCGGCGGCAACAGCACGCTCGAACACCTGTTGCAGCAGCTCGCCTTTTCGCCGTCGGTGCTCAAGGGACTCGAAAAGCGCGGGCTCATAGTCATCGAAGCAGAAGAAATTGAACGGGACCCGTTTGCCAGCCGGACGATTCCCGCTGCCACGCCGCACACGCCAAGCGATGCGCAAGCCGCAGCGATCGCCACAATAGCGGGCGCCGGACGGGGTGACGTGTTTCTTCTCAACGGCGTCACCGGGAGCGGCAAAACACTGGTGTACATAGAAGTTCTCAAGCGGCTTGTGAGGGAGACGGGCAAGGCGGGAATCGTGCTCGTTCCGGAAATTGCCCTGACACCCCAGACAGTCGACCGGTTCCGCGCCGTGTTCGGCGATGACATCGCCGTGCTGCACTCGGCGCTCAGCGATGGCGAGCGCTACGACGCGTGGCTGGCTCTCAGCCGCGGCGAAAAAAAAATCGCGGTGGGCGCGCGTTCTGCGGTGTTCGCGCCGCTGGACAACCTCGGCGCGATCATCGTGGACGAGGAGCACGAGACGAGCTACAAGCAGGGTGAAGCTCCGCGGTATCACGCGCGCGAGGTGGCAATCGTGCGGGCGCGTCTCGAGGGGGCGATCGTCGTCCTGGGCAGCGCGACTCCCTCGCTCGAGAGCTGGGCCAACGCCGAAAGCGGCAAATACACGCTGCTCAACCTGCCCGAGCGTGTTGGCGGTGGGCGCCTTCCGAAAATCGAAATTGTCGACCTGAGACACCGGGAGAGTCCAACCGGGCCAAGGGAAGGCGCGGCCCCGCCTGCCTACTCTTACGTGATTCGCGACGAGCTCGACAGCGCGCTTGCCGCAACGCTTGCTCGCGGCGAACAGAGCATCCTCCTTCTCAACCGGAGGGGATACTCGTCATTCGTGCAATGCGGTGATTGCGGGAATGTCATCGTCTGCCCCAACTGCAGCATCACCCTCACGCACCACCGCGCTCCCGAGCGGCTGCTGTGCCACTATTGCGGGCATCAGGAAGCGTTGAATCCCGTATGCGGCAGATGTGGCGGCCGAACTCTGCGCCAGCGCGGCCTGGGTACTCAGCAGGTCGAGCGTTTGATCTCGGATCGTTTTCCGGGGGCGACCGTGGCGCGGATGGACGTCGACACAACGAGCGGCAAGTGGGCGCACGCCGGAATCCTCGATCGTGTGGCGAGCGGCGAGGTGGACATTCTGCTCGGGACCCAGATGATAGCCAAGGGTCTCGACTTTCCCAACGTCACGCTGGTGGGAGTGGTGGATGCGGACACCGGAATAAACCTCCCCGACTTTCGGGCTTCGGAGCGGTGTTTTCAGCTTCTGAGTCAGGTTGCCGGTCGCGCGGGCCGAGGGCCAAAGGGAGGGCGGGTTTTCATTCAGACGCGTGTTCCCAATCATCACGCCGTTGTCTGCGCGGTGACGCACGACTATCTGCGTTTCGTCCACGAGGAAGCTTCGGGACGCGTGAGTCCGCCATATCCGCCGAACATCCGGCTGGCCAACATCGTGTTCAGCGGGATGGACGCCATGGCCACCGACGACCTCGCAGTTGCCGCAACCGCGTGGCTTCGTGAGCTGCTGGAGACGCAGAGACTCGATGGTGTGACCGTGATTGGCCCGGCGCCCTGTCCCATCGAGCGCATCAAGACGCGCTGGCGCTGGCACGTGCTCCTCAAGTGCGCGCAGGCCGGCGAGCTCACTCGCGTCTCGCGATACTTCATGGAGAAATTCTCCGTCCCTCCCAGCCTTCGGGTGACTCTCGACCGTGATCCGGTGGCGCTGCTGTAGACGGCACAGGCATCTTTAGGCATGCCTCTTCTCACATCTCCGGATTTTTCCCGCCCAGCACTTGGTCAGGCGCCAGACGCCACCTTTGCGCCCGCTCCCTCGGACGGAGTGCTTCCGGAGAATTTCTTTTCAACCACCAACCTTCCGACCTACGTCCGGCTGAACGGGCAATGGCGCATGCCGCTCGAGCCGCGTATGGATGCGGCGCTCGTTCTCGACCGTGACGGAACTGTGTGGGTGAAGGAAGGACGCCGCGTGGCGAAGGGCGACATGGTGGCGGTTGGAAGTGCGGAAGACGGGAGTGAAGGGATCTTCGTGCACTACGCGTCGACCGCCGAGGAGGAAGACGAAGAGTTCAAGTTCATGACCAGCGAGGTGTCGCGCGAAAAGCCGATCGACTACGCGCTGATGGCCCGGATTCTCATCGACGAGCGCGATCGCGGCGGCTATCCAGTGTGGGTCACCGGCCCGGCGCTCGTGCACTCGCGCGCGCGGGCCGACATGGTGTGGTTCATTCAAAACGGATTCGTTGGCGCTCTCCTGGCGGGGAACGCGGTGGCCGTTCACGACATCGAGGCCTCGATTTTCGGAACTACTCTTGGCATGACAAGGACTGGAGTTGCCACCGAGGGTGGTCACGGACTCCACATGCGCGCGATCAACAAGGTGCGGGCAGCCGGCTCTATTGCGGAGGCCGTGAAACAGGGAGTCGTCAAGGACGGGATTATGCACGCACTGGTGACCAATAATGTCCCGTTCGTCCTGACCGGTTCCATTCGCGACGACGGCCCGCTGCCCGAAGTGATCACCGACACGCTGACGGCGCAGGACGCGATGAAGCGTCACACGACGAAGGCGACGATGGCGATTCTCGTGGCGACCGCGTTGCACGCAATCGCAACCGGGAACATGTTGCCCGCGTTCGTCACCGAAGCCGATGGTACACTTCGCGAGCTGACGACCATCTGTGTGGATTCGTCGGAGTTCGTGGTGAGCAAGCTCAAGGACCGTGGCACACACCAGGCGTTCGGTGTCGTCACCAACGCCCAGGACTTCATGCAGATCCTTCGTATCTACGCAGAGCGCGAGATGATGGGGCTCCCCCCAAAGTGATCGATACCACCGAGCGGTTCATGAGAGAGATTGCCGATCGCATCGGCGCCGCGCTGGTGGAGGAGGTTCGTCTCTTCCCACCAATCAGGCAGGGCGGAACGGAAAGCGCCGTGGCGATCGTGGCGACGTCGGCGTATCCCGACCCATGGCACACCGTCTACAGCGCGCGGTACCGCCACACGCTCAAGGGCATCGACCGCGGCAAGTGGGAAGTGGAAGTGACGGCTGAGGCCGACGCTCCTCTGGTGACGGTCGACGAGGTGGTGCGGGGTGTGATGAAAAGGGCGGGCGAGCCGTTCGAGCCGGAGCGGATCCTGGCCGGTGAATTCAGGACGATCGTCGGCTATTCGCCGGCAGGCGAACCGGGGTCCGAGGAGCCACCGCGGGCCTGATCGCCTCGAGTTGCGCGGCTGTCTCCGCGGTTGCGTATTTCAACATGACGAGGCGGTGTATGTCTTTCGCATCCTCGATCCGCTCGCCGGCCGCGATGAGGCCGCCAGGCGTGATGAGGAACGGATAAACCTGGTCGCCTCCCGCCGACCCGTGGGCGCCCACCTGGTCGTCGAATGACACTATTTCGTACCCGTCGAACGCCCCGAACAACACCAGGTCGCCGCAGTTGCTCTGTCGAACGAGCGACTCGATGGCCCGCAGCTGATACGATTCCGTCCCGTAGGCCTCCAGGGGGTTGATGCCCTCGGCGACAACCAGCTTTCCGCCGCGAATGGTCGCTCGTCCCTGTGATCCTTCGGCGTGTACCGCGTCGCCCGAGCGCGTCAGGACGAGCCCGATCCCTGGATGCGCCACGAGTCCCTCGTAAAGAGTCCGCCAGCGGTCTTTGGCCAGTATCGCTTCGCGCGTCACCTGCCCGGGCTCGGCAGCGAAGTAGACCAGCGCCAGACACGAGCTGTACGTCACCACTACGTCGTGCCGGGTATCCACTCTGTATTTCTCGGGAAGAATTATCTCCCTCAGCCCATAACGACTGCGAACCCAGTCGCTTAACCGATGAAGACCGCTGCGGACGGTCGCCATCGTCGGCGGTGTCGCCTGCGCCACCGTCTCGACCAGCTCGGCGCTAAGGTTGGCGTATTCGCTGCCCTCCGAATGACTGATGAGAGCCTCCTCCACCATCATCCGCTGCACCGTGGCTCCGAGTGACTCACCAAACTTCACCCGGTAGCTCTCCGAAGGTGTCATCCCGTGGTCGGAAAGGATCACCAGATCGTACTGCCGGCCGCCCGCGACCCGAGCCATTCGCCATATCTCGGAGATCCGCGAATCCGTGCGTCGAAGGTCGGCTAGTGCCGGCTTGCTCGACGGCCCGAAGTGGTGAGCCAGCTCGTCGTACTGCATGAACGTGCTGTAGATGACCGGAACGCCAAGATACACGTCGAGCAGAATGGCCATCGTCTGCAGCTCCCGCACGACGACGTTGCTGATGATCCGGATGATCGGAAAAATCCCTTCCGAGTGTGTCACGCGCCTCATCAGCTCGCCCCACGCACGCTCCCACTCTTCGCGAAACCACTCGATTATGCTCTCCACTCCCATTCTCAGAATTCGCACGGGATGCAGCAGAATCAGGAGTGCCATCCGCGTTCCGCCGAGCCGCTGGTAAAACGACATCTTCTGCCGGGTCGCGACGGTGAAGGCGACGGTCTGCGCATCGCCGTCGAGCAGGTTCACATAGCTCGATCCGCCCGCGAGCGCGCCCGGAGTTGAAATTCTGTCGCGGATGTATTGCACGCCGTCGGGCGCATTGCAGGTGATGACCCGCCGCGCTTCCTTGTCGTAGAAGCGAAATGCGGGAATCCCATCATTCTCGCCGTGGAAGATTCCTGCCTGGCAGTATGGAGTCGCCGATGGCAGTCCGCAGAACCAGCGGCGAAGGTCGAAGCCCTGTTCGGCGAGCAGCCTGGCGATCGTTGGACAGTAGTCCCGATCAATTGCGCGTCGCACGTCGGAGTAGGCGAGCGCGTCGATCTGGAGCATGATGAGCCCCCGGCGGCCGTCGTGCGGGCGGCGCTCGCGCGCAAACGCCCTGTACTTGATCGCGTAGTAACGCCGCAGAAACGGTCCCGCCCGGCGATAGGCGCGCCGCTCCGTCACGTCAGGCGTTCGCCGATGATCCGTAGAAGCTCCCGCGCCGGAACGGGCTTGACGAGCACTTCATCGCACCCGGCCGCAATGCAGCGATCGCGAGTTGAATTGTCATCGTGACCGGTCATCGCCAGCTTGAGCACGGGTGTCACACCGCCGGAGCGAAGCTGAGCGAGTACTGTGAGCCCGTCCGCATCGGGCAGTGTGAGATCGAGCAGAACCACGTCCGGCGGCAGCGCGAGCCCTGCCTTCACCGCGTCGCCTGCCGTCTCAGCCACGCTCACCTCGTAACCGCCTGACTCCAGCAGTATTTGGAGAGCGCTGGATATGAGAATGCTATCCTCGACCACGAGGATGCGGGTTGGCACTACTCCTCGATCCGGGCGCAGGGCAAGGTGAAGAAGAAGCGACTACCGCGACCGAGCTCGCTTTCGACCCAGATGCGACCGCCGTGCAGCTCCACCAGGCGGCGGGCTATCGTGAGCCCGAGTCCGGTGCCGTGATGCGCACGCGACGCCGAAGAATCCACCTGGGCAAACTCCCTGAAGATGAGCTCGTGGTGGTCGGGCGCGATGCCGCGTCCCGTGTCGCCCACCTCCACCTGTATGACCGGCCCGGCAGGCCGGTGCGTATCCAGCATCGCTCCCACCCAGACCTTCCCTCCCGGAGGAGTGAATGCGAAAGCATTCCCCAGGAGATTCATGAGAACGTGCATGATCTTGTCCCGATCTCCAATGACCGGCGGCAGATCATCCGGGACGGAGCATTCGAGCTCGAGGTGTTTTTTTGCAACAAGCGATTCGTTGAGAGCGGTGATCTGGTCCACCACGTCCCTGAAAGAAAATCGCGTCGCGGTCACGGCGAGTGGCTCGCTGGAGCCCTTCGCATAGAGCAGGATCTCCGCGATCATGTCGAGCAACTGGCGGCCGCCGGTGATGATTGTCCGGACGCTCTCACCCTGCTTTGGACTTATTTCACCGAGCAGCCCGTCGCGCAGAATCTCGGCGTGCGTGATTATGGCGGTGAGCGGTGTCCGAAGGTCATGCGCGATATTCGAAAGGAATTGCGTCTTGAGCGAATCGCGGTCCCGCAAGTCGCTGATGATCTTCCGCGCTTCGGCGATCTCCGCGTGCAGCTGGCTCAGATCGTACTGCGACCTGAGATCGACGAGCTCACCGTCGCTCGGTGCGCTGCGACGCCGGCTGTCAGCGCTCATCTGCGCTCCCGCTCGTAAGCGCCCCGGCGTCGGCATCCTCGATCGATTCGACCAGTTGCTGGCGCCTGAGCAGCGACCAGTAGCGGCCTTCCGCCATCATCAGCTCGTCGTGCCGTCCCGATTCGACGATGTGCCCGTCATCGAGAACGATGATCGAATTCGCGTGCCGGATGCTGCTGACGCGGTGCGAAGCGATTACGGCCGTACGACCAGCGAGTGCGGTTCGCAGCTGGCGGAGGATTTCAGCCTCCGTGTGCGTGTCTACTGCGCTCAGTGCGTCGTCGAGAAGGACGATCGCCGGCTTCCGGGCAAGCGCCCGCGCCAGCGACGCGCGCTGCTTCTGCCCACCTGAGAGATTGATGCCTCTCTCGCCCAGCATTGTCTCGTAGCCACCGGGAAAACTGCTGATAGTTGACTCCATCTGGGCAGCACGTGCCGCCCATGTAACTGATGCAGGATCGCTTGCACCGTAGCCGAGATTCGCGGCTACCGTGTCGCTGAACAGCAGACTCTCCTGCTGTACGAAACCTATCTCCGCGCGAAGCTCGGCAAGCGAAAGGTCACGGATTGGTACCCCGTCGATGAGAATCTGCCCCTCCTGAGGGTCATACAGCCGCGGTATCAGGTCCATGAGGGCACTCTTGCCGCTTCCGGTCGCGCCGACGACGCCGAGCGTTGCTCCCGCCGGAACGCTGAAGTTGATGCGACGCAGTATCCACCGTGGCTCGACGCCGGCCGCCGTGGGATAGTGAAACCCGACGTTTCGAAACTCGATTGAACGGCCGGCTGTTGCCGGCGGGAAATGCGTGAGCCCGGCGCCGGTCGAGTCGATCGTGCTGCGGGCATCCAGAATTTCCCCCAGTCTCGCCATGGATGCCGCGCCGCGCTGAAAGAGATTGATCACCCAGCCGAGTGCGATCAGCGGCCAGGTGAGCAGGCCGAGGTAGAGGCCGAACGCGACGAAGGAGCCCACCGAGATGGTGCCGTGGATGACGAGTGCGCCGCCAAGGCCGATGACAATTGCCGCACCGAGTCCTGCAAGCAGTGAGAACAACGGATGCATCGTGCCGTAAAGTCTGACGAGCGCCATGTTCCGGACAAGGTATTCCTCGTTCAGCCGCCCGAATCGTTCGATCTCGGCCGCTTCCTGGCGGTATGCGCGAACGATTCGCGCGCCGGTGAGATTCTCCTGGGCGTGGGTGGTGAGCGTGGAGAAGTGTTCCTGCACGGCGTCGAACCGGGCGTGAATCGCACTTCCCATTCGCACCGTCATCACCGGCAGGGCGAGCATCGGGAGCAGCGCAAGGAGCGTGAGGCGTGGATCGATTCGCAGCATGAACACAAGCGCAAAGATGCCGCTGGCAATGGTGTTCACGAGATACATGATGGCTGGTCCGGCGGCCATTCGAACGGCGCCAAGATCGTTGGTGAGTCTTGCCATCAGGTCGCCGGTGCGGGTGCGCGCGAAGTACGGTGCGTCCAGAGTCTCGATGTGCCTGTACAAATCGTTGCGCAGATCGTATTCAATCCACCGGCTGACGCCGTTCATGAGCGAGCGCATTTCGTAGCGCATGACGCCGGCGATGAGCGAGGTGCCGACGATCGCCGCGGCAACCAGCCAGACGGTTCGGGCAGGCGCCGCTTTTCCCATGGCATCGATGCCCTGTCGCAGCAGCCATGGAATGACGCTGGTTATGGCCGTGGATACGACCACAAGCACAAGTCCCGCAAGGACTTGCCAGCGATAGGGGCCGAAGAAGGGAATGAGGCGTCGGAGGTCTTTCATAGGTGGCACACCGATTGCCCCTTTAAGGGCTTTAAAGACTTGGAAATCAAGGGCTTCGGCTGTGCCACGTAAATATGGAGACAATAGTCATGTCAAGAACACTCAGATGGGTTCCTCTCGCGCTCGCCGTCTCGTTTGGATTGAGCGCATGCGGTGATAAAACGAAGAATGACACGCTCGCTCAGGACACGACTTTGAATCGTGACCTGCAGATGGCCAATGCCGACACCAGTGCGCAGCCTGCGCTGAAGGACGTACCGTCGCCGACCGTCGCCCCGGCACCTGCCACTGCTGCGCCAAGAACGACCACGCCGGCGCGGAGCGCGCCCAGAACAGTAGTCCGCACGCCGACGCGGACAACACCCGCGCCAGCGGCTCCGACAACAGCGACAACAGCGACAACAGCGACGACAGCGACGACAGCAACGACATCGAGCGGCAATACCGTTACCCGCACAGCGGCCGGCTCCGAGCGCGCAGTCGGCATGATCGCCGCCGGCTCGACGCTCAACCTCGCGTCGAACTCCCGCGTCTGCACCAACACCAATCGTGTTGGCCAGCGGTTCACCGCCACGGTATCTCAGACGGTGTCGGGCTCGAATGGAGCGACGATTCCCGCCGGAGCGACGGCCAACATCGAGATCACCGAGCTCAAGCGGAGTGAGAACGTTAACGACAAGGTCGTAATGGGTTTCCGTGTTGTGTCGGTCTCGTTCGGCGGCCGGACCTATCCAGTTGCCTCGACCACGACTTACGCGAATGTTGACAGAGTAAGGAATGAACCCCAGAACAAGGACATTCAGAAGGTCATAGGTGGCGCCGTGGTGGGTGCGGTCGTTGGACAGGTGCTGGGCAGGAGCACCACGGGGACGGTGGTGGGCGCAGCGGCCGGTGCAGCCGGGGGAGCGGCGGCCGCAGCAGCGACTGCGAACTACGAAGGGTGCGTGCCGAGCGGAGGCGGTATAACGGTATCCCTCGACTCGCCCGTGCAGGTCCACGTATAGCGCGCCCCTCTCAGCTTTTCCAGAAGCACAAAGCTCGGCGGAGAGATTTCTTCGCCGGGCTTTTTTTGGTTGGGATTGTCGCGCCGGTCGGCGCGGCTGGTATCCGCTACTGTAGCTAGCGACTCGCACTCTACGGAGCCCGGCTCTACGCTACGCCTCCCTCCGGGAGTCGCGGCTTCGAAGGCCGCCGGTCTCCTCGGAGCTCGCGCACGCTACCGCAGCAGACACCAGCCGCCGCCTCCCCTTGGGCATCGAGTCAACAAAAAGCTTCCCACCAATCAGTCGTGCGCATACGAGCTCCGGTGGTATGGTGTTTACCGGCGCGGCGCCGACGCGCAAAGATCCAGGAATTGCGTCAGCGAATCGCGAAGTGTCGGAAA
>DATBZT010000353.1:0-6252 GCA_036513055.1 Gemmatimonadaceae bacterium | reverse complement strand
CCGCTCGTGCTGATGGGCCACTCGCTGGGCGCGGAGATCGCCGTCTGGGCGGCGGCCAACGTTCGGGCGCCGGGTCTCGCCGGCGTTGTTGCAATCTCAACCCGGTCCCGCGGCCACTTGCGCGCGACACTCGCCGACATCGCCAACAAGGGCGAGCCGACTGAGCCGGGCAGCTTTTCCGTTCCGGAGATTGTGCGCTCGCTGCCAGCCAATGTCCGCATCGCGCTGGTGCGTGGCGATCATGACAAGTTCCGGTCGGCCGATGCCGCAATCGTCGCCGCCGGCGGCTCGCGGGTCGAGCGGATGATCGTCCCGTTCGCGTCGCACTCGCTCAAGAGTGTGTTCGTCGCCCGCTACATCATTCGCCGGGCAGTCGGCTGGGTAGTCGCACGGGCTTCCAAGTAGTTCAAGAGGCGATCTCGAAGCAGCAGCTCGGCCTCACGGAGTGGTCGCAGCACTGCTTCACCGGGGCACCGACGATTTTCTCCAGCAGCGACTCAACGGCCGAGCAGACGCATGGCTCGTGTGCGACCGCTGCGCCGACGGGGCAGCCGCGTCCCTGGATCTTGAAGATGCCATCGTTGCGCGTAACGCTGGTAAAGCCGCCGAGGGCGTTGAGGAGACCCGACGCCGCGGCGACGCGTTTCGCCAGCGGCCCGCGCGGCTCCGGCTGCCCCTCGGCCAGCCTCTCCCCCACTCGGCGAAAGAACTGGGCGATCTGATTCGCCGGTATCGTGCTTCGCACTTCGTCGACGCAAGCCGAGAGCATCGGGGCGTAAGCGTTGGAAAGCACGAGGTCGGCGTGTGCACTCGCACGGTAAAGGAGTGGCGGCTTCCCCGCGCCCGGTGGACGGCGGGTGCCGGCAAGCTCGACGAGTCCTTCGTCCTGGAGTGACTCGAGATGAAACCGTACGGCGTTGACGGTGAGCCCGGCCTCACTCGCGAGATCGGCAACACTGGATGGTTTCGCCCGGAGCAGCGTGAGCACCACGCGCCGTGTCTTCTGATTTCCCTGAGTCCTGGTCATTTCCGGAATAATATCTCCAATCTTCCTTGACTTTATTATATGACTTGACGAGTATTACGGCAAGTCACCCCGACTTGAAATCGCATCTCAACCCAAGGGAGCATCCGAAAAATGCACCATCCAACCCGCGAAACCCTGTTCCGCGCTGCATTCACCGCCTCTTTTCTGGCATTCACCGCCTGGTCCAGTCCCTCCGCCGCACAGGGAGCGACTCCATCCGCGTCCGGCGGTACACTCAACGATCCGACGATCGCCGCCATTTTCGACGCCGCAAACACGTGGGACATCGAGACTGGCGGACTGGCGGCAGACCGCGGACGCACAAAGGACGTGAGGGCGTTCGGCGCGATGCTCGTTCGCGATCACCACGCAGTACGGCAGCAGGGACGGGACCTTCTGAAGAAGCTCAAGGTTCATCCGACGCCGCCAAAGGATTTTGCGATGGCAAAGGATCATGAAACGGCAATGAAGTCACTCAGAAAGCTGCACGGAGCGGCGTTCGACCGCGCGTTTCTCGCACACGAAGTCGCGTACCACAAAGCAGTCATCGATGCCGTCACTACGACATTGCTGCCAGCCATACAGAATGCCGAGTTGAAGGATCTCGTGACCAAGGTTGCGCCGGCGTTCCACGCACACATGGCCAAGGCACAAAGCCTTCTCGACGCCTATCCGAAGTAACTGACCCTTCCCGTTAACCGCTACCCGTCGCAAACCGAGGTTACACAATGTCCAGTAAAATTCTTCGATTGAGCTCAGCTCTGGCAGCACTCTCCTTTGCCGTAGCGTGCGGCGGCGGGGGCGGAAGCACGGGACCCAGCAACAGCACCGCCGGTGGTGGCGGGACTAGCTCCGGGGGCGGATACGGAGACCCTGGCACGGGCGGCGCCGCCGTTTGCGCTGCAAACACCTTCTGCGCGCGCGCCGCAACATTCGACCCAACGACTCTCACCGTCGCCGCCGGCACCGCGATCACCTGGGAGAACAACTCCGGCGTCCTCCACCACATCGTTTTCGACACGCCCGCCGCCGCGCAAGGCGTCGGCACCGGGCCCGCGGGCGATATCGGCGACATTGCGTCAGGGTCGCAGCAGCGTTCCTTCAGCACGGTGGGGACGTACAACTTTCACTGCACCATCCACGCTGGGATGACGGGGTCGCTCAAGGTTCAGTAAACCGCGGAAAAAACAGAACCCAGAACAGCTAGCTGAGAGCTTATTGCTCGACTGAAGCCGACAGCCACTAGCCGCCTACGACGGGACAGTATCATTGCGCGACTGCCCCAGACCACTGACTTTCCGCGACGCGGATCCGTCAGGTCGTAGGCAGCTGAGGGCTACCGGCTTCAGTTCGCTTGTGGCTCCCGGCAGGCGTATGGTAGTTCCGCTGTTCCGTCAGGTAGCCCGCCTCAGGAACTCCTGCACCGCTTTCCGGTAGCTCCTCCCCGTCGTCAACCGCTTGCCATTCCGGAGTATCAGCATCTGGTCGCCCTGATCGAATGGCTCCGCCTCGAGCACGTGCGCGGTGTTCACGATTGCCGAGCGATGAATCCGCAAAAACGATGAAGCGGGAAGGCGCTGCTCGAGACTCCGCAGCGGCTCACGCACGTCGTACGCCGAATCAGCGAGATGAACGCGGGCGACATCGTCGCGCGCCTGGATCCAGTAAATCTGGGCGGGATCGAGAAACAACACCCTTCCCTGCACCTTGAGCCCGATCCTCGACCCCGAGCCGGACTTCGTGCCATCCCCCATCTGCTTGATCAACGCGCCCAGCTGCGCCGCCAGCGCCGGCCGCTGCCGCTCGGCGATTCGCGCCTTGGCCCGCTCCACGGTCTGATTGAAGCGCTCCTCGTCAACCGGCTTCAACAGATAATCGATCGCGCCAACCTCGAACGCGTTGATCGCGTACTCGTCGAATGCGGTGATGAAGATCACCGGAGGAATCGACTCCTCACCTATCTTCGCGATCACGTCGAAGCCGTCCATCTCCGGCATCTGGACGTCGAGAAAAATCAGATCGGGTTCGTGGCGGCGGATTGCCTCGACCGCCTCGGCGCCGGTTGCACACTCGGCGACGCACGTCAGATCATCGCGGCGAGAGATTAACGTGCGGATGCGCTGGCGGGCCAGCGACTCGTCGTCAACAACCAAAGATTTTAAGGGCATTTTATTCCGTATCCGTTATCCGTTACCAGCTATCCGAGTTACCGTCACCGAACAGACTCGAGAATCGCAGCGGCAACGAAATCCTCACCGCATAGCCACCCTCCGGGCGCGCGCCCGCCTCGAACTGGTGAGCGCCGTGATACATGTACTTCAGGCGCGTTGCCGTGTTCTCGAGCCCCAGGCTCGTTCCGCGCGCCTGATCCCTCCTCTTTTTCGCCGCCGGGCCAACTCCGTCGTCCACGATGCGAATCTCCAGGCGACTGTCCACTTCCTTTGCCGTGATGCTCACCGTTCCACCGCTCGCCCGCGGACCAACGCCGTGCCGGATTGCGTTCTCCACCAGCGGCTGCAGCAGGAGACTCGGCACGAGCGCGCCGCCAAGATCCTCGGCGATGTCGAAATTCACGACGAGCTTGTCCTGGAATCGCACGCGCTGAATCCCGATGTAGCGATGCAGCAGCGACAGCTCGCGGTCGAGCGTCACCTCCTGCTCCGACGAGCCGTTGAGCACGAGCCGCAGAAAATCGCTCAGCTCCGAAATCATTTTTTCCGCAGCCACGGGACTCGATGTCACGAGCGCCATCGCGCTGTTGAGCGCGTTGAAAAGAAAATGGGGATTGAGCTGAAGCCGGAGTGTGTCCAGCTCCGCCTGCACGAGTCGCGTGCCGACGCGCTGCCGTTCCTCCGATTCCTTGCTCGCCTCCTTCACCAGATGCTCCACCCACCGCGTGGCGTACGTCGCCAGCACGCCGGCCACCGCGAGGATCATCAGCTTCGCCGCTTCGTCCAGCGGAGAGACGGCGCCCGACTTCACCGCAAGCACCGGATTGGTGATCGTCGTCACCTGCCCCGTCGCGACGAGCCACATCACGAGTGCGCCGTACTCGGCCACGATCAGCGCCGACACAATGCCCGCTTTCCGCACCGAAGACGCCACCGGCCGCGCAGCGAGCACCACGAAGTACATCGCGTAAATGGGCGACCGCAGGGCGAGCAGCGCCGAGTCGGCGGTGGCGTAGGCGGCAATGATTGCGGTGACGGCGGTGACGTCCACCACTGCATTCGCCAGCGGCAGCCACGACGGCAGCTCGTCGCGCGAGTAAAAAGCGAGGTACTGCAGGAGAGTCCACGCCAGCGCCGGCATGAGCACCATCACGTTCGCGCGGTTGAGCGCCGGCGAGAGCGTCGAGCTGTACACGGCCGCGGCCATCGCGAGCACCACCAGCACCGCCGCCCGCAGCGCGTTCATGTTGCGCTCGGCCCGCTCTCGGCGATGCCGAAGGCTGTTCGGGACGGTCAGGTCCGGCGGGGACGACACGAGCATTCGAAGGGCGCTGGGCAGAATTCCAGTGGCCACGTTAGCGCCGGTAACACGACTCGACAATGCCGGGGATTGCATCATGTCCAACGTAGGCTCGCCGATGGGTGATGAGACCCACTCCGGCGGTGGACGGCGTCCGACGAGCGGCGAAGGAGACGGATTGACCGGTGAATGGCACACAAGAAAGAGGGGCTCCCTCATCGGAAGCCCCTCCCCTCTCAACAAGAGCCCGATCTCAGCCCGCAGGTGCGTGCACGTTATTGTAGGTGAGCACCGCTCCGTGCGCGGAATTCACCTGCACCGTGGTCGTCGGCGACGGACCGGCAATCACAGTGGGCGCTCCGCCCAGCTGGGTGCGGGTGATGCTTCCAACGATGAACCCGGCCCCAGCGTTCTCCGTTACCGTGAGTGTCACGGTGACGTTTGACGCGGCGGTGCGGCTGAAGATGATTCGGCACTGGCCGGGGTTGAGCGAAGCGTTCGTCTGCACGACGTCGCCGGCAATCACACCGCTCGCGCCGATGATGTACGTGTAGGTACCCGCCGGGCTGTTCGAGTTCTTGCACAGCATTATGTGGCCGCCGATTGCCTGGCCCGGGTACGTGGTGAGCGGGCCGTGCGTTCCGCCGCCGCCGCCGCCAAAGTTGCACGCGCCCTGTGCGATGGCGTAGGCGTTGAGCTGGCGATCGTAGGCGTCAATCACCCAGATGGCACCGGTGCCCTGCGCTGCGAAAGTCACGTCGTCACATTCCAGGTCTTCCAGTCGCTGTGGGAAAGTGGCGAAGAGCGTGTACGACGAGAAATCCTTGGCAACTTCGTAGATCTGCGAGCCGCCGTCGTTGGCAAGGTAGAGCTTGGCCCCGCCCACGGCGATGCCGGAATTGCCGGAGCCGCCGAGGTTGCCGCCGACGTTGACGGTGCCGAGGAGAGTGCCGGTTGCGGTGTAGTGCGAAACATTGGGATTGGCGTCGGGGCTCGACCAGAGTGTGCCGTCCGCGCCGTCGAAGGCCAGTCCGTCAAAGCACCCGGCGCTCGTGAACTGCTTGACGGCGATGCCGGTCGCCGGATCGATCAGCATTACGTCACTTGAGTTCGAGCAGATCCAGATCTTGCCTCGGCTCTGGTCCCACGCCATTGCGCCGAGACTCCCGACGCCGGTGCCGGTAATCGCCAGTGTCTTGACGAGCGTGCCGTCCGAGGTTTTCACATAATCGAGAGAGTTGCGGTCGTAGCAGGAGATGATGAGGTTCGAGCCGTCGAACGCGATGCCGACGTTGATGCTGCAGCCGGCGGAGTACGCGGCGGCGAAGGTGCGGAGGTTGGTGCCTGGAGTGACGACCACCGCCGGCACCCGCAGCACCGGCGCGGTGGCCTGTTCCACCGGCTGGTCCTTACATGAGACGAGCGCGAACCCTGACACGAGTGCAATGGCGATGGACAGCTTGCGCGAGTCGAACCGCGCAATCGGCGACGGCAACCTGAGACGCATCTGCGGAACCTCCCCCTGATTAAGGTGCCGGGAAACGGTCAGTCCTCAGCGGGACTGACGACACCCCGGATATATCCCGGCGTATTTGGGCTGTCAAACGCTTGTAGTCCAACCGCGAGAGACGGATAGGACAATTGCCCTATGCGCGCTCGCCGTCGGATTAATGGTGTTTACGGCGCGGGAGGGGGCACTCACCGAAGAAAAGCCCGAACTTAGAACAGCAAGCTAAGAGCTAATAGCCTGACTA
>DATBZT010000352.1:0-9749 GCA_036513055.1 Gemmatimonadaceae bacterium | reverse complement strand
CTGCCTCGCGCGCGTCTCGGCGCCCGGGGCGGCGGTGCCGCTCTGTCCGGCTTCCTGCGCGCGCACCGTGTACTCGCGATTCGTTCCGAACTGCTGAATTTCGGCGCCGCGAATGCCCGCGCTGTCCAGGACCCCTCGCAGAACAGCGACGTCGATCGCCTTGGAGAACTCGAGCTGCATCAGAGTCCCACCGGTGAATTCGATGCTCCTGTTGAGGCCTCTGAGGGACAATGCACCCATCCCGAGGACGATGAACGCGGCGGTGAGCCCAACGGCCCAGCGCCACCGGCGAATGAAATCGTAATGAGTGTCGTGGAGTAAACGAAGCATCAGATGCTCAGTGTCTGTGGGCTCTTGGAGCGGGAGAGCCAGATCATGTAGAAGGTGCGGACGACGAAGATCGACGTGACCATCGACGCCGCGATACCGGCGAGAAGCGTTACGGCAAATCCGCGCACTGGCCCTGTGCCGTACTGATAAAGCACGGCGGCCGTGAGCGCGGTTGAAACGTTGGAGTCGATGATCGCGCTCATCGCGTGGCGAAAGCCCTCGTCAACAGCCGTGCGAATTGATTTGCCGCGATCGAGCTCTTCCCTGATCCGCTCGAAGATCAGCACGTTCGCGTCGACAGCTATTCCTATTGAGAGAACAAATCCGGCAAGGCCCGGCAGCGTTAGAACGGCACTGAACCCGGCGAGTGCAGCAAGCGTGAACAGCATGTAAAGACAAAGGCCAAGAACAGCAAGCAAGCCCGAGAATCGATAATAGCCGAGCATGATCGTCACGACGAGAATGATGGCGATGAGCCCGGCGGTGACTCCCTTGGAGATGGAATCCTTGCCGAGGCTTGCGCCGATGTTTCGGATCTCGGCGATCTTGAGCGGGGCCGGCAGTGAGCCGGCTCTGAGGACGAGAGCAAGGTCCGACGCCGCCTGAAGATCCTTTCCGCCCATCGTGATCTGTCCGTTCGTCCTGATCGCGCCGTTGATGATCGGCGGGCGACCCATCACCCGGTCGTCGAGAACGATCGCCATGTAATCGTGGAGATGCTTCGCCGTCTCGACACCAAACCGGCGTCCACCTTCGTTGTTCAGCTTGAAGGTCACGAGCGTGCCTTCCTGCGGACTCGTTTCCGGCTTGGCGTCGGTGAGATACTCACCGGTGATGATTGGCCGGGCGTCGAGAACGTACAACGGGCGATACATCCTGTTGCCGAGCGACGTGCTGTCGCTTCCCCAGCGCAGCACCTTGCCCGGGGGAATGGCCGCCTGGACCTGCGGCAGCGAGAGAAAGCGATCGATCTTGTCCATGTCGCTTTGCGCGACGTAGTACTCGCCCGGCATGCCGCCCTGCTGGATGAGTTTCGAGAAATCCCCACCGGTGGCTACGACGGCGCTGTCGGCCTTGGTGCTGTCGGCCTTGGCGCTGTCTTTTTTCGCCTTCTTCGTCGTGTCCTTGGTGAAGAGCGACTGAAGACCTGCGCTGGCGGCAGCGGCGCTGTCGGGTCTTGCAGCCGCTGCGCCGGCCTGCGCGACCAGCGCTGCACCGCCGGCCTGCTTCACCGCGGCATCGAGCCGCGGGAACGCTTTCTCCAGCGCCTGGGTCTTGTCGGTTATCTGAAACTGAAGAAACGCCGACTTCTGGACGACGTCCTGAGCACGGCGGGGATCGTCGATTCCCGGAAGCTCGACGATGATGCGGTCGTTGCCCGCCTTCTGGACCACGGGCTCGGACACGCCGAACTGGTCGATGCGCGTGCGCACGACCTTGAGCGCCCGGTCGATCGCCTCGGCTTTGTCAGGCACGATGACCTTCGAGTCGTCGATCTCGAGAGCGAGGTGCATTCCGCCCTGCAGGTCGAGGCCGCGCTTGAGCGGAACCCTTTTTACGGTGTCGTAGACGAACCCGTTGGCGCTCCTGACGCGCTCCACAACCTGGCGCGGGTACAGGGCAATAAATGAGGCCACGATCAGGCCTGCGATGATTAACAGCCGATACTTCAGAGTCATGCGACTGACTGGGTGAAATTTATTGTTCCGGGATAGCCGTTAAGGTTACCGGGAGCGATGAAGGGAGTCAACGCGCGTTGCGCGTCCTCGCGATCCTGCTTGAGCTGGCGCGTCAGCTCTTCAGCGTTTGCAAACCTGCGGGTGTCACGGAGAAACGAGATGAAATCGATCCTCACGTTTGCGCCGTAAAAGTCACCCTCTGCACCGAACAGATGCGCCTCGAGCGACGTCGTGCTTTCTCCAAAGGTTGGTCTTGGCCCGAGATTCATCATCCCGTCGAATGGACCGCGGGGCGTCTGCACCCGCACCGCGTACACGCCCACAGGGGGCAGCAGCTTGCGCGAAGAAGAAGGGGCGACGTTTATGGTCGCAAAACCAAGATCCCGCCCCCGCCCTTCTCCATGCACCACAACGCCTCCCACTGAATACGCCCTGCCGAGTCCCTCGGCTGCCCGGACCAGGTCGCCTCCGGCAAGTGCGCGCCTGATCGAGGTCGACGACACATGCTGGCCATCGGAAAGCGAGACTGCCTCGACCACCTCGACGGCAAATCCCTGCTCCGCTCCAAGCTGCTGAAGGACGCCCACGTTTCCGGCGCGATGATGGCCGAAACCGTGATCGTGTCCGATCAACAACTCGCGCATGCGGAATCGCCGGCGCAGGATCTCGTTTACGAACGCTTCCGCCGAATACGCCGCGAGAGCGTTGGTGAACGGCACCACCGCGAAATAGTTCACTCCCGTTTCGGCGATCACTTCGAGCTTCTCCTCGAGAGAGCTGAGCAGGGGTGGCGCGGCGACGGGATTTACAATTTCCAGTGGATGCGGATCGAAGCTCACGAGCACGCTCGGCCGGCCCGTTGCCGCAGCCCGACCAACCAGCCGCGCCAGCACGTCGAGATGTCCGCGGTGGACGCCGTCGAACGTGCCGACGGTGACGACAGTGCCGGTGACGTTCGGCGGCAGCGCCGAGTCTGCCGAAATTATCGCGAGATCACTCATCGCTGCTGACTACGAGGAGTGTGCGCAGAGCGGGCGGGGCGTTCCGAAGATCCTCGAGCGACGCGGCATCGCGAACGTCGAATCTGCCGCACCGCGTGCGGCGAAGAGATTCGAGATGCGCTGCGCTTGCGGTGGCGCGCCCGAGATCGCGCGCCAGTGCCCGTATGTAAGTGCCGCCGCCGCAGGTGATGGTCGCGCTTAGCCAGTCGCTGTGCTGTTCCGTGACCAGCCATTCGTGAACGGTCACCGGCACCGGCGCCAGCTCGATGGGCTCACCGCGCCGCGCCGCGTCGTATGCCCGCTGGCCGTCGACCGATTTGGCCGAGTATGCGGGAGGCACCTGCATCAGCCGGCCGGTGAGTGCGGCGATCGCGTCGCGGACGCGTTGCGGATCAGGCAGGGGAGCGGTGCGAACGACTGTGCCGGTGGCGTCGTCGGTGTCCGTTTCCGCACCGAAACGAATTGTCGCTTCGTAGACTTTTGGCTCGGTATCGATGAAAGTCGCGAGCCGCGTCGCTCTTCCCAGAAGAAGCAGCAGGAGTCCGGTCGCGAACGGATCAAGTGTGCCGAGGTGGCCAATGCTGCGCTCGTTGTACGCACGGCGCGCCGCGAGAACCATGTCGTGCGATGTGACACCTGCGGGCTTGTCGACGAGGAGCAGCCCTTCACCGCGACGGGCCGGCGGCGCCTCGCTATCCGTCGTGACTTCCATCACCGGTTTCCGCGGGCGCCGTGGAGCCGGAATCGCGTTGGGCAACGGCTGCCGCCTCAGCGGAATCGCGGACTCCAGCGAGCAGCGATTCGATGCGGGCGGCGCGGGCGATGCTGTCGTCCTCGCGAAACTGGAACTCTGGCGCAACGCGCAGCCGGAGCGCGCGTCCGACCCGCGCCCGAAGGTGCGACGCAGTGCTATCCAGTCCGTCGAACGTAGCCTGCTTCTCCGCGTCGCTTCCCATCACGCTGACGAACACCTTCGCGTGGCGGAGGTCCGGCGTGATCTCGACGCCGGTGACGGTGACAAAGCCCACTATCCGCGGGTCCTTCGCCGACTCGGCGAGGAAGGTCGCGACCTCTTCGCGGACCGCCGCAGCAACGCGGTCCGCGCGACGAGTGTTACGCAGTTGCAGTTGACGTCAGAGTGCGCGCGACCTGCTCCTTGCGATAGCACTCGATGACGTCCCCGATCTTGATGTCGTTGAAGTTCTCGATCCCGATTCCGCACTCGAATCCTTCGCGAACTTCCTTTACGTCGTCCTTGAACCGGCGGAGCGACCCGATCACGCCGTCGTAGATCTCGACGCTGTCGCGGATCACGCGCGCCCGCCCCTGGCGGCTGATGAGCCCGCTGCGAACCGAGCAGCCGGCAATGACACCCATCTTTGGCACCTTGAAGGTCTCTCTGACTTCCGCCTCGCCGAGCACCACCTCGCGCTCTTCCGGGCGAAGCATCCCTTCGAGCGCCGAGCGAACGTCCTCGACGGCCTCGTAGATGACCTTGTACAGCTTGATGTCGACGCCCTCACGCTCGGCTGCGGCGCGGGCATTGTTGTCCGGGCGAACGTGGAACCCGACAATGATCGAGCCGGACGCGCGCGCCAGGAGGATGTCGCTCTCGGTGATGGAGCCGACGCCGCGATGTACGACTTCCACCGACACTTCGTCATGCGAGAGCTGTCCGAGCGCGTCGGCGAGAGCTTCCGCCGGCCCGCCCTGGTCGGCCTTGATGACAATTCGCAGCGTCCGCTTCTCGCCTGCTGCGGCAGCAGTCATGAAATCCTCGAGCGACACGATGCTCTTGGAAGTGCGGCGGCTCTTCGCCTCGCGGTCGAGCCGCTGGCGACGCTGGGCAATCTCGCGGGATTCCATCGCGTCCTCGACGACCACGAACTGGTCGCCGGCCATCGGCACTCCGCCTATTCCAAGGATCTGCACCGGAATCGCCGGTCCTGCGTCCTTGATGATCTTGCCGCGCTCGTCGAGCAGCGCGCGCACACGGCCGGAGTACATGCCGCAGATGAAATCGTCCCCGACGTGCAGAGTTCCACTCTGAATGAGCACGGTGGCAACGGGGCCTTTGCCCGGATCGAGCTGGGCCTCGACCACCGCGCCTGTAGCGCGCCGGTCGGGATTGGCCTTGAGATCGAGAATCTCCGCCTGCAGCAGAATCTGCTCGAGGAGCTGATCGATGTTGGTTCCCTTCTTGGCCGAGATCTCCGATGAAAGAGTGGTGCCGCCGAATTCCTCGAGCACCACACCGTGCTGGAGGAGATCCTGCTTCACCTTGCCCGGGTTGGCAGAAGGAAGATCGATCTTGTTGATGGCGACGATCATCGGCACGCCGGCATTCTTCGCATGCGAAATCGCTTCGATCGTCTGTGGCATCACCTGGTCATCGGCCGCAACGACGAGCACGACGATGTCGGTCACCTGCGCGCCCCGCGCGCGCATAGCGGTGAACGCCTCGTGGCCAGGCGTATCGAGGAACGTGATGTGTTTCTCGTTCGGCAGTGTGACGTGGTACGCGCCGATGTGCTGCGTGATTCCGCCGGACTCGCCGGCCACGACGTTCGCTTTTCGGATGTAATCGAGCAGCGACGTCTTGCCGTGATCGACATGTCCCATGATCGTGACGATCGGCGGCCGCGGCTTGAGGTTCTCGGCGGCTTCCTCCTCCGTCGCCTCGGTCACGCCGGCAGCATACTCCTCTTCCCGTACCGCCTGGAAACCGAATTCGCCGGCAATCAGGTCGATCTGGTCGAAGTCGAGCCGCTGGTTGATGGTGATCATCAACCCGAGATTCTTGAAGGCAAATCCGACAATCTGCGTGGCGGGCACCTTGAGAATTCCGGCAAGCTCGCTGACGGTGATGAACTCGTTGACGTGGACGGTCTTCTTCTCGCGCTCGACAGCGGCAATGCGGTCAGCCTCCATCTCCTCTCGATAACTCGCGTCATCGGAGCGACGTGAGCCAGGCCGGCGCACCGCGGCGGGGCCGCGAAGAGCCGTCATGGTGCGCGAGATGCTCGACGACACCGCTTCCTGGTCTACCGATCCGCGCTTTCCCTTCTTACCGCGGCGACCGCCGCGATCGTCGGGACGCGGCCGATCGTCGCGACGCGCTCCCGGAAAACCGGCGGCCGCTCCCGGGGCTGCCGAAGCAACGGGACGCGGTGGGGCGAACGGAGTTCCGGTTGCAACCGGGCGAGGGCGCGGTGCACCAGGAACGACGGGGCGTGGGCGCGGTCGCTCGGCCGCGCCAGCCGGCTGCGGCGGAGTGGAAGTCGGAGCGGGCGCCTGCGGAGGTGCGGACGACGGTGGCGTCTGCGAAGTCGCCGGCTGCGCCGGACGCGGAGCTGCAGGCGCGGCTGCCTCGGCAGCGCGCGGCGCAGGAGTTCGTCCTGCTCGCTCTGGCTCGCGGTCTTCGGCGGCAGGAGCGGGCGCAGGCGGAGCGGGCGGCACAACCTCCTTCGGCTTTGCCGTCTTGTCGATGATCCCTGCTCCGGGGAGCGGCGGCTCGACGACAACTGGAGTCTCCGTAGCCGCTTCGACGACTGGAGCGGGTGCCTCCACAACGCGGCGGCGACGACGTGTCCCAGCGGCTTCTGGCGGCGCCTCGACCACCGGCGGCGGAGCCGCGGCGGCTGGTGCGGCGGTGCCGCGACGGCGACGGGCCGGAGCAGCTGCCGGCGCCGTTGCTCGCGCCCGCTTCTCGCGCTCCCACCTCGCTCTGATCCGGGCGACCTGGTCGTCCGTGAGCGGGCTGACATGGCTCCGCACGGGCACATCCATCTGACGGAGGAGGGTGATCACCTCGTCGACGGATATCCCGAATTCGCTTGCCATGTCGTTAACGCGAAGCTTGCTCAAAACCTGCCTCCTTGATTCCTGACAACCCGCGACTTGCCGACGTCGCCCACAACATTCTTTTCCGCGCCGGGTGCCGCTTCGCGAATACCCCGCGCCAATCCTGCGTCGAGAACACCGAGCACCGAAACCGATTCCCGGCCGCAGGCGCCCGCAAGCTCGCCTGCCGAAAAACCCTCGATGATCACAACACCCCGCGCCGTGAGGAGCGGTACCACCTTGTCCAAACTATTCTTCGACGCATCGCCGGCCACAAGCGCCAGTTTCAGCTTACCACGTCGTGCCGCGTCACGCACCTGCTGCACCCCTACGACGGCGCGCCGTCCGCGGAGCCCCAGGCCAACAAGGCCGAGCACCTTTCGCCGGACGGACGCATCCATCACTCGCCCTTCTTCGTTCCCGGGTCCGTCAACGGAGCGGTCTCGCCATCGGAGGCAGCGCTCGCGCCGCCATCGTTCGCCCTGGTCGCGTCACCCGCGCCAGCTTCGCTGCCAACACTGGCACTTTCTGCCGGAACCGAGCCCGCCGCGTCGGCACCGGCAGCAGCTTCACCGCCCTCCTCAGTCGTCAGCTCATTGATGATAGTCATCAGCCGATCGGCTTCCTCGGGCGCAATACCCGCCAGCCGCAGGAAATCCTCGCGCTCGAGATCGATGATGTCGTCGAGAGTGCGATAACCCGCCTCCTCGAGAACTGCCACCGTTGCCGGCTCCAGACCCTCGATTTCCGACAGCCGCGGATTCACGACCTCTTCCTGCTCGCCCGGCAGCGGAGCGAAGATCTGCGTCTCGCTTCCGCGCTCCATCCACTCGCGGCTGGAGTACAGCTCGATCTTCCACTCGGTGAGCTCGGACGCGAGGCGCACGTTCTGGCCGTTTCGGCCAATGGCCAGCGAGAGCTGGTCTTCATCCACCACTGCCTGAATTGTCTTCGTTGCCGGATCGCTGAACACGCGGGCAACCCGGGCCGGCGCGAGCGCCAGCTTGGCAAAACGCTCCGGATCGGCCGACCATGGCACGATGTCGATGCGCTCCCCGCCGAGCTCGTTGACCACGGCCTGAACGCGCGAGCCCTTGAGGCCAACGCATGCGCCCACCGGATCCACAGAATCATCACGCGAGAAAACGGCGATCTTGGTGCGATTGCCCACTTCCCGCGCTGCTGCCCTGATCTCCACGATCCCCTGCTGAATCTCCGGCACCTCGAGCTTGAACAGCGCCTGAACGAACATCGGATCGCCGCGGCTGAGCATCAGGCGCGGGCCTTTCGGAGTCTCCTCGACGCGCTTGAGCACGGCGCGAATGGGATCTCCCTGGTGGAAATGCTCGCGGTGGTTCTGCTCGCGGTAGGGAATGATCGCTTCGGCCTCGCGGAACTTGTTGAGCATGATGACGAGCTTGCCCCGCTCGATCTGCTGCACCTCTCCAGAGAGGAGGTCGCCCACCCTGCTCGTGAATTCGTCGCGAATCTTGGAGCGCTCGCCTTCGCGGACGCGCTGGATGATCCGCTGCTTGGCGGCAAGCACGGCCATTCTGCCGAATTCCGAGAAGTCGACGGGGGACTCCATCACGTCGCCCACCTGGAACTCTTCATCGTCGTAGCGGGCTTCCTCGAGCGAGATCTCACGCGCCGGGTCCGTCACTTCGTCGACAACCGTCATCAGGCGGACGATGCGGATCGTTCCCTTGTCCTCGTCGATGTCGACTTCGGCCTGGACATTGGGGCCGTGTTTCTTGGCGAGCGCGGCGTGGATACCATCGTACAGGAGGCCGTGCAATTCCGTGCGATCGAGCTGCTTGGAATTCGTCAGCTCCTTTATCGCAGACAAGATTTCGAGTGAACCGGCCATCCGTTGCTCCTTTACCGTTTCCAGTTGAACGCCAGGCGGGCCTTCTTCACGGCCGCCAGGGGGATGCGAAGCGTGTTACCGCCAGCGTCCTCCACTACTATCAATTCGTCACCGTCTCCGCCTTCGACGGCGGCAATGCTGACTTCACGCGAGCCGGCAACCGGCCCGCCCTCGACATCGTCGTTTGTCACGACCGCATCGCGGCCGATGAACCTGCGCCAGTCCCCAGCATTTCGGAGCGGTCGCTCCACACCCGGCGATGACACCTCGAGTACATAGCGAGTGCCCGCGTACGCCATCGCATCCAGCCTTGCCTCGATTGCCCGCGATGCTCGCGCGCAGTCGTCCACAGTCACCTTTTCGCCGTCCACGCGGTCGATTCGAACGTCCACCACGGGCCGGCCTTTCGTGCCCCCTGTCCGCAGCTCAAAAAGCTCCAGTCCGAGAGGCGTAAGTTCCGTTTTAACAATGCCTTGTAACGCGTCGCTCATCTACTTTCGAGCTGCCTTCCTGAAACAAAAAAATGTGGGGGGCATCCCCACATTTCCGCCCGCGACAATCGTCGTGGAGCGAGAAAGGAATCTAGACCGTGGAAACAATAGAGTCAACTGCCCCGGCAGTGCTCCCGGCTATTACTGCCACAGAACCACAGAAACACAGAAACACAGAAGGCCACGTCGCGCAGCGAACGGTCTGGCCCGCAGGCTGAGTCATTCCTTTTTCTTTTATCACTGCAACTACAACTGCACGCGATCTTTCAGCGACCGCGTGCAGTTCCCCGTAAATTCCCGCAGTTTTCTGTGTTTCTGTGCTTCTGTGGCAAACTCAGCCTACCAGAGACTTGCCACGATCACCCCAACCTGGCGGCCGGTGTCACCCGCCCGGTGCGAGAAGAACCGGTCATTGTCGCAACGCGTGCAACAATGTGACACCGTCACCTTGAGCACCCCCGCTTCCCGCGCGTGCTCGGCCAGTAACGACCGAAGATCCACGTTGCCGGCGCGATTGGCAGGCTGCCCCGTAAGC
>DATBZT010000351.1:0-8507 GCA_036513055.1 Gemmatimonadaceae bacterium | reverse complement strand
CAAGGTCGGACAGTTCTTTGCTGAGTTCGGACGGCAGAATAACCAGCACCCGCACGCGTGGTCTTTTGTGGACGAGCCCCTGGTCCTGAATCGGATGTTCGGACCCGATGGCCTTCGGAGCCAGGGGATCCGCCTCTCGTGGCTGCTCCCGACTTCCTTCTATACGGAGGCGCTGATCCTTGTCGCCAACGCCACGGGCGGAACAACGTCGAGCTTTCGCTCGCCCGACTCGCCGCAGATCCATGGTGGCGTAGTCGACACCACTCCGGTGCAACACGCGTCGGGACTGCTTTTTGTGCCGCGCATCAACACGTCTTTCGATCTGACCGAGACTCAGACGATTGTCCTCGGCGCGTCGGCGGCATTCGGCCCCAACAATTCAGGACCCTCCGCCCACACTCAGGTGTATGGTGGGGACGTGTATTGGAAGTGGAAGCCTGCTGCTGCGCAGGTGGGATTTCCGTTTTTGTCGGTGCAGAGCGAAGCGATGTGGCGCCATTACGACGCCGCGCAGCGGATCGCCGCCGACAATCCAGTGGTGACGTTGCCGAGCGAGACGCTGAAGGATCGCGGAGCATACGCCCAGGTGTTGTGGGGAATAAAGCCCCGCATCGTGGCGGGGCTGCGCGGTGAGTTCGCATCGGGTGATCCGGGTGCATTCCAGTCGGAGGTACGCCGCGATCGGACTCGGTTGTCGCCTAATTTCACCTGGTATCCGAGTGAGTTCTCGAAGTTCCGGATGCAATACAATTTCGACAATCGCAAGGGAATCGGCACCGATCACTCGCTCTGGTTCCAGTTCGAGTTCCTGCTCGGCGCACACGCCGCACACAAATTCTAAACGGTAAAAAAAGGAAATGAAATCAAGGAATCTTCATAGAGCCGCGACCCTCGCTCTGGTCGCGCTCGCAGCAACCGGCTCATCTGCGGCGGCGCAGCTCCGCGTCGTCGCCACCACACCCGATCTCGCGTCGATCGCGAGAGAGGTCGGCGGGGATAAGGTCAGCGTCGTCGCTCTGGCCAAACCGACCGAGGATCCACATTTCGTGGATGCGAAGCCGAGCCACATCGTGACGCTCAACCGCGCCGATGCGCTCATCGAAGGCGGCGCCGAGCTGGAGCTTGGATGGCTGCCGCCGTTGCTCGAGAACTCCCGCAACGGCAGGATCGCCGCCGGCGCACCGGGCCGCATCGTGGCCTCGGACGGAATCACGATGCTCGAAGTTCCCACCAGCTTCGATCGCTCGAAGGGCGATGTTCACTCGCTCGGCAATCCGCACTTCATGATCGACCCGGTGGACGTAAAAATCATCGCCCGCAACATCGCCGATCATTTCGCGCAGATCGATCCGAAGTCCGCCGCAACCTATAATGGCAACCTGGCGAGGTTCGATACCAAGCTCGACGCGAAGTATGCCGGCTGGAAGAACGAGCTCGCCCCTTATCGAGGCGCGAGGATCGTGACGTATCATAAGGATTTCGTCTATCTGGCCGAACGATTTGGCCTGAACATCGTCGACGAGCTCGAGGCTAAGCCCGGCATCGCGCCCTCTCCCGCGCATCTAGCCGAGGTCATCGGCAAGATGAAAGCGACGAACGCCAAGGTCATCCTCGTGCAGCCATTCCAGAACCGAAAGACGGCGGAGACGGTGGCGCGTCAAACGGGCGCGCTGGTTCTCGATGCTCCGCAGCAGCCGGGGGCGGTCGATAATACCGCGACATACTTTGACCTGATGGACCACCTCGTCAACACACTAGCCGGCGCGCTCCGGACCGTAAAATGAGCGCGGATCTTCAGGTGATTTGGGAAGTCATGAGATGGCCATTGGTGGCGTGCCTTCTTTTTCCGCCACTGCTGGTTTACCTCGGCCTCCACGTGGTGAAGCGCGAGGTGATCTTCGTGGACCTGGCGCTCGCGCAAGTTGCGACGCTTGGGACCTGCGTGGCATTGCTGATGGGGTATCACTTCGATGACCGCATCACATTCTGGATTTCACTCGGCGTGACGTTCATCGGGGCAGCGTTCTTCAGCTGGTCGCGCAGCACCAAGAGAGGCGAAGTTCCTCAGGAAGCGGTCATCGGCATCACGTTCGTCGTCGCCGCGGCGGGCGTGATTCTGCTACTGAGCCGCGTCGCGGGTGGGAAGGAGGAGCTCGAGAACCTGCTGACGGGCGACATCCTGAATGTGACGAAAGGGGAAATCGGCCAGCGACTGTTGGTATTTGCAGCGCTCGGCGCCTTCTACGCGGCCTACCACAAACGGTTTGTCCTCATCTCATCCGACCCGGAAAAGGCGTTCGCGGACGGAATACGCGTGCGCCTGTGGGACTTCCTGTTTTACGCCGCGTTCGCGCTCGTGGTCGTGAGCTTCGTGCGCCTTGCCGGAGTGCTGCTGACCTTTGCGTATCTGATTGTACCCGCGGTCTGCGGGACGATGCTGGCCCAGGAGTGGATGAAGCGCCTGGCGATAGGGTGGGTCATAGCCGCCGCAGCGAGCCTGCTCGGGTTGTGGGCTTCCTATCGAATGGATCTGCCCACTGGAGCCGCGATTGTGGTCGCGTCCGGGGTGCTGCTGGCCATCGTGGGCGTTTTCAGCGCTGTGCGTCGGGCGTAGGGATTTGTCTACATCGTGACACGCAACCTCTGATGCCGCTCAATTGCCGCCCGTAACCGGTGCGGGGCCGCCCATGTTCGCGACCCCCATCGACGCGGCCATCGATTTCCATTCTTCGAGGCTCGTTATCGAGCTGGCAGAGTCGCGATAGCGAGCCGCCGCCTCGAGAATCGTTCGTCGCTTCGAGCCACGGGGTACGGAAGGTTCTGCGAGGATATCGGACACGACGTCGTGCAGCGAATGCAGATTGTCGAAAATGATCGCCGCCTCGGGATAACGCGCCGTGAATCGGGGCGCGATTGCCGCCGACTGCGGCATCACGCTCGGCAGGCTGGCCGGCGCGCTGTCGATAAGACTCCAGAAGCGCGCGACGGTTGCGTCTTCGACCCGTACCGGGAAACCCGCGTCGAGATTTCTATATTCCGCCTGCGCCTGCGCGGAACGGGCTAGCGACGGCAAGAGCAGCACGAGCAACAATGGCCAACGAGTCATCATGGCCACCGCGTCAGGACCGATCGACTCTACTGCACTCGCAACACATAGATATGGGCTCCTGGATAAGTCACGTCCCCACCAGCAGGGTCGAGAACCTTCACATTCTTCGATCCCGCATTGGCGGCAACCGTCAAGCTGAAATAATTCCCGCTGCCGGACTTGTTCGTCGCTGAAATATTGTCGGAGCCACTTCCGACCGGCGAAACCAATAACGGATAGACGCTGCCCGTGCTGAGCACCGCCTGCGCCACCGGTGGCATTATGTTCCGGAAATTATACGAGCGGTACTGGTACTTTGGATTGAGACCGGCGATTCCAAGGTGGTCGGCGTACATCGATACGAGCCAGCCAGCCATCAGCGTATCCAGCGAGGCGCCCGCAACTGTCGTGAAATTCTTGATCCCGTTGTCGGGGCCGGCCGCAAGCCTGCGAGTGAACGCGCGGACGTCGCCGTTCGAATAGTTGTCGGCTGCATACCGGCCGATCGCCCAATCCGCCCCGCTCGAGGAGAGATTTGCGTCCGAGTTGGAGCTGATGCCCGAGGATGTGTCCGGTCGCGCCATCCAGTACGCGAGCCGCGCGAAGTTCTGGAAAAAGAAAGCGTTGAAGTCATCGCGCGAGGCCTGATCGCCGGGCAACATGTCCTGCAACGTCAACGTCTGAAGATCGCCGAACCCTCGCGACACACGACCCACTGCCTCCTCCGCGATGTGCGCGAGTGATTCGTCCAGCCAGTTGTCTTCGAACGCTGTAGCGGCAGGATTGAAGTACCGGTTGCCCGCGTTGATCATGTGCTCGAGCTCGTGCGGGATCGTTCCCCGTGTTCCCTGACGTACTGAGGAGGCGCTCCGCACGTTGCCGTATTTCCCGGTCGGATCGGGCGACAGCAGATACATGATCTCGGCATTGTTACTCTCGGCGCACGACTGATTGGCCGCCCCTGTCTTCGGAAAATAGTCTCCCGCAAAAAAGTATCCGGCGACAAAACCGCCCGTCGAGTTTGCGGGCGTAAGCTTGTTGACCTCACCCGTGAACAGCAGGATGACTCGCCCATTGCCATCGATGTCCGTTGGATTGCCGAAGTACGAGCTGTCGGTAACGAACGTGTTGTTGTCGAACTCCTGCGTGATGGAGTCCAGAACCGTTTGCGGGAACAAAAGCGTCGGCGGACCATCCAGAGTGTCAACCGCGAGTATCGCCCGGCGACTCACCGACGCTACTACGGCCTGGGTCTGAAAGAAGTTGCTGCAGAGATTATTGGAGCCGCCGTCGGGAACGTCGAGGTTGAGAACATCCCCCACCGCGGGTGCGGCCGCGGCCTGGACACTTCGCCTGAGGGAGAATCGCGTCGCTCCGACTGGAGCCGATTTCGAGCGGAGCAGAAGATTCTGTCGCTCGAACGCGCGTAGCTTCGTCTCGAAGGCCTGTTGTAGCGGCGTCGTCACGTTGATTGTCTGGCCCGCGCGCTGCAGAGCCGAGCTGAGCTCAGCGCTCGCTGAGAGGTCCGAGGAACCGCCCGCGGATCGGTCCGCTTTCACGAGAAAATTGGCGACGGCGTCGATCGTCGGATTCGTATTTCCAACGATGATGACGTAATCCCGTGCCGAGGAGCCGGAGGGAAGATCGATCCCGTTGGGAATGTCGGATGGATTGAGTACTCGGACCTCGCCGACGCTCATGGTGCTGATGTCGCTGGGCGGGGCTTTGGGCGCCGTGCCATCGCTTCCATTACAAGCAATCGCAATCGCCAGAAGGAGTGGGGCAAGTTGTTTCATTGGTTCACCTTTCGGACTGATTCGGATTGAATACATGAGATTCGAAATTGCGGGAACGCCCAACGAGCGAGCGATGGCCCCATTAGCCGAGGCGTCAGGGACCATCGCATCGTCGTCTATTGGGCGATGCTGAATCTGAGCTGAAACTGACGCGGTCTTCCTACTGACGCTCCGCTGAAAAACGCGCCCTTCAACAGGTACTTCTTGTTGAAGATGTTGTCCACGTAAAACTCGGGATGAATGAGTGAGCGACCGAACGGCAAAGAAATCCCGGTGCTGGCGCCCAGAATGAAGCTCGGTTTCACCTTGATGCCCTTGTTGAAATCCAGGAGACCCGTCCCATATGAGCAATTGCAACCGGCGGGATCAACGCCGTTGGTAAGGCCCGAGCCGTACGTGCCGGTGAGGCTTGCGTACGCCTGGCGCAGCGAGTAAGTGGCTGAGCCAAGAATGCTCAAGCGCTGGTCGTGATCAAGGTCGAAGAAACCCGTCGGCTCATTTGTCGGGAAGAAGCCACCCGTTATGGGCCCGCTTCCATAGGCGTGATTGAGCGCGACGTTGAGATACGCGGAGAACGGTCCCGGCGGGCGAATCTCCTGCACCGTCTCGATTCCGGTGATTTTCACTTTGGCGATGTTGACCGACGTCACGATGTTGGATCCCGGAACCGTGTTGTCGTCGATGCCCGGCGAGCTCTGCTTGTAATACCCGGCGAATTTCGAAACCAGGCCGAAGGGGAATCGGTGCACGAATCCCGCCTCATAGAAATGATCGCGCTCAGGAAGCGTGGGCACGGTCGCGAGGCCGCCCTGCGCCACACTGGTGACGGAGCGGAGGTCCTCTACATTGGTCGGCAGGAACAGTCGGCCGTAGTACAGATACAACGTATTGGCCGAGTTGGGGAAAAAGTTGAGTCGCACCCGCGGACTCCATTGCGACTGGGTTCCGGCAAAAGGAGCGTTGTGCGCGTCATAGCGGATGCCCGTGCGAATCTCGAACTGCTCGACAGGCGCGTAGGCGATTTGCGCGTATCCGCTGGCGTCCCATCCCTTCAGGCCGGAAATGGATGCGGGTCCAGGATTGCCGCTGGCGTCAACTGTGCTGAAATCCTCGTGACCACTAGTAAGGCTGGATAACGTCCCGAATTTGATTTCCATTTCCCGCGCTGGATGGATGGAATAATCCGCCTTTACGCCGAACGCGTTGAAGTTCCTGTCCTCTTTGATGTTGTACGGCGTAAGGGTGTCCGGAAAGAAGATGAATTGCGGTTGATCGTTGACGCCCGGGGTGTAGCGAAGACCCCCGTGCCGATAGAACAGCCCAACGAACAGCTCCGGCGGCGCGCCCGCGTCTGCAGCGTTTCCACCTCCGGCGTATTCGCTACCGGCGAATTGGTGTCTCCAGCCAAGATTGACGAAGCTGTTGATGTCGCGCTGGTTGTCATCAAGCTGAACGGCGCCAGTGGTGTCGAACGGAACCTGGAACTTCGTCTGCGAGAGGTTCGCGTCCAGATTGACGATGTCGTTCGCGCCAGGCGTGAACTGGATCTTTCCGAATCCGTACCAGTCCTCGCCGTGATTGTGGAAGTTCTCGACATTGTTCGTCGTCGGATCGAGAATCACCGGTTCCTTCCGCATATCCGTGGTCTGATGGGAGCCCGAAAAGAAGTAGCCGAGCTTTCCGGCATTGGTGCTGGCACTGATCCCCTGACCATAGGTGTTATAGTTGCCGGCGAATCCATTGAGATTGTAGTGCAATCCGCCCGCAGGGACCCGTGTCGTGATGTTTACGACCGCGGCGTTCTTGTTCCCATACTCGGCGTCCCAACCTCCGGTGATGAAGTCGATTTCGTTGACGACCGATGGGTCGAACAATTCGTTGAGACTGCCGGATATTCCCGCTGGCACCGGCACGCCATCGACGTAATACGTGTACTCCGCGTGCTGGCCACGAATGTGGACCTCGCCGGTCGGAGCCCGAGCCGCGCCAGCGATGGATTGCTGGAGGATCTGCGAAGTCGTATTCGTCGGCGCTCCATGATACTGGTCCTGCTTGAACCGCTGATCACCAGTCCGCGTATCGACGGCGAGTGGAACGGATGCGTTGACGGTTACCCCCTGGAGACTTATCGCTACCGGTGAGAGAGCAAAATTGACTCTGATGTCCGCGTCGCTGTCGCCGACGGTGACCGTCCTGGACTGCGGACCGAAACCAAGAAAGCGAGCCATTACGGTGTACGTTCCCTGGGCGATGTTGTGGGCCGTGTAGCGTCCGAACGCGTCAGTAGTTGCGTTGGAGATTATTTCCGTACCCTGCATGATGCTGACTTCTGCCGAGGGAAGGGGTTGGCCGCTGGCGGAATCGCTAACGACGCCGGTGACGTCAGCATTCGCTAGTCGAACAGGGTCGGCGCCGGCAACGCCGGAGGAGAATAGGAGCACAGCCGCGGCGATGACTGATGCGCGCGCAGCTGCACTATGGATGCGTTGAATTGCAGAAAGCATGAATTGCCTCGATATAGGGTGCCATTGGAACGCCGATACACGTGTGATCGGCGCGCGTGATCCTGTGGTGCGGCGCCGCTGGAGCCGTCGGCTTCAGCGTGCGCGGATGGATTACGCCTGTGCGGGTGGCGCCCGGGGGAGGCTTGGTGCGCCGTCAGTCAGCCACCCGAGGAAGAGCGGGAGACGGCGGGTAATCTGGAGGGGTTTGGTGTGTTGAAGCGGCGGAGCCGACCGGGGCGTCGAGGTCGCTAGAGCACCGGCGACGAACTGGCAGAGCGCGCAGGTGTCCTCCTGATGGACACGCGGGCAGCGCGGCGTGCTGTGATCTTCGGCGTGGGGTCGAATCGCTCGGTTGACGGAATCGCCGGCCGCGGACGCGTCAATGACGCTGACGACGCCCGGCAAAACCGCTTGCGCGAGCGCGGCGGCGAAGATCCAACTACGTACAAATCGCGAAACGCATCTACCCACTCTGTCGTTTCCCTGGTGGTGAGGCTCGCAAAAATCTAACCGGGATATGCTCCGGGCCCAAATGTGCCTTGATTTCCAGCCTATTGATTTTGTTGCAACATCCTGACGCGTGAATACGCCGGCTAGTCAATTATTGCTGATCACTTTAGTCAAACATCTGATGATTACTTCAAATGATTGAGATCCCCGCACACACGATAGCGCAGCTCCTCTATCTGGTTCACACCGATCCGGAGGAGCTGCGGGAAGCGCTCGGCGAGCTACGCGCTCCTGACATAGCCGAGGCTTTGCGCGAGCTGCCACCGGAAGCTGCCGCGAAGGTGATGGCGTCGCTTCCATTCGAGCTCGCCGTCCAGGTGTTCGACGAGCCGGAGCTGACCCGCCATCGCTGCGCGATCATCCAACTCATAGAACCGCGCAAGGTGGGGCCGCTCATCGAGGCAATGTCCGCCGACCAGCAGGCGGACCTGTTCCGGGAAGTTCCTTCCGAGCAGCGACCGCGCCTGCTGGCGACTGTGAGCGAGCCGACTCGCGCCTCCCTTCAGAAGCTCCTTCAATATCCGCCCGAGACAGCCGGCGGAATCATGACCACCGAATTCGTCAGCGTTCCATCGGACTGGGGTGTTGATCAGGCGCTGCGGCTGATCA
>DATBZT010000350.1:0-14942 GCA_036513055.1 Gemmatimonadaceae bacterium | reverse complement strand
AGGCGGCGTCGTATGCGACCCGCACAACATGAGCGCCGGTGAGCTCGAACGCCTCACCCGCCGATACACCGCCGGCATCATCAACGTGCTTGGTCCGGATTCGGACGTGCCGGCCCCCGATGTCAACACCAACGAACGCGTGATGGCGTGGATCATGGACACCTACTCCATGCACGTCGGCCATACCACAACCGCTGTCGTTACCGGAAAGCCCATCGAGATGGGCGGATCGCTTGGCCGGAGGGAGGCAACCGGACGGGGCTGCATGATCGTTGCCCTCGAGGCGCTCGCCCACCTCGGCATGCCGGTCGCTGGAACGACCGTTGCCGTTCAGGGATTCGGCAACGTCGGGTCTGTCGCTGCACAGCTGCTTCACACGGAAGGGTGCAAGGTCGTCGCCATCGGCGACCGCTCGGTATCTATCCACAATCCGGATGGAATCGACGTCAACGACGCGATTGCCTATGTCAACAAGCACCGCAAACTCGACGGCTACAGCAAGGGCGAAGTCATCAGCGGGGCCGACCTCCTCACGCTGGACGTCGATGTGCTGGTTCCGGCCGCACTGGAAAACGTGATCACGACGAAAAACGCCGGAGACATTCGCGCCCGGATAATCTGCGAAGGCGCAAACGGGCCGACCACCGCGGCCGCAGATTCGATCCTCGATGAAAATGGCGTGTTCGTCATACCCGACATTCTGGCCAACGCTGGTGGGGTGACGGTGTCGTACTTCGAGTGGGTCCAGGACCGCGGCGGGTACTTCTGGACCGAGCAGGTAGTGAACGACAGATTGCGCGACATCATGGTGCACAGCTTCCAGGCCGTTCTCAGCCTTTCCAAGCAGCACAAGGTCAACATGCGTACGGCGGCGTACATGCTTGCCATAAGCCGTGTGGCCACAGTGCACAGACTGCGTGGCGTTTACGCCTGATGCGACTGACTGTCGCTGTCGTCGGGAAACCGCGAAACGCGGCTCTCGCGGCGGCGATACATGAGTACGAGACTCGGGCGGCGCGGTACTGGCCGCTCGACGTTCATGAGGTGAGAGAGGAGCGCGGCAAGTCAGGTGACTCGCGACTGGTGCGCAAGCGTGAGGGCGAGCGACTCGCCGAGCGAATCGGGTCGTCCCGCCTTGTCGCCTGCGACATTTCCGGAAAGAGCTTTACGTCGGAACGCTTCGCTGAGTGGCTCAGGACAGAGCGCGACCGTGACAGGGATCTCGCGTTCGTGATTGGCGGAGCTTTTGGCCTGTCCGACGATCTGCTCGCGGCGTCGTCCACGCGTCTGTCCCTGGCGCCATGGACACTGGCGCACGAGCTGGCGCGCCTCGTCCTCGCCGAGCAGCTCTATCGCGCCGGATCGATCGTCCGTGGCGAGCCATACCACAAGTGATTCGGCGACATGTCTGAATGGTTCGAGTCCTGGTTTGGCGAAGAGTACGTCGCTCTGTATCCCCATCGTGACGATGCCGAGGCGGAAAGAGCGGTTGCGCTCATAGAGAAGACGCTGGCGCCACACACAGTAAAGCGCGTGCTCGATGTCGCCTGCGGGTCGGGACGGCACGCGCGCTACCTCGGCGAAAGGTGGTGGACCTCGGGCGTGGACCTTTCCGAGGTGATGCTGCGCATGGCACAGCGTGCCGGCACGCCGGCGCGCCTGGTACGTGCTGACATTCGCTCTCTCCCGTATCGCGATGCGACCTTCGATCTGGTCGTAAACCTCTTCACGAGCTTCGGCTATTTCGAGACTGACGCCGAGCACGAGCACGTCATGCGTGATCTGGCGAGAGTGACGACTCCGGGCGGAACTTTCGTAATTGATTTTCTCAACTCCGTGCAGGTTCAGCGCGATCTGGTACCCCATGACGAAACCACCCTCGCGGGACTGCACGTGGTTCAGCGGCGTGAGATCACGGCCGATGGGCGCTTTGTCGTGAAGCACATCGCGATCAGGGAGGAGGGAAGGGAATTTGTGGAACGGGTGCGGCTTTTCACTGCCGAGGAGCTGATGGCCATGCTTGGCCGGACCGGATTCAACATCGAGACTTCATACGGCAACTACGATGGAGAGCCGCTCGCTGCTGAATCTCCCCGGGTAATCCTGTTCGCCAGGCGCAATTGATGCTTCGCGTCGTTTCAACCCCGTTTGGCGGCAGACCATTGACCAGGGCTGCGCTCTCGGCCTCCACGCCGCCGGGGTGGTACGCGCGCCGCCCGCAAGGAGCGGAGCAGTGGCGCGCTCGCGCAGAAGCCATGCTGTCCGCGCTTCCGTCGCGCGATTGGCTTGCTCCGCTCCAGGCAGCATTCAATCCGGTGGGCCTCGCCGGCGAGCGGTTGCTCGCATCGTCTGACGGCGGGTTTGTCGTCACTGTTGGACAGCAGCCGGGCCTGTTCGGCGGGCCGTTGTATACGTGGTGGAAGGCTCTCTCCGCTCTCGCGTTTGCGGACTCGCTGCAGGCCGCAACCGGAGTCCCGGTGGCACCAGTGTTCTGGGCGGCCACAGACGACTCCGACTTTGCCGAAGCGTCGTGGACTGTTGTCGCGACTCCCGAGGGCGCTCATAGGATCGAGCTCCCAGCGATCGATGATCCCGGCACGATGCCTCTGATCCGGGTGCCACTTGGAGATGTCACTCCCCAGCTCGAGATGCTGCGTCGTGCTGCGGGCTCGGCGTCGTACCCGTGGATACTCGACGTTGTCAAACGGTCGTACGCGTCGGGGACGTCAATGGGAAGCGCATACGTCTCGATGCTGCGCGAGGTGCTTTCACCACTGGGCGTTTCGGTACTGGATGCCTCCCATCCGGCCGTGAGAGCGCAAGGCGCCCCTCTCTTCCATCGCGCCCTGGAACGAGCGCAGGCAATCGAAGCCGCCCTCGTTGCCCGTGACGCCGAGCTGAATGCTGCGGGCTTTACGACGCAGGTGCAGACGGTGCGAGGGCGATCACTTGTGTTCTCTATCACGAATGGTCGCCGCGCTCGAATACCGGCTCGAAGTGGAGTTCAGGCCTTGAGCGGTGTGGATCCCGCGGAGCTTTCGCCGAACGTTCTGCTTCGCCCTCTGCTCGAACGAAGCATACTTCCTACGGTCGCATACCTCGGAGGGCCGGCCGAAGTCGCTTATTTCGCGCAAGTCAGCGCCGTCGCGGATGCTCTCGAGGTCGAATCGCCACTCATCCTTCCTCGCTGGTCCGGAGTTGTAATCGAGTCGCGAATCCAGAGAATACTCGACAGGCATTCGCTCACGCCGGCTGATTTCTCCGACCCCCACGCGGTGGAGACACGCCTGGCGAGAGAAGCGCTGCCGGCAGCGCTTCGCACCGGTCTCGACGACCTTCGGCAGACCATCGACCAGAAGATCGAGCGACTCGCTGCGACTGGGCAGGACGAGCCCGTCTCGCCACGCGTGATCGAGGGACTTCGGCGGAACATGGTTCATCTCACTGAGCGACTCGAGCGCCGATACACGGCGGCAATCAAGAGGGAAGGCAACGACGCGTTGCGCGACGCTGCGGCGGCGCGTGCCGCCTTGTATCCGCTGGGCGTTCCGCAAGAGCGCGCACTGAACGGAGTTCCGCTGATCGCCCGCTACGGCGAGGAGTTGTTCGCGGCAGTAATGACGGAAGTCGCTCCGCACGCTGCATCGCTGGTATGAACAAGGACGGCTCGCGCGGAGCGGCGTTCCTCGTGGGCGCCGGAATATTTCTGAGCCGTATCGCCGGGCTCGTCAGAAACAAGGTTTTTGCATATTACTTCGGCAGCTCCCTTGCCGCCGACGCTCTCAATGCCGCAATCCGGATTCCGAACCTGTTGCAGAATCTGTTCGGTGAGGGCGTTCTCTCCGCGTCGTTCATTCCCGAATATGCCGGCCTTCTCGGGCGTGACAAAAAGGAAGAATCCGACAGGCTCGCCGGCGTGGTGGCGGCAACGCTTGCACTCACGTCCGCTCTGGTCGTGCTGGCCGGCGTCTTTCTGGCGCCGTTTCTCGTATCCCTGATTGCCGGCGGATTTACCGGTCAGCGCCGTGACCTGACCGTACAGCTGACGCGAATTCTGTTTCCCGGTGCCGGGCTGCTCGTGCTTTCCGCCTGGTGCCTTGGAATCCTCAACAGTCACCGAAAATTCTTTGTCAGCTACACGGCGCCCGTGGTGTGGAACATCGCCATGATCGGGGCGCTCGTGGGCTTCGGTCGAGGAACACCGCAGGTGCGGTTGGCCGAGATCGTCGCATGGGCATCGGTAGTGGGGAGCGCGCTTCAGTTTGGCGTGCAGCTGCCGCTCGTACTGAAGCTGGCCGGTGGTATTCGTCTCAACATGGGCGTCGGCACGCCGAGCGCGCGGTCAGTGTTCAGGAACTTCCTGCCCGCGTTCGTGAGCCGCGGCGTAGTCCAGCTCAGCGCATTCATCGACGCGTTCATCGCCAGCTGGCTGCCGACAGGCGCGGTTGCCGTCTTTGCATACGCCCAGGTGCTGTACACGCTGCCGGTGAGCCTCTTCGGAATGGCTGTGTCCGCGGCTGAGCTGCCGGTGATGTCGAGTGCTACAGGCACAGCCGAGGAGATAGCGTCGTATCTTCGCGGGCGACTCGACGGCGGCCTCGAGCGGATTGCGTTCTTCATTGTCCCATCGGTCGTCGCGTTCCTTGCACTTGGAGACGTGATCTCGGCAGTCCTGTTCGAGTCCGGAAGATTCACCCGCTCCGACAGCATCTGGGTATGGCAGATACTCGCCGGGTCGACGCTCGGGTTGCTGGCGTCCACCTGGGGCCGGCTGTACTCGTCCACTTTCTACGCTTTGCGGGATACGCGCACTCCACTGCGCTTCGCGGTGGTGCGCGTGATACTCACCACCGGGCTTGGTTTTCTCGCTGCGCTCAGACTGCCCGGATGGCTGGGAGTGGATCCAAAGCTCGGAGTGGCTGGGCTCACGGCGTCCGCCGGAATTGCCGGATGGGTGGAATTCTATCTGCTGCGGCGAGCGCTAACGCGGCGCATCGGACGTACGGGCGTTGCACTTTCGTTCACGTTCCGGCTGTGGGGTGCAGCGCTGGCGTCGGCCGCAATCGCGTGGGGTGTCAAGCTGGGCGTGGCGAGCAGCCATCGCGTGATCTTGGCGCTGGCCATTCTGCTGGCTTACGGCGTCAGCTTCCTGTTGATAGCGGTGCTCCTGAAGATTCCGGAGGCGGTTGCGATGACATCCAGATTGCGAAGGACACCGGGAAGATCAACCTAGAAATTCACAGGTGCGAGCCAGCAGAGGCATAGCCCCGAGCTTCTAGATTGGGGCACAAGCGTGTCACCACATCCGTGCGGCGTTGGAGTCTGCGGCGATTCATTTCGTGAGTCACGAGCCAGCAATGTGTCTGGCATCTCGTCAAGACGAGAGTTAGAAGGTTTCGTGAAGGTTCATTCTCGCGCCTCGCCCTCAGCGCTTCTGGCAAACTCGCACCTGTGCCTTTCTCGGTCCCGCTTTTCTTGATGAACCCACTTTACCGCACAAGGTATAATTAGGGATGCCCCTCGTCCCCGACAAAGTCGCCGCAAAACTGCCCCATCTGCCCGATGGGCCGGGAGTCTATCTCTGGAAGAATGACGAAGGTCAGATACTGTACGTCGGCAAGGCGAAGAGTCTGCGGTCTCGGGTGCGCAGCTACTTCGGCTCCGACCACCTCGAGAGCCCGAAGACGCGCCATCTGGTCGGCAAGATAGCCGACGTCGAAACGATCGTCGTTCCGAGCGAAGCGCACGCGCTGATTCTCGAGGCGAACCTGATCAAGGAATACAGGCCGCGTTTCAATATCGCGCTACGGGACGACAAGTCGTATCCGTACATCAAGGTGACGGTGCAGGAGGCTTTCCCGCGGGTCTACGTCACGCGCCAGCTCCAGAACGATGGTGCACGGTACTTCGGGCCCTACACCGACGTCGGCGCAATGCGGCGGGCACTGAATGTCGTCAAGCGCATTTTCACCGTGCGGTCGTGCAATTACGACATGCCCCGCGAAATGCCGGAGCGGCCGTGTCTCGACTATTTCATCCATCGCTGCAAGGCGCCGTGCATCCTCGCGCAGAGCCAGATGGAATACCGCGCGATGATCGACGAGGTGGTTCTCTTTCTCGACGGGCGGCCGGACGAAGTCATGCGACGCGTGAAAGAGCGGATGGACTCGGCCTCAGGAGACCTCGACTTCGAGCGCGCCGCCGACCTGAGAGATGCCCTCAAGCACCTGGAGCAGATGGAGGAGCCAACCGTCGTCCTCGAGGTCGAAGGCGGAGACCGCGACGTGATCGGATTTGCTCGCGATGGCGACGACGCCTGCGTGGTGCTGCTTCGCATTCGTGCCGGCAAACTGCTCTCGCGCGAGCACCGTTTTCTGGTCAACGTCGAAGGCGAGGAGGATTCGGCGATACTGTCGGCGTACCTTGCCGGCAGCTACGTCGCGCTTCACGAGCGAGCCCGGCAGCTTCTTGTGCCGTTCGAGTTCGACGATCACGATCTGGTGGAGCAGACTCTCGCAACAACGAAGATTCTGATTCCTCAGCGCGGCTCGCGGCGCGAGCTGGTGGACCTCGCGCAGCAGAACGCCCGGCACCTGCTGGAGGAGCTTCGCGCGGCGTCGATGGACGGCGCGACGACGGCCGGCGACCCGGTTTACGAGCTGGGCAGGGAGCTTGGTCTTCAGCGGCTGCCACGGACGATGGTCTGCTTCGACATTTCCACTACGCAAGGCACCGACACTGTCGGCGCGGGCGTCTGGTTCGAGAATGGGCGGCCCCGGCGCGGCGAGTATCGGAAGTTCCGCGTCAAGACCGTTGAAGGGACCGACGACTTCGCCTCGATGCGCGAAGTCGTCACGCGGTATTTCCAGAGGAGGCAGGCCGATGAAAAGCCGCTCCCTGACCTTGTCGTGATCGACGGTGGAAAGGGTCAGCTCTCAGCCGCTCACGACGCTCTCGAACCGCTCGGTCTGGGCGACCGCCCGCTCATCAGCCTGGCCAAGCGCGAAGAAGAAGTATTCGTCTGGGGCCGCGAGCTGCCCATTCGGATGTCGCGAAGATCCACTGCTCTTCGCCTTCTCCAGCAGCTTCGCGACGAATCCCATCGGTTTGCCGTGACATACAACCGGAAGCGGAGAACGATGCGCACGGTGACATCCGAACTTCTCAAGGTGCCGGGAATCGGGCCGGTGAAGCGGCGGCGGCTGCTGCAGGAGTTTGGCAGCGTTCAGGGAGTCAGGGAAGCCGGCGAGGAGGCCATTGCGAGGGTTCGCGGATTCAACGCCGAGCAGGCGCGGCGCCTGTTGGAATCATTAGCCGCAAGTTCACCGGTGTAGCGGAGCTAACTTTAGGCAATTCCTTGTGTTCGGCGGCTTTGTCTCTAAATTACTTTAGCTATGGTACGAGTCGCCCGAGTCCTTCCGGACAGCATTGCTGATGAGCTTGGCATCGAAGCTGGAACCGAGTTGCTGTCAGTCAACGGCCGCGACCTCAGCGACTTCCTGGATTGGGAGTTTCTCGCCGCAGACGAAGAGCTGACCGTCGAGGCGCGCCAGCCCGATGGCGAAGAGGTGGTTTACGAGATCGTCCGCTCCGAAGGAGAGCAGCTCGGCGTTGCGCTCGAACCCCCGACTGTTCGCCGGTGCGCCAACCGGTGCGAGTTCTGCTTCATCGAGGGGCTTCCGACCGGACTCCGCAAGAATCTCTACGTCCGTGACGACGACTACCGGCTGTCGTTCACGTACGGGAATTTCGCGACGCTCTCCAACGTGAAGGAGCGAGACATCGCGCGAATTCTCGAGTATCGCTTGTCGCCCCTGTACGTGTCGGTGCACGCGACGAACTGGGAAGCGCGAAAGGTGCTTCTCAACAATCCGCGCGTCCCCAACATCGTCGATCAGCTCACCCGTCTCGCGGCGGGCGGAATTCAGTTTCATTGCCAGATGGTCGTTGTACCCGGGTTGAATGACAATGCCGTGCTCGAGGAGTCGCTGAGCGACCTCTGGAACCTTGGCGACGCGGTTCTTTCGGCGGCGGTGGTTCCGGTGGGAATAACACAGTTCTCCCATCTGTACACCGGCCGCGGGATGGATGCTGAAGCGGCCGGCGCGCTGCTGGAGCAGGTTGACAAATGGAGCGCCCACGGTCGGGCCGAGCGCGGTGAGAACTGGGTGTACGGCTCGGACGAGCTGTACCTGCTTGCAGAGCGTGATCTGCCGCACGCCGAGCATTACGGAGAATTTGCCCAGATCGAAAACGGCATTGGCGCCGTCGCATCACTGCGTATGCGCGTAGCCGAAGGACTCTCGTCGCTGCCGCGCATGGAAGGCAGGCGCATTGGCGTGGTGACAGGTAAGGGAATGGCCGCGCTCATGCCCGATCTGCTCGACGCGCTTCAAGCCGCAACCGGCGCCGAGTTCGAGCTCATCGTTGCCGAAAATTCCCTGTTCGGCCCAACCATAACCACCGCGGGACTTCTCGTTGGCGCCGACATCCGGCGTGTTCTCGAAGACCGGCATGATCTCTCGCTCGCTCTGATTCCGGCGGAGACGATCAACGAGGACGGAATCTTCCTGGACGACGTGAACTTCGAGACGCTCCGAGCGTCGCTTCCGATTCCCGTTTTCCCTTCTTATGACTTTGTCGACTTTCTGGCTGCTGAAGCCGAGGCCGTAGCAGCATGAATGTTCCAGTAATTGCAATCATCGGCCGTCCGAATGTCGGCAAGTCGGCACTGTTCAACCGCATCATCGGAGATCACAGCGCGATCGTCAGCGAAGAGGCGGGCACAACTCGCGATCGCCACTTTGCCCTGGCGGAGTGGAACGGTCGGAAGTTCTGGCTGGTGGATACGGGCGGCCTGGCCGACGATCCGCACATTCCGATGGACGTGGAAATCAGGCGCCAGGTGATCGAAGCCATCGGTGAAGCCGACCTGCTTCTGATGGTGGTCGACGCCAAGGTGGGGTTGCACCCCAGTGACTCACGGGTGCTCGACCTGCTGCGCGAATCCAAGAAGCCATGGCTTCTCGTTGCCAACAAGGTCGACGACCCCGCGAGCACGGACTACTACGAGTTCTACGAGCTTGGCGCCGGCGACCCGCTTCCAGTGTCCGCGGTGAATGGCAAGAACTCCGGCGACCTGCTCGACGTCGTCGTGAACCACATCCCGGTGAACACGGAAGAGCAGGATGACGCGCTTCGCGTGGCCGTGATCGGACGCCCGAACGTGGGCAAGTCGTCGCTCGTGAATCGCCTCCTGGGAGAGGAGCGACTGGTTGTGTCAGAAATCGCCGGTACCACCCGCGACGCGATCGACACTCCGCTCAACTACCATGGCCGCACGATCATCTTCGTCGATACGGCCGGCTTGCGGAGACAGTCGCGGATTGACGACGGTGTGGAGTTCTATTCATCGCTTCGTGCCCGAAGGGCAATCGACCGCGCGGACATCTGCATCCTCGTGATCGATGCGACGGAGGGTCTGCACAATCAGGACCTCAAGATCGCCGCCCTCGCCTGGGAGACCGGCCGCGGGCTGATCATCGTCGTCAACAAATGGGACATCGCCGAGAAGGAAACGAACTCCGCGCACAAGTTCCAGAAGGAATGCGAAGAGAAGGCACCCTTCTTCAAGTTCGTCCCGTTCATTTTCCTGTCCGCTCTCACCGGCCAGCGAGTGGCGAAGGTGCTGAGCGTGATACTCGACGTCGAGGTGGAGCGAAAGAAGAGAATCACCACGTCACAGGTGAACACGACTCTCGAAGCGCTGGTGGCGCGGCGGCAGCCGCCCCAGGCAGCGGGCAGGGAAATCAAGCTCAACTACGCCACACAGGTGGAGACTGCACCGCCGACAATCGCCGTTTTCGGGAACAACCCCGATCTCGTTCAGGAGCATTACATCCGATACCTCCACAACGGATTTCGCGAGGCCTGGGGATTTACCGGGAGTCCGCTGCGCGTGGTGATGCGGAGGAAATCGACATAGGTGCACCCTCTCCTCGGTCTGCTGATCTCGTACGTGGCGGGGTCGGTGCCGTTCGCCTATCTGGCCGGCAAGTCGCGCGGCTTAGATCTGCGCCAGCACGGATCTGGAAATCTCGGCGCATCCAACGCTGTGAGGGTTCTGGGCAAGGGGGTCGGCGCCGTTGTTTACCTGTGCGATACGCTGAAGGGCTTGCTTCCGGTTCTGCTGCTGCCACCGAGAGTCACGACCACCCAACCGCATCTCTGGGCCATAGTGTTTGGCGTCGCCACCGTGCTCGGCCACATCCGCCCGATATTTCTCATGGGGAAGGGAGGCGGAAAGGGCGTCGCTACGGCCGGCGGGGTGTTCCTCGGTCTTGCCTGGCTCCCCACGCTGATGGCTGCATGTGTATTCACGGCTGCTCTTCTTCTCACGAGAATCTCGAGCGTCGCGTCACTGCTCTCGGCGGTTGCGCTGCCGGTGGCGCTTTTCCTTTTCGCCGGTCCGAGGGACCCGGTGTTCGGCGTAAGCCTCGCAATGATGCTTCTCGTCATCTGGACGCATCGGTCGAACATCGCCCGGCTGCGTCGCGGCGAGGAGCCGCGAGTTGGCCGCAAGGCGGAGGTATCGTCCCGGTGACACGATGCGCCGTTCTGGGTGGTGGTGCGTGGGGCACTGCGCTTGCCGACCTGCTCGGCCGCAATGGGCACGATGTACGGATCTGGGCGTACGAAAGAGATGTCATTGAGGCGATCAACAGGTCGCGGGAAAATCGCCGTTTCCTGAAGGGCCACAAGGTTCATGCGCGAGTCGTGGGCTGCGCCGAGATCGATGACGCGCTCGACGGGAGTGAGCTCGTCACAGTGGCCACGCCATCGCACGTTATGCGGTCGATCATCCGGAGCGGGAAAGGATCGTTCCAGGCCGGTGTTATCGTTGTCGTTGCGTCAAAGGGCATCGAAACAAACTCGCTGGCGCTGATGACCGACGTTGCATCCGCTGAGCTGGAGGAGTCGACAGTCGTGGCTATCTCGGGCCCGAGCTTTGCCACCGAAGTCGCCAGCAGGCAGCCGACGGCCGTGGTCGTCGCGTCAACGGATGCGGACGCGGCGTTGTTCGCCCAGCAGTCGTTCAGCTCGGCCGATTTCCGCGCGTACACTCACGATGACGTAATTGGCGTCGAGATCGGGGGCGCACTCAAGAATGTCATGGCCGTTGCTACCGGCATTGCCGAGGGCGTGGGTCTTGGATTCAACGCCCGTGCCGCGCTCATCACCCGCGGACTCGCAGAAATGACGCGGCTGGGCACAAAGCTGGGTGCCGAAGCGGCAACGCTCGCCGGCCTCGCCGGCCTTGGTGACCTCGTGCTGACATGCACGGGCTCGCTGAGCCGAAACCGCAGCCTCGGCGTGGAGATTGGTCGCGGGATGTCGCTCGAAGAGGTGCTGGCGGGACGTGAGACGGTGGCCGAAGGTGTGATTACCACTCGCAGCGCGCGTGCCCTAGCGGCACGGGAGGGAGTTGAAATGCCAATAGTTGACGCAGTGCATCGCGTGCTGTTCGAAGGTCAGTCGCCGCGTGACGCCATTGGTGGCCTGATGTCGCGCGAGCTGAGATCGGAGACCGACCGATGATTCGTTCCGAGCCTGTACGCGAGTTCTTTTCCATGGGTGACGTCTGCAGTCTGACCGACCTCAAGCCGCACGTCCTCCGGTACTGGGAGAGCCAGTTTCGATTTCTTCACCCGGCCAAGAACCGTTCGGGAAATCGCGTCTACCAGAGACGCGAGATCGAGCTGATCATGCTCGTCCGCCAGCTGCTGTATACGGAGAAGTACACCATCGACGGAGCTCGGCAGAAAATCGACGATTACCGGAAAAGCGGCGAGCTGAAAAGCGTCGCGCACGCCGCACTCGATGCGCAAACTGTCGAGTCCATGGAATCGGACCTCAAAGCCATCCTCGCGGCGCTGGATGGAGAAGTCGAGAAGGAATGATCGAGCCCGTCCTCGTCATCATCCCCGGCTTCAACGCCGAGAAAACGCTTGGCCCGGTGGTGAAGGGACTCAGGGAATGTCTGCCCGGAGCATCGCTGCTCGGCGTCAACGATGGATCAACCGACGGCACGGGCGCGCTGATGAGACGCCTTTGCGACAACACCATCGAGTTTCAGAAGAACCGAGGAAAGGGCGCCGCTCTTCGCGCCGCGTTCGCGGCGGCGCTCGAGTCAGATTGTCGCGCGGTGATGACGATCGACTCCGACGGCCAGCACGACCCGGCGTTCGCGCCGTCAATCCTCAACGCCCTGGACCATTACCACGTGGCCATTGGAACCAGGGATCTCTCCGGAGAACAGGTTCCGCGTCACCGGCGGATTGCGAATTTTCTGTCGACCGCGGCAACGAAGCTGATCTCCGGCGGAGCGGTTGGCGACAGCCAGTCAGGATACCGTGCGATCAGGCGGGAAGTGCTGGAGAATGTCCATGCTGATGGCGACCGGTACGAGTTTGAAACGGACTTCATCATTCGGGCCGCGCAGGCCGGCTACACATTCACCAACGTGCCCATCTCCACGATTTACGGCTCGCCCAGCTCCTTTCGGCCGTTCCACGACGCGTTGCTCGTGATAAGGATTCTCTGGCGACATCGCTCTGGAATATTCCATCGCGCGCCACGCCGGCCTCTCGAGGGGCTCAGCTGATGCGGCTCCTGTGCACGAACGACGATGGGATTCTCGCCCAGGGCCTGGCGTGTCTCGTTGCCGCGGCCGAGGCGCTCGGAGAGGTCACGGTGGTCGCTCCCGACCGGGAGCAGAGCGCAACCAGTCATTCGTTGACGCTGCATCACCCTGTGCGACCGATCCTTCGGGGAGAGAGGCGGTGGCAGATAGAAGGTACGCCGACGGACTGTGTGATGCTGGCAGTGGGCGCCTTGATGGAAGACCGTCCGGACTTTGTTCTGAGCGGCATCAATCACGGACAGAACATGGGCGAAGACGTTCTCTATTCGGGGACGGTGGCTGCGGCGATGGAGGGAGTCTCAATTGGCATACCCTCGATCGCCATCTCGTTCGCCGGAGGAGACCTGCGCGCCGACGTGAGCATGCTCGAGAATCAGATCGAGCCGCTGACAGCGCTTCTCAAGCATCTGTTCGAGCTTCCTTCTTTTCCACCCAACACGCTCCTCAACATCAATCTTCCACCGATTCGCGGCGAGGCCATCAAGGGCGTGAAGCTCACGCGGCTTGGTAAGCGCGTGTATTCGGATTCGATACAGAAGATGCACGACCCGTGGGGCCGCCCGATCTACTGGATAGGCGGAGGGTCGATAGCGTGGTCAGGCCATCCCGACTCGGATTTTCGCGCCGTCGACGAGGGTTATATATCGGTGACTCCGCTCCACCTTGACGTGACCCATCACGCGATGCTGGATTCGCCGGAGACGTGGTGGCTGGAGCCGTAGAAGCGCAGGAATATCGCGGCGCGAGACGGCGACTCGTCTCGACCCTTCAGGATCAGGGAATTCGCGATCTGTCGGTGCTGCACGCCATCGATGAGGTGCCGAGGCATCTGTTCGTGCCCACCGGCGTTCGTCACCGGGCGTACGAGGATTCGGCTCTTCCCATTGGCAGCGGTCAGACAATTTCGCAGCCATCGATCCACGCGCGATATTTGGAGCTGCTCGAGCTCACCGGGAGCGAACGCGTCCTCGAGATCGGCACGGGATCAGGATACCAGACGGCGCTGCTGTCGAAGCTGGCGTCGCAGGTATTCAGCATCGAGCGCATCGCTCCGCTTCTCGATCGGGCGCGAGAGTCGCTTCAGCAGGTTGGCGCCAACAACGTATCGTTGATGCTTGGAGACGGCACGCTTGGCTGGCCCGGATACGCGCCCTACAATGCCATTCTCGTTGGCGCGGCCGCACCCGAGATACCGCCGGCGTATCTCGAGCAGCTCGCGGACGGCGGGCGCATCCTCATACCGCTCGGCGGACGTGAAGAGCAGACACTTCATCTATTCACCAGAAAAGGTGATACTCTGGAACAGAAAGACATTGCGCCGGTGCGGTTCGTGCCGCTCGTCGGCAAGCACAGCTGGGAGAGTTAGAAATGGCAATGCTGCATCCACCCTTCGCACATCCCGGCAGCCCAAGGCGCGTTTCGCCGCAGGTGAGCGGGGAAGTGACACCAAATGCGGGAATGCCGGGCATCGAGGAATTTCTCGACGAGCTGCCGCTGATCGATGATTTCCTTTTCGCGCCCGGAGTTCACACGGAGTCCGCAGCGACTGCGCCTGCCGCTCCCGTTTCTCCGCAAATGCAGTCGGAAGCGGAGGGCTGGGCCGATGCGGACTGGCAGTCGTATGACTGGAGCAGACTGGCATCGCTCGGAGCTCCGGAGCCCGAAGCGGCGGAAGCGCATGCTGCATGGTCGTCGACCAGCTGGGATTCCACGTCACGGCGGTTCAGTGTCGGGCGGGGACGAAGGGGGCCGTCGTCCGGCGACGAGGTTGCCGCGGCACTCGACGAGATTGCGCGGCGCATTCGGACAGGGGAGCTCTCGCTGGAAGAGTTTCAGGGAAAGCCGCCGGAGGCCGCGATCGCCGCGCTTTTCGCGGCGTTCCTCAGGAACAAGGGGTAGCTGGGTGCCGGCGATGCGTTTCCTGATACGCGGCCGTGTTCAGGGAGTCGGATTCCGCTGGTTCGTACGTGTTCAGGCGCGGCGCCTGAGCCTCGCGGGATGGGTGGCCAACCGTCCCGACGGCACCGTCGAAGTTGCGGCGGCCGGCGATCAGGAGAATCTCGATGAGCTGAGGCGCCAGGTGACGCGCGGGCCGGACGGCGCAGACGTCACGTCGCTTGCCGAGCTGGAGCCGCCGGGCGATCTCGAGTTTCCATTCTCAGTTCGGTCCTGAGTCGGGCCCAGTCCGTTGCTTGCGCGCCCCTGACGCAGACACAAATTTCTCCGCCAGACGATCCCG
>DATBZT010000349.1:0-3153 GCA_036513055.1 Gemmatimonadaceae bacterium | reverse complement strand
TGGACGGCAATGCGTCGCGCTATCTCACCCGTCCCATCCTCCGAGTGATCGTCCACCACTATCACCTCGAGATTCGGCCAGGTGGTTGAGAGCACGGACCTGACGCACCGCTCGATGTTGCGCGCTTCGTTCCGCGCTGGGACGATGACGCTCACCATTGGCGCGGGCACGGGAATATCGGCGCTCTCGGCGTCGAGCGTGCGCGAGTTGCGCACGCGGAGCACGGTCACGATTGGCGCGACAATCCACGGGAGTGACGCGAGTACCGCGACAATCGATCCGGTCACGGAGGAAAGGTAAGCGCGATCGCCCGTCCGGACGGTGGCGCGCCCCGCCACGTGCCCTTACGTTGCCTTTCCAAATGAAGAACACTCGTTTCGGCTCGATCAAACCGCTCTGCGAAGGCTCCCGTGTCGCACTCGTTGCCCCCGCGGGGGTCATCAACCGCGACGACGACTTCGAGCGCGCCTGCGACAACGTCCGCTCGTTTGGCTGGGTGCCGCTACTCGGCGAGCATGTACGAAAACAGTCCGGCTACCTTGCCGGCGATGACGCAGACAGGGTGCATGACATCAATGCGGCGTTTGCCAGCGACGAGATTGACGCCGTGTGGTGCCTGCGCGGAGGATACGGAACACTTCGCCTGCTGGCGGCGATCGACTATCCCGCTCTCCGGCGCCGTCCACGGCCGGTCATCGGATTCTCCGACATCACCGCGCTCCACTCGGCCATTCAGAGACGATGCGGCATCGTGACGTTTCATGGTCCAACGGCGCGGTCGAAGCTCACCGATTTCTCGCGGCACTCGATGGCTCGCGCGCTCATCGAGCAGGAGGATTCCTGCGGCGAAGCGCCCGCCGGGCGCGTGCTCAGGAGCGGCCGCGCCACCGGTCGCCTTGTCGGCGGCAACCTCGCGCTCGTGTCCGCTCTCATCGGAACGCCGTTCGCCCCGAACTTCGAGGGAGCCATTCTCGTTCTCGAGGACATTGGCGAGGCCATCTACCGCATCGACCGGATGCTGCGCCAGCTCATTCTCGCGGGCGCGCTCCAACAATGTGCGGCGCTCGTGGCCGGGGATTTCCGGCCGCCGCGCGACGAAGTCGCCACCGACAACCGGACGCTGGACGAAGTGCTTACTGAAGCGGCGACGCTGGCAAATATCCCATGTCTGGCCGGCGCTCCATTCGGTCACATCGCCGACCAGTGGACAATTCCGCTGGGCGCAATTGCGGAGCTCGATACCGACGCAAAGACATTGCGGGTACTTTCCGGTACATGAGGAGCCGATAATGTCCGAGAAGTCAGCCGCCCAACTGCTCGCGGAAGCAAAAAGCCGGATCAAGGAAGTCACGCCGGCAGAGGCGATGCGGATGCACGAGGCGGATCCCGCCATCGTGTACCTCGACGTGCGCCAACCGATGGAATGGAATCTCGGGCACCTGCCCGGGGCCGTGTTCATTCCGCTCGGCGACCTGGACAGCCGCGTCGAGGCGACGGTCCCTCGGAACAAAAAGATCATCATCTACTGCGCGCGCGGAAACCGCTCTGCTTTCGCTGCCGACACGATGCAGCAGATGGGCTATTCCGGTGTCGCGTCCATGTCCCAGGGCATCATTGGCTGGGTGCATGCCGGCGGCGAGGTGGAAGAGTGACGCCGACTGAAACCTTCGAGATCGAGCGCGAGCGGCCCGGCGGCGGCAAACCGCTTGTCGTTCGAGGCGAGGCGTATCATCCCGCTGATGCGGGCGCCGAGGTGGGCGCTCCGGGAACCGTCGTGATCTGCCACGGATTCAAGGGATTCGCGCACTGGGCTTTTTTCCCTTATCTGGCCGCCGCAATTGCCAATCACGGAATGCGGGCCATCACCTTCGATTTTTCGGGGAGCGGAATCGGTCCCGATCGCGAGAACTTCACGGCGCTCGAGGAGTTCGCCACGAACACGTTCACGCAGGAGCTCAACGATCTGGACCAGGTGATCGCGGAATCCAGGCGGCGCGGCTGGATAGATCGCCAATTCGGCCTCTTCGGCCACTCGCGCGGCGGTGGAGTGGCGATTCTTCACGCCTCGGTCGACAAGAACGTGAAGGCGCTTGTTACCTGGGCGGCAATTTCGTCAACGATGCGCTGGTCGGCGGAACAGAGAGCAGAGTGGCGCTCGCGTGGCTACACCGACATCGAGAACCTGCGAACCAGGCAGACGATGAGAATGGGCACCGCTGTGCTCGACGAGGTCGAAGCGCTGAGCGACGGCAAGCTCGACGTTGCCGCCGCCGCGAGAAGAATCCGCGTTCCCTGGCTCATCGTTCATGGTGTCTCCGACGAAACTGTCGCCGTGGGAGAGGCGGAGCTGCTGGTCGATCTTGCGCCCGGATACGCGACGCCGTGGATGGTCGAGGGGGCGGGCCACGCGTTCGGCGCGAGCCATCCGGTGAAGGACCCTCCGCCGCTTCTCGCTCTCGTGGTGCGCGGCACGGTGGGTTTTTTCGCCGAACGCATCGGTCGCGCGCCGGTGTGACCGGGCTCGGGCGCCTCCGCGAGCATCCCGAGATTGCGCGGCTTGCGGAGAGAATTGCGAGCCACAAACCGGCGGAGGCCAACGAGACGAAGGCACGTCGCGCCGCGGTTGCGCTCCTCCTCCGGCTGAGCCCTGAGACCACCCAGCCCGAGATCTTTTTCATCCAGCGGGCGCATTACGAAACTGACCCGTGGAGCGGCCAGATTGCATTTCCCGGCGGCCGCGAGGAGCCGGGCGACCTGTCGCTCGTGGACACCGCCATGCGCGAGACCTGGGAAGAAACCGCAATCGACATTCGCCGTCACGGAGAGATCCTGGGTGCGCTCGACGACCTCCCCCCGATGTCGGTGAGACTTCCGGCAGTCGTGGTGCGGCCCTATGTCGTGTTGCTCGGAGAACATTCCGAGCCGGTGCTGAGCAACGAGGTTGCGGCCGGTTTCTGGGTTCCCCTCACGTCCTTTCGCGACAGCTCCGCCTGGCGCGACGCCCTCGTCACCGCGCGGGGCATCGAATTCACTCGGCGAGCATTCCACCACGAGGAATTTGTGATCTGGGGAATGACCGAGCGGATACTTTCCCACTTTCTGGCCCTGACGACATAGTCTTTGGCCACAAGGAGATAAGGCGATACTTGCGTC
>DATBZT010000348.1:0-3452 GCA_036513055.1 Gemmatimonadaceae bacterium | reverse complement strand
TACACGCGCGCGGTGCTCTTCGTTGCCGACGTGAACCGCGCGCTTCATTTCTACATCGATATGCTCGGCTTCGAGAAGCGTTGGCATGAAGACGACGGCGCGGGCAAGGTCTGCCAAGTCAATCGCGGAGAATGCGAGATCATCCTATGCGAAGACGCCACGCGCAGAGACAAGGCGCGGCTATTCGTCGAGCTGACCATGGACGGACTTACAGAGCTTCGCCGTGAAATCATCGAGCGCTCGGTTCCCAGCAGGACATCCTGGTGGGGTTACGACATGCTCCAAGTCGATGATCCCGACGGCAATGAGCTGCTTTTTCCCACTTCCGAGTGAGCAAGAGCGAAGGCGACGATCGCATGCAGCCGGGCGCACGATGTGTCGCGGTCGTACCTGCAGACGGATTGGCTTACGCCTGGACATGTTAGCGCCGCACCATCTAACGAAGGTTGCAGCTGAACTGAGGCGTTGTACCGATCTGGGTAGGTCAAACCATCGGGCGGTCAATGGATGACGATCAGCGGCAGATGCTTGGTGGAATTGTCGTTCTCGCCTGCATGGTGGCGATTCCGATAGTCGACATGCCGCCTACCGATGGAACACCGGCATCGCGCGGAGCGCGATCCATCGCGTGCGACAGCGCTGACGCGTATCGAAATGACGCCGACGCCGCGGTGCGCGCGATCCAAGAGCGGTACGCATATCTGAGCAATAAGGAAGTAGACTGGGACCGCGCACGATCGGCTGCCCTGCGCGATGCGTCAGCGGTCCGCTCGAAGCGCGACTTCGTCGGGGTACTCGAGGCGTTGCTCGACAACCTCCACGATCCGCACGCCACACTGAAAGCCAATACCGCGCATTCACCGCGGCTGGTGCCGTCGGGCCTCGATCTCTGGGCCGAGTGGCGTGGCGCGAAGGCGGTGGTCACGGCGGTGCGGCCGGGGTTCAGCGCGGAACAAGCCGGGATTCGGCCCGGAATGATCGTCATCACGGTGAACGGCGTGCCGACGGATGAAGCGGCCACGGCCCGACTCGGGTCGGCGATCCGGCGACCGGCACCGCGAGCCGCGTTGGCATGGGCGCTTCTGTCGGCGCTCGCCGGCCGCCACGACGTACCGCGAACGCTGCGGGTTCGCGATGCCGCGGGCCACGACGAGGACGTCGCACTCGACCTCCCCCAGCATCGGCGCGTCGACGATCGCCGCGATGAGCCGCTCGTCGAATCCCGTCGCGTCACCGTCGCCCGCGGCACGGCGACCGACAGTCTGGCGTTCGCATACATTCGATTGAACGCACTGGGCGACACCGCCAGCGTGCAGGCGTTCGACTCGGCGCTGGCCGAGTTGCGCGGCACGCGAGGGCTGATTCTGGATCTCCGCAACACGCCGGGCGGCGGCAACACCGACGTCGCGGAACCGATTCTCGGCCGGCTCATCGCGCGCGCTGCCGGGTACCAGCGAGTCATTCCCCGCCATGGGCGCCCGTACGTGAGAACGGTTCAGCCTCGCGGACCTTGGCGCTACGCGCCGCCGCTAGTGGTGCTCGTTGGACGGTGGACCGGAAGCATGGGCGAAGGCATGGCGATCGGCCTCGACGGCATGCACCGCGGCGTCGTGGTCGGAACACGGATGGCCGGACTCGCGGGCGCGGTGGACGACGTCGCACTGCACTGCACCGGATTCACGCTGGCGTTCCCGACCGCACGTCTGCTGAGTATGAGCGGGATTGCGCGTGAGCATTGGGAGCCGCCGGTACTCGTGGACCTCACGCGCAACGCGGGCGACGGTGAGCAACACCCACCGGCACCCAAGCCGCGTCCTGAGCCGGTCACCGCCGATCGCGTCCTCGATTGCGGCGTCATGGTTCTTCGGAGTCTGGAGAGCGGTACGCGCGCTTCGTCGCCGCGGTGTAGTCCGAGAGACTCGCAGCGGTCACCGAAGCGGTCGCCTTAGCGCGAAGCTTTGCGTGACGACTCGGGCAGAAACACCGGCACTCGCGCGAGAACGCGAGCCGCAATTTACGGCAACTTGTACGTTTGGATTGCTCGCCGCATCCCTCACTTCGAATGGAGTATGCTCGCATGAAGAAACACTGGTTGACCCTGGTTGTTGTTGTCGTGTATGCTTGGTCGTCACCGGCATTTGCACAGCAGGCGGACGTGATGGCGGCTGTGAATCGCTTTATCGACGGCTACAACAAGAGTGATACGAAGCTGTTGGCCGCGGCGTGTGCCGATCAGACCTCAATCATCGATGAGTTTCCGCCCCATGAGTGGCATGGACCGAGCGCCTGCCTGGCGTGGTTCAAGGACTACGACATCGACGCGAAGAAAAACGGGATCACCGACGGAGTGGTGATTCCTGGCAAGCCGTCACATGTTGACGTGACGGGCGATCGCGCGTACGTGGTCATCCCATCGAACTATGCGTACAAGCAAAAAGGGACGCCGATGAAAGAAGTGGGTTCAGCGTTCACGTTTGCCTTGCAGAAGGGCGCGTCGGGATGGCGGATTATCGGGTGGTCCTGGGCGAAGAAATAGAAAGCGGCTCCGTGAGGCAGGCCTTCATCCCCGCACTTGGCGCTGTGTTACGCGGCTCCGTCATCGTGGTGCTGGGACTATTGCCCCAACCGCTAGCGCCGATTATTGGTGTGACGAGCGCCCTGGCACAGGCAACGTCGGAACATGAGCGGGAAAGAGCCATTGCACCTTCGGCGATTTCTCTGGGGCGAAGCGATTCCATTGTCAGACGATTTGTCGCACGCGAACACATTCCTGGACTGGCTGTTGCCGTAGGACGTGAAGGCGGCACCGTGTGGGAAAACGCTTACGGTTTCGCGGACTTGGAGAACCATCTCTGGGGATGGGATTGGCGCTTGGGAACGTTGGCGGGCAATTCCCGGTTGGGACCGATGCAGTCTGGACCTCTGGCCTGCAGCAAGGTGGAACAGCTGTGCTTCTCATGTACCCGCGAGAGCGGATTGTAGTCGCGATTCTGATGAACGTGAACGGCGAGGTCGGAGCGCCCGCGTTCGAGCTGATGAAGCGAACCACGTTGGTTGCCGACTCAGTGGCGATGCAATTCAGAAGAAGTACGGGATCGCACCTTTTCAGGTAAAGTTGAGAGGGCGCGGCGGCTCGTGTTCCTGGTGACCTGCGTCTGCCTGGCGATAAGCGCCTGCTACGAGTTCATAGAATGGGGCGCCGCCGTTATAGGCGGCGCGTCGGCCACCGCTTTTCTCGGGACGCAGGGCGACGTGTGGGACACCCAGTGGGACATGTTGTCGGCCCTGATCGGCGCGATTACCGCTCAGCTTCTCCTCACGCGTGTGCATGACCGACAACTGCTCTCGCTGTCAGCGTCGGAGAATCTCGCGTGACGCCGAGCGCTCAAGTAGCAAATCCCGATCTTGCTTACGCCGAGCTGGTTCGGCGATCGCGCGACAAGACGTTGCTC
>DATBZT010000347.1:0-3210 GCA_036513055.1 Gemmatimonadaceae bacterium | reverse complement strand
TGGATCGACCCGACAAATGGCCAGCGCATGCTGATGGGACTGGATCAGGGCGCGGTGGTCACGCTCGACGGCGGCGCGACTTGGAGCTCGTGGTACAATCAGTCTACGGAGCAGATCTACCACATCTCGTTAGACAACTCCTATCCCTACTATATATACGGCACGCAACAGGATGCCGGCGCCATTCGCACGCGCATCCGCGGCAACCTGGGCGCCGTTACACCTCTCGACTGGGACCCCGTATCGGGCTGGGAGTGGGGAACGATCGTCGCCGACCCGCTCGACCCGAATGTGGTGTATGCGAGCGGCTCAGGAATCGTGAAGATCTCCTACCCGAGCGAACAGTGGATCAACGTCAGCCCGGCGGCGGACCCTGCAGCGAAGCTGCGGACGGCGTTCTCGCAGCCGATCGTCTTCGCGCCGTGGAACAGCCACATGCTGATCGCCGGTTTCCAGCAGCTGATGTCGACCACAGACGGCGGCGCGCACTGGACTGCAATTAGTCCGGACCTGAGCGTCCGGCCGGACGCACCACCCACGCCGCCGACGCCGGGTTCGCCAGCGCAGCCAGGCGGCGCGATCGAATCAATCTCACCGTCAACAGTCGCGCCCGGGACGATCTGGGTGGGAACCAATAACGGGATGATCAAGCTCACCCGGAACGGCGGCAACACGTGGGAGGATGCCTCGATCCCCAGTCTGCCTAACTCGGCCCGGGCGGAGGTGCTCGCAGTCGATGCATCGCATTCCGATCCCGCCACCGCATACGCCGCGATCGATATCCATCGACAGGGTGACTACGCGCCATATCTCTTCCGCACGCACGACTATGGGAAGAGTTGGACGAAGATCGTCGGCGGTCTCCCGACGAATGAGCCGAGCGGGAGCTTTGCGCGCGTGATCCGGAACGACACGAAGAAGGCGGGGCTGCTCTTCGCCGGAACCGAGAGCGGGCTGTATGTCTCGTTCGACGATGGCGATCACTGGCAATCGCTGATGGAGAACCTGCCGAACTCGTCATACCGCGACATCGCGCTCAAGGACAACGATCTCGTGGTGGCGACATACGGCCGGGGGATGTGGATACTCGACGACTACTCGATCCTTCGCCAGCTCACGCCGGCGATCGCAAATGAGCGGGCGCATCTCTTCAAGCCGGGCGATGCCGTGCGCGTGCGCCGAAATGTTGGCGCCGACACGCCATTTCCTCCGGAAGTCCCGCACGCGCTCAATCCGCTGGACGGCGTAATTGTCGATTACTGGATCGCTCGGCCACCCTCTCACGACATCACGCTCGATGTGCTCGATGCATCCGGCGCGCTGGTCCGCCACATGTCGAGCGCGGTCCCGGTGCCAGTGCCGGAGGCCGCGCGGCCGCCGCATCCGAACTTCTGGGTCGCGGCACCGCAGCGTCTATCGGCACATGCCGGCGAGAATCGCGCGAACTGGGATTTGCGCTACGACGCACCACCGGCGTTCGCCCACACTTTTGAGATCAACGCGAATCCGGACCTCACGCTGCCATCACCCGAAGGTCCAGTGGCGCTGCCAGGAGTCTACACGCTCAAGTTAAACGTCGACGGTCGCAGTTATTCACAGACGGTGACGGTGCGGGGCGATCCACGCTCGCCGGCGACTCCCGAGGCGCTGAGCGCGCAGCACGCCCTGCTGATGAGGATCGCCGATGGTCTCCGGGCGTCGTACGAAGGACACCGCGTGGGGATTGCGCTTCAGTCCGCTTTGCGCGGCGCAGTGCCCGCAGGGACTCAGCCGGAAATTCCTGAGCTTGCGGCCCGCCTCACGGCGCTCTCGGCACAGCTCGACACGGTCGCTGGTCTCGACGCCGGGCGCGGCGGGCGCGTCGGGCGCGCTCGCGGCGGCCAAACCCCACCACCGAGCTTCAGGGGAATCAACAGCGCGCTCGTCGCTCAGTTGAATGCCCAGGACCTGGGCGACATGGCGCCAACCGCCGCGGCTCTCGCCGCGTTCGCGAAAACGTGCAGTGACCTCGCGACCGTTGTTACGGCCTGGCAGCGTCTCAGCACCACGGATCTCGGCGCGTTCAACAGCCTGCTGACTGGGCACAGGAAGCCGGCCATCGCCGTGCCTGCCTCGACCCTGCGGGCTCCGAGCTGTTCGTGATTGCGAGGATGATTCTGCGCGCGTCGCAACCTTGTCGCGCTACTACGCCAGGATGGCCCGCTGGGTTCTCGGCGTGTGCATGTTGCCCCGACTGATCATCGGCGACTGGGCCTGCGCCGGTCCACCGAGCTCGAACAGCCGGTCTACGCCCAGCGCTGTGATCGCGAGGAAGCCGGTCTCGAGGCGAGTGATCCAGCTGTTCTCCTTGAGGTACCAGCAGTGAAATCTCACGACCGGCTCAGGGCACTCGAGGAGCCGTTCCAGCTCCATCATTCCGACGCCCGGTTCACCCGGATTGTTGCGGCGGACGATGTACAGGATCGACATGATGGCGAGGCGGATGTGCCTGTCGGTGGCGACGTCGTTGTCGGTGGTTTCCTGGCTGAACAGTCGCCACCGGGCCTCGCGGACGTCCTCGTAGCGCAGGTCGTATTTCGCCCGCTTGGCTCCAGAGGAAAGAACCTCGTACGCGTCGACGATCTCGGTAAACCGCTCGGCGTCGCCCGTCTCGCGATTGTCCGGATGGAAGCGATGGGCCAGATACCGGTAGACGCGCTCGATCATATCGCGGTCGGCGCGTGGTGATACCTGGAGAATCTCGTAGTAGTCCTTGAGGCCCGTCATTGAAGTAAGGACTCGCTGGTGGCGCATAAGTAACCGCTAACAGCTCCCCGGTACCGGGCAGCGGAGCTGTTCACGAGCCTGCTTCGATGGTGACTCGTTTGGATCTTCTTCCTGCGTCTCGGCCACCCACCGAGCCTTGCGGGTGGTGTCGAATGAGTGGCCGGAGCAGACGTAGGATGCGTTATAGAAGATCTGGGTCACGAGTCTGCGATGGCTCGCTCAATGGGCGAATGTCCTGATGTAGGCGGCCACTGCGACCATCTGGGCGTGCGACAAAATGTCCTTGAACGACTTCATGTCCGTGTTCTTCCCCTTCGTCAGTATCGTCACCACCGAATCGGCAGAGTGCGTGGCGAAGAACGCCGCATTGAACGTCGCGATCTTCGGGAACTTCGCCTGCATCGCCTTGGGTGGAGTGCCAATCACTCCGTGGCATTTCCGGCA
>DATBZT010000346.1:0-8971 GCA_036513055.1 Gemmatimonadaceae bacterium | reverse complement strand
TGTCGACAAGGGAATAAAGGAGACTGTCGCGCCCGTTCACCACGGCCAGCGAGTCCGGACGAAGAGTCACGTCGAGCGTCCTGATTGCCTGCAGGCTGCCGATGCTGATCACGATCCGGGCCGGCGTCTGCCGCAGGCTGTCGCCTACGGCGAAGCCGGTGACACTGTCGACTGTCACGCCGCGGTCCAGTGCCTCAAACCGCAGCGGCGCGCCGGAGATTACCGCTCCCTTGAAGTTGTAGACAGTCGCATGGAGCGGCACCGCGCGCCCCGTGCTGTCGCGCAAAGTGTCGCCGAGGACAACTGCGGGTGCGGGCAGTGAGTCGAGCGCAATCGAGAGCACTGCATTATCGGCGGTGGGAATATTGGTGCAGGCCATCGCCGCGCCGGCTGCCGCCGCCGCCAGGGCGACGACCATTGCATGCTTCCAATCCATCACAGGAGCCGTTCGACAAGCTGGTTGGCGAGACTGATGTATGCCTGGGCGGCGGGGTCGGCCGGACTTCGCAGCACGACGGGCTGGCCACCGGCAAACGCATCAGCGGTGGCGACCGTTCGCGGGATCACGATGTCGAACACGATGTTTGCCGGGAGATGCCGCCGCACATAGTCAACGACTCGCTCGCTCGCCGGATTGCCCGCCTCGAACATCGTCATGAGAATCCCATCCAGCGTCAACTGATCGTTCACCGCAACTACATCCTGGATTGCACGCAGTATCTGGGGCGTTGTCTGAAGGGCGAGCGGCTCGCATTGGAGCGGAACGATCACATGCTGGCTCGCCCCGAGCACGCACCGGGTGATCGCGCCGAGCCCTGGAGGAGTGTCGACCACGACAATGTGGCACCGGGCCCGTGCGGTCTCCAGCAGGTCCGGGAGAATGCTCGTTTCGGAGATCAGCTGCTGATAGATGGCGTGGTCGGCTTCGTCTGACACCGATCCGGCGAGAATTACCCTCAGCCATGGGAGTGCTGTTGGAAGGATGACTTCCCGGAGCGACTTCTGTCCGTTGAGATAGTCGGCGAACCCGGACTGCTGCTGGTCTCGCCTCAGCCCGACACCGTATCGCACGGAGCCCTGAGGGTCCACGTCCACCACGAGCGTTTTCAATCCGCGCCTCGCGAATGCCGCCGCGAGGTTGACCACCGTCGTGGTCTTTCCTACTCCGCCTTTCTGGCTGACAATCGATAGGACATCGCCCATCTACTCGGAGACCTCTGGGTATTCGCCACTCGCCAGAGGGCCGCCATCGGCGCTGGCAGGAGTGCTGCGAATCCGCTCGAGTGTCTCCTTCGCGTGTTTGACCCAGCGTTCTGCTTCTGCGCTGGGGGGCGGCGGATCCATCAGGAAAGACTCGAGGTGGAAGGTCGCGTCGCCGGTATCGCCGCGTCTCAGAAGAAGAAACGCCAGTCCGTAATGGGCGCCCGAGAGTTTCGGCTGGATGTCGAGCGCGCGCCGGTAGCAGCGGATTGCCTCCGTCTGCCGGCCCGTCCGCGAATATGCAATTGCCATGTTCTGCAGAACACGGTGATTCGTGGGCTGGTCGCGGAGCGCGAGCTGATACGACGTCAGGGCGGCTTCATAATCACCCTGACGCTCGAGCGCCAGCCCCTCGCTCAGGTAGTCGAGGCGCTTCTGCTCGCTCTTTGACTTCCCGCCGCCGAGCCGACTCCAAAATGACATCGCACCGAATCTACCATCGAGTATCGCGCGGGGCTACCTTGACTACACGCTCATGTCACCACGCAAACAGACCGTCGATCCGTCGCAGGGAGTGCTCCTTGTCGAATGGCCGCTGTTCGGCGAGCTCTCACGGGCGCTCGCGCTGAAAGTGGCGCGGGAGTACGATCCCCAGGTGGTGGTCGGCGTGGCCACGGCGGGCGTAGTCCCTGGAGCGGTGATCGCCGCAATGCTCGGCTGCGAATTCCATTCGATCATGGTGAGCCGGAAATTCCGCGCCGAGACGGTGCGCCAGACTCCGGCCGTGTTCGGCGCCGCGCCCGGCGAGGTCCGCGGTCGTCGCGTGCTCATCGTTGACGAGACCTGCGATTCGGGCGAAACGCTCCGCCTCGCGATTGCTTCGATCGTCAATGCCGGCGCGACCGAGGTGAGAACGGCAGTAGCGTTCAGAACCGGCAGCTACGAGCCCGACTTTCATGCACTGGCGACGTCCAGCACGATCGTGCTTCCGTGGGATCGCGAGGTTATCGAAGAGGGCGAGCTGGTGCCGAACCCGGCGTACGCCGATGCGCTGAAAGGCATCTAGCCAGGCCACGCTATACTGACCGGCGAAACTGGAAGAAGAAAACATAGAACTGACCTGCCGGGAGCTGTCAGCAAAACTGAAGCTGACGGCTAAGAGCCGCAGACGACGTGACAGTTCGGGACGGCGTCCGGGGGCGGCAGCCGGGACGCGCAAGCCTACGCAGTCGGGTGTTGTTCCCTTGGTTCCGAGTCGTGCTGTCCAGTCGTGGGCAGCACGCGGCTAACCGCTTCATTTCAGCTGATGGCTCCCGGCATTGTCGTCCTATGTTCCGCAGTCCAGACACAGTCCAGACACAGTCCAGACGCAGAACTAGCGGAGCTGCTCCCACTTGAAGGCCATTACTTCCGCGTTGCCAAGCAAAAAGCGACAGCACTCCGCGCCCGCCGAGCAGCACTCTATCTCCATCACCGATATCGGATAACCAGCCAGCCGGCCGAAAAACGCCGCCAGCATGCCCGTGGTCACGTGACACGAGGGCGCCGCTTCGTTGCCGGCCGAGTCCGCCTCCCAGCAGTCCTCCATTGCCAGCGTCGCCACTCTCTGCTCCCGGCCCGGGTCGAATTCCACGAGTCCCCAGCCGGCGGCGTGAAAGTAGCGGGCGGCCAGCTCGCCGAACTCCGGCAGGGTGAGATCCTGAGGGGAACCGCTTGATACGCTGGAGGTTGCATCTTCGGCAAGCCAGTGTTCGAACGCGTCGTAAACTGCTTCGCCGCCGGCGTAACCCGCGGCCCGCAGCGCGTCGATGCCTTCCGTGTCGCCGCCGGTCCCCGTGGCGATAGACGCGAGTATGGCTGCCCTCAGCTCACGGAGCGTGGGAATTGCAATTCCAATGAGCTGCGTCGCTCGCGCCGCTGGTCCAGCCCCGGTTTCAGCCATCTGTAGCCCCAAGTTTAACCCGAACCACGCTCAAGTCGAGCGTTTGATGCGTTTCAGCAGCTCGGCCTCGTCGATTATCTTGACGCCGAGCGACTTTGCTTTCTCGAGCTTGCTGCCGGCGTCCTGTCCCGCAACCAGAAAACTGGTCGAGCGCGACACCGAGTTGGTGACGCGGCCCCCCGCCTCCTCGACAACTTCCGTGGCCCGGGTCCGGCTGAGCGTCGGCAACGTCCCGGTGATCACTACCGTCATGCCGGCAAGCGCACCACCGGCCGCAACCTTCCGCGGCTCGGTGAAATTCAATCCCGCGGCGCGAAGCTTGACGATGAGCCGGCGCGCATTGGAATTGCGGAAGTACGCTTCAACGCCTACGGCTATGATCTCGCCAATACCGCGGACTGCGGTGATCTCCTCCTCGGACGCATCGGCGAGCGCGTCGAGTGTTCCGAAATGGCGGGCCAGAAGCTGTGCGGCAATCGATCCGACATGCCGGATCCCCAGAGCGTTGAGAAGCCGCGACAGCGGCTGCTGCTTTGACGTCTCGATCGCCGCCAGAAGCGCATCCGTACCCTTCTCGGCGTATCCTTCGAGTGCCAGCAGCGCTTCGCGATCCAGGGTGTAGAGATCGCCGGCATCCTTCACCAGGCCTGCGGCGATGAGCTGCTCGATTCGCGAATACGACAGCCCGCGAATGTCCATCGCGCCGCGCGACGCGAAATGGACGAGACCTTCGAGCTGCCGTCCCGGGCACGCGACGTTGGGGCAGTAGATCGCGACCTCTTCCTCATCGCGCTCCACCGGGGTGCCGCACGACGGGCACTTCTTCGGCATCCTCCATTGCGCACCGCGCGACTTGCTTTTCTCCGGCACCGGGCCGATGACCTGCGGAATCACTTCGCCGGCCCGCTTCACCTGCACCACGTCGCCCACCCGAAGGTCTTTCCGGCGCACGAGATCTTCGTTGTGCAGCGTCGCCAGCTTGACGATCACTCCGCCAATCTCAACCGGCTCGAGCACAGCGTACGGATTAAGCGCGCCGGTGCGTCCGACGTTCACCCGGATATCCAGCAGCTTTGTCTCTCCAATGTCTGGCGCGAATTTCCGGGCTATCGCCCAGCGCGGCTCGCGGCCTCCCACAACGCCCAGCTCGTCCTGAAGACGAAGTGAATCCACTTTCACCACGCCACCGTCGATCGCAAAGTTGAGTGCTCCGCGATGCGTGTGCTCTATTTCGTGGGCCCATTCGAAGACCTTCTCGAGGCTCCCACATTTCACGCGGTGCGGAGCAATCGGGATTCCCCACTGTTCCAGCTTTTCCAGCAGCTCCCACTGTGTCCGAAAGGGCAGCTGCGCGTTGTCCTCGGCGGCCGCCGCATATCCGAAGAAACGCAATGGACGTCTGGCCGTCACCGCAGGGTCGAGCTGCCGGAGACTTCCGGCCGCTGCGTTGCGCGGGTTGGCAAACACCGGCTCGCCTTCACGGACGCGTTCCTCATTCATCTGCTCAAAGCGGTCGAACGGCAGGTAAACTTCACCGCGCACCTCGATCCTGCCTTTGGGAGCGCTGCCGGCGAGCCGCAGCGGCACGTCGCGCACTGTGCGAAGGTTTTCGGTGACGATCTCACCAATGAGACCGTTCCCCCGCGTCGCTCCGGTTACGAACACTCCATCATCGTACGTTAGGCTCACCGCCGCGCCGTCGATTTTGAGCTCAACGGTGTAGCCCGACCTCGCGACATCGTCACCGGAGAGCCGAACGAGCCGCTCCTCCCACGCCTGCAGCTCGTCGTCGTCAAAAGCGTTGCCGAGAGAGAGCATCGGCTGGATGTGCGTGTGCCTGGCGAGCTGATTTTGCGGAGCGGCACCAATCCGCATCGTGGGCGAATCCGGCGTTCGGAGGCCGGGATGCTCTGTTTCAAGCTGCTGAAGCTCACGAAAGAGCTCGTCGTACTCGCGGTCCGAGATCGCCGGCTGGTCGAGTACGTAATACTGATGCGACGCCCGGTTAAGTGCTTCCCTCAGTTGAGCCGCTCGGGACTTCGGATCGAGGCTGGGCCGGTGTGAACTTGTGGGTCGAGTTGGCTGTCGTGGCATCCGGGGTCGCTTGTGGTTCGGTGTGCGCGTTGAAGTCGGCGCTGTCGAAGCGGATTACCCGGTTGCGCCCCATTTCCTTGGCAACATACAGGGCTTCATCGGCGGCCCTCAGCATCGCCTCGGCATCGGTGACTCTCGGGTGCGGCCAAGCCGCGACGCCACAGCTCATGGTGCGCTGAAGCGTTCCGCCATCGTAGGTAAATGTATGCTCCTCAACACGTTGCCGCAGCCGCTCGGCGAATGTCACGGCCGAATCGAGCACCGTTCCGGGAAGCAGAAGCAGAAACTCTTCGCCCCCGTAACGTCCCACCCGGTCTATTTCTCGCGCTTCCGCCTTGAGGATCGTCGCGAATTCCTTGAGAACCTCATCGCCCACCTGGTGGCCATAGGTATCGTTGACCTTCTTGAAATGATCGATGTCGCACATCACGCATGAGATCGGCTCGTCGAGCCGATATGAGTGCTCGAACATCTCATGCAATGCTTTCTCCAGCGAGCGACGGTTGTCGATTCCAGTGAGACCGTCGGTCATCGAGATGTGGAGAAGCCGGTCGTTCATCTCCGACAGCTCCCGCTCGCGCTCCGCGAGGGTTTCCTGCAGCCCCTTGATGCGCAGCAGCGATTTCACCCTCGCCTCCAACTCAGCAAAGTTGATCGGCTTGGTGACATAATCGTCGGCGCCTGCCTCGAATCCCGCCACCATGCGCTCGGTCGAGTCGAGCGCGGTCTGCATGATCACCGGAATGAAGGGCAGGGAATCGTCGGCCTTTATCCGCCGGACGACTTCAAGTCCGTCCAGCTTTGGCATCATTACGTCGAGCAGGATGAGGTCGGGAACCCAGTCAGCAACGATGTCGAGCGCGGCCTGTCCGTCGTTGGCGCCCCTTACCTCGTAGCCTCGCGCCTCCAATCGTGCCCGGAGGACCTCGACGTTGTCCTCGTGGTCGTCAACGACGAGAAGGCGCTTCCTGAAGTTGTATTGCGCGGGCGGTTCAGTGCCCATTGTTGCGGCCGAGGAACCGCTGAACCTCGGCGACAACCGCGCGCGGCTCGCACGGCTTCGCGAGATATCCGTCACAGCCCACTTCGAAAGCCTTCTCCCGGTCAGAGGCCAGCGCGTGCGCGGTCAAAGCGATGATGGGGATGTGCTTGGTGGCAGGGTCGTGCTTGAGCACCTGCGTCGCTTCCCACCCATCGATGATCGGAATGGATATGTCCATCAGAATCAGATCGGGCCGTCCTGACCTGGCCTTGGAAATGCCTTCCTCACCATTCCAGGCCTCGGTTACGTTGTAGCCGAAGTGCTTCAGAATAGTGGAGTAGACTATTCGGTTGTCCTCATTGTCCTCGACGAGCAGTATTGTCTTCTTACCAGACTCACTCATCCGGCTCCTCGCATGGGTATTGCAGCCCGTTCATGGAGAGCAAATACCTTACCATCCTGATCCAGTCCCCATGTTCACTCCTCCTCCGGATCCGGCCGACGTCGGTTTTGACCAAAAAACACATGCTGCCGGCTCGCCCTACAGGAACGTCACCGACAAACGCTCGATCAGCATGCTGGGCGTTGGCATGGTCATTGGGGCCGCAATCGGGGCCGGCATCGCCCTCGTGGCGGCTCCCCGTAGCGGAGAGGAAACTCGCGACCGCATCCTGGACAGAGTGCGTCGTCTGCGGAGCCGCGACGACAACACGTGGGAAAAACTGGGGCGGGAGCTGCGGCGGGCAGCAAAAGTCAGGCGGTTGGAGCTGGTGGAGAAACGGGCTCGCCGCGCAGAAGCGGTTAAGGAACGGGAGCGAGCCGAGCAGGACCCCGGCGCCAAGCCTGCCTGACCGGGTCTAGTCCGACCCGAGGCGGTCGAGGTCAGCCTGAATCTCCGCCTTGAACCTTCGGTCGTTGTATTCGGTCGCCGGAAGTCGAAGCCCAGTCTCCCATTGCGCCCGTGCCTTGGCCTTATCGCCGACGTCGCGATAGATCTCGCCCATGTCGAGTCGATGAACGACGCGCTGCGGGTCGCCGGCCACCGCTGCCTCCATGTAGCGAACGGCTTCACTCCAGCTCGCCGAGCCGAACACCCGCCCGCCGAGAATATTCTTCGCGATGAGTCGCACGAACCCGTTCAGCCGCATCACCTCGGCGTTCCAGGCGCCCATCACGTGCAGGCAGCCGGTGTGACCGGGCTGGAGGCGGAGGCATTCGAGCGCCTGGGCCCTGACGTCCGTGCCGTACTTGACCCGGCCTCTCGCACTCTGCGAGAGCGCAGTTTTGCCGAGGGCAAAGGAGAGAATGAAATGACCTTCCGCGTCGCCGGGATTTACAGCGACAGCCCGGCGCGCGTACCGTTCGGCGGTGGCGAAGAGGGCGGCCCGCCTGGTGGCGTCGGGGGCTGGTATGCCAAGATCGATCGCGGCGTGCGCGGCCTTGTACAAGGCCTCGTAGTTATTGGGACTCTCCGCGACGGCTTTCTCGTAGTGGTCAAGCGCGGCCGGACCGTCGAGCGCAGCATACGCACGGTCTCCCTCGGCGAGGTGATTCCCGGCCGTCTGAGCGCCCGCAGTAGCCGCGAGCGCGAGAATCATTACTGTGGTGCATACGCTCGAACGCATCCGTTCTCTCCTGGAGATCCCAATTGTTCGTTGACTCTACACCGATGACCACCGAATGATCGTTCCCCGCATCATCGAGCGGAAGCGCGACGGCGGGCGCATCAGCGACGCCGAATGGCGCGAGCTCATCAATGCCTACACCGCGGGTGACGTTCCCGACTATCAGATGTCGGCGCTGCTGATGGCGATCTTCTTTCGCGGGCTGGACAGCGAGGAGATGCACGCGCTCACCGACTCCATGCTGAAGACCGGGTCGGTACTCGACCTGTCACATCTGGGCGTGCCCCGGATTGACAAGCATTCCACCGGAGGTGTTGGCGACAAGGTGTCGCTTGTAATTGCCCCGCTGGTTGCCTCACTTGGTGTAGCCGTGCCGATGATGTCTGGAAGGGGACTGGGTCATACTGGTGGAACGCTCGACAAGCTCGAGGCGATCCCCGGCTTTCGGACGGACCTTTCGCTCGACCGGGCAAGGGCACAGATCGAAAAGATCGGGTGCGCACTCATCGGTCAGACCGACGAGATCGCACCGGCTGACCGGAAGCTCTACGCGCTTCGCGATACCAGCGCGACGGTGGAAGCAGTGCCTCTGATTGCCGCTAGCATCATGAGCAAGAAGATGGCGGAAGGTCTCACCGGGCTGGTGCTCGACATCAAGCGCGGCTCGGGATCGTTTATCACTGACGAGAGGAGTGAGATCGCGCTGGCCAAGGCGATGATCGACCTCGGCGCGCAACGCCGGGTTCCGGTGGTCGCGCTCTTCACGGCGATGGACAGGCCGCTCGGCTTCGCGTGCGGCAACTCGCTGGAGGTGATCGAGTCGATCGCGGCGCTGAAGGGTCACGGGCCGCCCGACCTGATGCGCGTCACGTACGCGCTCGGCGCGGAAATGCTCTACCTCGCGGACAAGGTCGCGACGCCCAATGATGCGTGGCCGCTGATGCGCGAGGCGATCGCCAACGGAAGCGCGCTCCACAAGTTCGGAGAGATCATCACAGCGCAGGGAGGAGATCCGCGCGTCATTGACGATCCCCATCTTCTCCCGGTCGCGCCACTCAGCGGCGACTACCTTGCTCCGCGCGCCGGTTACATCGCCCGCGTTTCACCGCGCGTTATCGGACACGGAAT
>DATBZT010000345.1:0-2296 GCA_036513055.1 Gemmatimonadaceae bacterium | reverse complement strand
CTCGTTCACCGGGATCTGGGTCACGCCGCGAATCTGGTACTCGACCGGGTCCTCGATGGTGATGATCTTGTCTTCTTCGGTCTTGATCTCGTTAAGCGCGGCGTAGAGCGTCGTTGTTTTGCCCGAGCCGGTGGGTCCGGTGACGAGCACCATGCCGTAGGGCTCGGAGATATAACGGCGGAAGCGCCGCAACGTGTCCTCATCGAATCCAACCACGTCGAGCGTGAGCTTGTGAAACTTCTCGCTCATCGACTCCTTGTCGAGCACGCGCAGCACGGCATCCTCGCCGTGGATCGAAGGCATGATGGAGACGCGGAAGTCGATGGGCCGGTTGTTGTAACGGACACGGAAGCGGCCGTCCTGGGGCACGCGGCGCTCGGAGATGTCGAGCTCGCTCATCACCTTGATACGCGACAGGATGGTCGAGTGGTGCTCGCGCGCGATGGGCGACATGGCCTGCTGGAGCACGCCGTCGATGCGGTACTTGATGACCACGGCGTCGTCGCGGGTCTCGATGTGGATGTCGCTGGCGCGCCGGTTCAGCGCCGTAAAGATTGTGGTGTCCACCAGCCGGATGATCGGGCTGATGTCCTGCTCGCCGGCGGTCAGCCGCTCGATGGACAGGGTTTCGTCCCCGTTTTCATCCTCTCGAACGACGTCGAGCGTGAAGCCCTCGCTGGCTTTATCCAGCACCCGCTGCGACTGCTCGGTTTTCTTCAGCAGGTCGGTGATCTGCGACAGCATCGCAACCTTGGTGCGGATGCGGCGGCGCAGCAGCAGCCCGATTTCGTCGATCATCATCAGCTGGCTGGGATCGGCGATGGCGATGACCAGCGACCCGTCCACCTGTTCTTCCAGGGGAACGAAGTTGAAGCGGAACATCAGGTCCACTGGAATCCGCTTCAGCAAATCAGGTTTTAACGGACTTAGACTCAGGTCGATGAATGCGCAGCGGTAACGCTCCGCTAACGACCGGGACGACATTTCCTCGATCGCGGAGCTCGGCAAGGAGTTCTCCGGCGAAAACATTGACGTGCTAGCGTTTGCCATGAGTAGAGCCCATCTCCCAGGGACACGAATCGAAACTGCCGCCGCAACCCTCCAGCCCGGCGGACCGCGCGAAGCCAATGTCGCGATTAGTACCTATCGCGGGGCGGAAATATAGGGAGCGTCGGGTCGACGCCAGCGACGCGGCCGATGACCCCAGCGCGAGTGTTGACGCCCATTTTCGTCATCACCAGGCGCAAGAAGGCTTTGACAGTGTTAGGGCTGATACTCATCTGCTGAGCGATCTCCTTGCTGGTGAGACCGTGCAGCAAATGCCACATTGCTTCCCGTTCCCGCTTCGTCAGGTTGTAGCGATCCGAAATTCCGCATAGCATGACTTCGGGCGAGGGAACGCGGTGGAGCAGGAATGCGGTGGTACCGGCGTTCTGTCCGCGCATCTCCATCGGGTGAGCCGAACAGATGTAGCGGCGCTTGCCGGAGAGGAATTCCACGCTCCGCCGTTCGGCTGCAGGCACACTGAGCTGGTCGACAGAAAGCTTGTCGGCCATGGCCGCTCCGAGGTCGCGCGGTTTGCCGGGTTTGTTGGGGAACTTAAGTATCCTGACCGCTTCCGAGTTACAAGCGATCAGTTCGCGGTTGGGCCCGAGAAGCAGCAACCCGGGAATCGAGATCGGTGGATTCTGCCGATTCATCGGCTGCCGAGACGCTATCGCTACTTTTTGTCCAAAGTCCGCCATGAAAATCCTTCCAATCTCCTCAATTTCGAACCGGACCGACGACTCAGGCCGCGAAGGCCGGCCCTCGGGGCAACTTACTTGGTACTGCTAGGGCCCTAATTCACGGTCACCGCCAGGTGGTTCCCACTCGCCGGCCCAGTGAATCCGGCCGGCGTCGTCAGACTGATGGTGGCTGTTCCCGCCGCCACCGGTTGCAACGTGATGGTCCCGCCCGCGTCGCCAGCGTTCACCCCAAGCGGCGTGCCCGCGATGGTGGCGGCGCTCAGGTTGTTGCTGCTGACGTTCACGGTCGCAGAGAATCCACCGCGAACCGCCTCGTACACCAGAGTCGGGTTGAGCGTGTTCGGATCCAGAACGGCGGTCCGGACCGTCAGCGTCACATTTCCGTTAATCAACTCAGTTCCGAAGTTTTGGCCGACGCCATTGGGGCCTTCCAGCACGAACCCGGAGGGCGCCAGGGTGACGTTAAAGCTGGAAGAGGCGAAGCCCGAACCGGGCGCCGAGACGGTCAACTGTACCGTGCCGGTGCCGCTGAGCGCCTGCACGTAGTA
>DATBZT010000344.1:0-22866 GCA_036513055.1 Gemmatimonadaceae bacterium | reverse complement strand
GGCGGCCTCGTATCGTCCACCGCAGTTACACTCGATTTCTCCCGCAAGAGCCGGCAGGAAACGGAGATCGGGCGTGGCCTGGCATACGGTGTCGTGGGCGCCTGCACGGTTCTCATTCCACGCGTTCTCATGGTGAGCGCCGCGCTTAATCCAGGCGTTGCGTTTCGACTTGTGCCATTCCTGTTGCCTCCTGCCTTGCTTGGCCTGACGATTCTGCTGCTGTCGACACGTGCCGAGACCGACTCCAGGCAGGGAGCTGCACTGGAGGTCGCGAATCCCTTGCGTCTCTGGACCGCCATACAGATGGCGGTGGCGTTTCAGGTCGCTATCGTGATTCTTGTTCTCGTCCGTGACAGATGGGGCTCAATGGGGCTCTATCCCGCCGCGGCCGTGCTTGGACTCACAGACATGGATGCGCTGACCGTTTCGATGAGCACTCTCAACAACTCCGGTCTCCCGGTGGTCGCAGCGCGAGCGATTGCGATTGGCGTGCTGGCCAACACCATCCTCAAGCTCGGATTGACTGTCGCCTTGGGAAAGGGACGGTTTCGACGAATCGCACCACCGGGGCTGGCCGCCCTGGCCGTTGCGAGCGTCGTCGGATTGCTGATCTTCTGATCCCGTGACCGAGTGGTCGCAGAATCCGCCGCTTTTTTCCCTCCGGGCGAAACGACGACAGCAGCTACGACTTGAACGTCAGCAGTGTCTGGCCACCGGAATACGTCACACAGAGAACACTGTCTCTCTTGTCTGCCGCGCTGAGCACCGAGATCGCCTCTGGCCCGGGGATGCTTCTCGAAAAATGACGGTCGCTGCCCGCAAAATCGCCGAGCAGTATTTCTACGCGGCCGTCCCGGTGATCGTAATCGGCCCCGATGAACGGAAGCTCGACTACCTGGATGAGCGCTCCAATCGCGGCGCCGTCAACTTCAAGCGTTGCCCGACGACCCGCATTTCTCTGCGTGAACTGCTTGAGCTGCGACGGCCACATCGCTGCGTCGTACGCGGTGTGCGTAACGCCTTCCGCGCCCGCCTGGTCTGCGACGTTTCTCGCGGGACGACCAACGCTCTCGGGAACGATCAGAACCGAACAGGTTGCGCCACGAAGGACCTTCAACGCAACGCCTCCGCCAAGCAGCCGGCGCAAGCCATAGTGTCGTCTCAGCCCCAGCACCAGCAATTCCACTTTCGCCTTTTCGGCGTAGCGGAGGAGCTCGGTGGCCGGGTCTCCTCGCAGCCGGATGAGATCTGCACGCATGCCTGGCGCTTTCGCGATTGCCGCCTGGACCACTGCGAAGGATTCCGTGACGGCATTTTCGTAAGCCCGGGCAAAGGGCGGCGCGTCCGAGCCAGGAAATTCCTCGTGTCGCTGAACGTGTACGCAGGTGACGCTTGGCGCCGGCCCGAACATCGACAATACAGCCGGCAGGTCTCCGAGCTGCGACGGATCCAGATCGATCGCAATTGCGACACGATGGGGAAGACGGCGCATCCCTGGTGATGCGACAAGCAGCGGGGTGCTGCCGAGCTGGGCAATCCGGGCGGCGGTGTCTTCTCCAATGAGCCGCTCGACGATCCCGTGACGACCAGCGCCGACAATGACGAGTTCTGCACCATGTTCATGCGCGCTCTGGGCAATCTCTGCCGCCGGCACGCCGATGCGTGTCTCCAGAGGCCATGTGCTGCTTTGCGGTCCGTGCTCGTTCATCTGCGCCTGAACGCGTCTGGCGAATTCCTTCAGTCGCTCTGAGCCGATTCCCTCGAAATCGAGAATGGCGTGCGGAACAGCCGAGGGCATTGGAAGCGGCTCGAGAACCGATACCACGCGAATGTCTGCACCGGTGTTCTCGGCAATGAGGTCGGCGGCAGCGAACGCTGCGCTCGAAGCATCGCTGCCATCGGTGGCGACAACGAGAGTTGCCGGAGCCGTCAGCGGCTCTGTGGCAGACGGCGACGGGGCTGGGTGGAGCGTTTCGGTGGCGGTCATTGTGTGGTTACCTCAGGTGTAACAGCCCATTGCGAGCTTTTTCTTGGAATCAGCAGCACTGGCCGGTGTGAGGCCCGCACGACTTTCATCGCGACCCCGCCACCGGAACCGAGGGCAACCGGCCCTCTCGGTTTCAGACCGAGGACGGTAATCTCCGCCCTCACACTTTCCGCGAATCCGTTGATCTCCGTCACCGGATCACCGTGCAGAACGACGAGCCCGCACTGGATTTTCGGAAGTACGGCCAGAGCCTTCCGTATTCGTTCAAAAGAAGCTTCTACCTGGCCCCGGTACTCGCCGTCGTACGCTGCCCAGTCGACGCCAAGCAGCTCCGAGCGCGGCTGAACATGGATGCAGGATACGCTCGATGGCGCACCCAGGATTCTCAGCGTGCGCACGAGCGAAGTGCAGTCATCATCACCCAGGTTGAACGCGATTATCGCCCGCCGGGGAAGACGCCGCATCGAGTCCGAGGCCACGAGCAGCGGCAGTTTCACGCATCTCGCAAGCTGCGCGGCTGTCTCCTCTCCGAACAGCCGGTCTATGCGTCCATGGTGACTCTCGCCGATTATGATCAGGTCTGTACGCCGGTCCTGGGCGACTCTGGCAATGACGGAAGCCGGCGAGCCGACCTGCGTCTCCCTGGTCCATTGTCCAGACCGGCCGAATTTCGCGAGCTGCGCGTCGATCGCCCCCTCGAGAGGCCCGGCCTCGGCCACGTCTGTGCCAGGGGGGATCGTCAACATCCCCAGCGGTGGCACTACTACGGGAAAGGGTCTGAGGACAGACAGAACATGCACGCTCGCTTCGGACCTTGCCGCGATGAACTCGGCAGCGGCGTAGGCACTGGAGGAAGTGGCCGATCCGTCGGTCGCAACGAGAATCGATGCCGGCAGCATCCGCCGGTCGAGCTGCGCAGTTGCGCGGGACTTGGGCAATGCCGTAAACGAGTTCATGTTCCCCTCCCGGCCGTTATCGTGGTGGAGCTTCCGGCACCTCGGCTTGCACTATCACGTCTATGGTTGGCCCGCTCAGTCCTGCGCGGGAACTATGACGACGGGTTTGTGAATGTTCCTGACAAATCCGGTCGAAACACTTCCCAGGAGGAAGCGCGCTACCCGTGGCAGGCCGTGCGTACCTGCCACGAGCAGATCTGCGCCGACGCGGTCACAGAATTCCGCAATTGCACGAGTGGGTCTGCCGCTCAGTACCACCGGCTCTATCACCACGCCCGAAGGGGCATTGAGGGCGCTCGCGCGCTCTCGCAGCCGCTTGAGCAGGTCCGAAGGAACACTGTCCGGCTCGGGCAGCACGAGGCCGTCGGGAAACACTTCCACTGGCTCGTCGACATGAACCAGATAGAGAGTGCCGGATCCGTTCAGCATCTGCAGTCCGACCACGGCTGCCCGCACACTCGCGGGCCCGAAATCGACCGCCGCAACCACCGTGTTCGGATTCTTCATTTCCTCGCCGACAACCAGCACTGGCGAGGATGACTGTCGCATCACCTGAAGGGTGGTCTCCCCGCCAAGCATCCGGTCGAGGACTCCACGCTGCGTCCGGCCAACGATGACCAGGTCCGCCTTTATTCGCTCTGCCGCCTCAGCGATCTTCTGCGCTGCACGCCCGACCGCCACCTGGCGTGTCCAGCTGGTGCGTTCCTGCTGCGGCCCGATTGCATCGCGCACTGCCGCCTCGCGGAGCTGGATGCGCAGATCTTCGACCTCCGATCGCGGCTGATCCACCCCCAGATCGATCTTGTACGAGGACATCGGCTGGAGCACGCTCACCACATGCACGGCACACTTCCTGGCAGCGGCGATGGTCGAGGCCGTTTGGATGGCGGCGTGCGAAGCGGGAGAGCCGTCAAATCCTACGACGATGCCGCCGATCGCCGGAGATTCGTACTGCCACTGCAGCTCGGAGCTTCTTGGAGTGGTCACGGTTGTCATTTTGTCCTCGGCTTCGGCGGTGCTGTCTCGTGCCGTGTTGAGCGAAGATTCCCCGGGAAACCTCTTGTCGCCCGTTCGGTTGCAAGATGCCGGTGAGACGGCGGTTCTACCGTCGGTAAAACCCCGAACTGTTGTGCGGCAATAGTCGGCATTGAACCAGCATGACGTCGGCAGTTCCCTTACATGATTCGGACACAATCGCTGACTGTTGGCCCTGAACGGATGTCCGATTATCAGAACGGCAGGATGGTCAAACGGAGAGACCCGATGAACGACGTCAAACCCGGTCGGAAACCCGCGTCAAAGTCTGTTGATGCCCTTACCATCCGGGAGCTTACCGCAGACGAGATGCACGAACTGCTTTCGCGAAACCACGTCGGCCGCATTGCGTTCTCGTTCCACGACCGGGTTGACATTCGTCCAATCCATTACATCTACAACGACGGCTGGCTGTACGGGCGGACGTCGCCGAGCGAAAAGCTGGTGACGCTGCAGCACAACCAGTGGGTGGCTTTCGAGGTTGATGAAGTTCAGGGGGCGTTCGATTGGCAGAGCGTCGTGGCTCACGGAAGCTTTTACCGGCTGACTGACGATGAGGCACCGCATCAGCGTGAGCTGCGCGAGGAGGCACTGAGGCTTCTCCGCAATGTGGCGCCCGACACGTTGCGCGCAACAGATCCCGTCCCATTCCGCACGGAGCTGTTCGCCATTGCAATCGATCACCTCACCGGTCGCGCGGCATCCTCGGGCTGAACGTTGCCTCCGGTTCTGGCGCTGATCCGACGAATTTCGAACGGGAGAAACCTATGTACCGCGTAATCATGGTTCCTGTGGACGGCTCCGCTTTCTCACGAGAAGCAGTCTTTCAGGGACTCCGTCTGGCGGAAAAGAAGGGCGCGCAGCTTCGCCTGGTACGGGTTGGCTCAATGCCGATTGTGGTGGGCAGTCCGGAAACGGCCGTGCTCGAGAGCAAGGCATGGGGAACTGAGCGTGACAGCATGCTCACTCAGCTGTACCGGCTCGCCGCTGAATGCAGAGCGAACGCGCACGTCGACGTCACGGCAACGCTCGAGGATGGCCCGGTTGCCGACGCGTTGCGCGGCCATGCCCTTCGTCACTCCGTTGGCCTCATCGTGATGGCGACCCACGCCCGCCGCGGCATCGCCCGCGTATGGCTCGGCAGCGTAGCCGATCGGCTCATTCGCGAGACCGGCATACCCGTTCTCACGGTGCGGCCGCCTTCTCTCGCAACCGAGCTTTCCAGCGGCTCCTGCTACAAACGCATTATCGTGGCGCTTGATGGTTCTCCACTCGCCGAAAAGAGCCTCAAGCCGGCGCTCGCCCTCGCGCGTGTCGAGGAAGCCGAGATCACACTGCTGCGCATCGTGCCGTCCGAACGGGACATCCCGATGGGTGAGCTGCATTCGACGATTGGCCCGGCGCGGGCACGGGATGTCAACCAGGCTGAAAACTACCTTGCCGGACTGAAGGTCATGCTGGCGGAACACAGGACCCCGATCCACTCGGCAGTGGTTGTCGCCGTCGACATTCCAACGGCCATTCTCGGCTTTGCCGAGACGCACGACGCGGATCTCATCGCAATCGCGACGCATGGCCGGGGCGGACTCGCGCGAGCGATGATCGGCAGCGTCGCCGACCGCGTGATGACCGAGGGAGGAATCTCAGCGCTCATTCTTCACCCGTTCAATCTTGCTCCGGCAGGGATTGCTGCCGAAGCACCCTCCGATTTCGCCCTGGCACCGGGTTGAGCGCCGCCGATCCAATCGATGCTCCGGGGGCCGGGGTGACATTGTCGCTGACTGGAGTGCCCGCGGTTCGCCAATCGCGTCACGTCGAACAGCATTTTACCGGTAGTGAGTCGGTGCGCGACGTGGTAATCGGCATGTCCGACGGCCTCACGGTGCCCTTTGCACTCGCCGCTGGTCTGTCGGGGGCAATTGCGTCGAGCACGATCATCGTTACCGCTGGAATGGCCGAGATAGCTGCCGGGTCTATCGCCATGGGACTGGGCGGTTATCTGGCGGCAAAGAGCGACGCCGAGCACTTCGCGAGCGAGTTGAAGCGCGAGGAGCAGGAGATAGTCGAAAAGCCTGCGGCAGAGAAACGCGAGATCGAGGAGCTGTTTTCAGGGTACGGCCTGAGCCCTGCCGAAAGCGCTCCCGTAGTGCAGGCCCTGGCCTCGCGGCCGGAACAGTGGCGCGACTTCATGATGAAGTTCGAGCTGGGGCTCGAGCGTCCCGATCCCCGCCGGTCTCTGCGCAGCGCTCTCACCATCGCCGGATCCTACATGGCCGGCGGTTTTGTACCGCTCGGGCCGTACATCCTTATGGGGAATGCAACACGGGCGCTTCAGGTCTCGGTGCTGGTGACGTTGCTTGCACTCCTCGTCTTTGGATACGTCAAGGGACGCTTTACCGGAGCGAAGCCGCTTCGCAGCGCGGTCCAGACAGCAGCCATTGGAAGCATCGCGGCAGCCGCCGCCTTCGGAATTGCCCGGCTGATCAGTTAGCACCATGCCGGCCACAGCGGTCACCAACGACAGGGCGAACGCGACCCCGTCCGCACCAGGCTCGCCGTGGAAGAACCGGCTGGCATCGGGCTGGCTGCCACTCCTCACGCTCACCTTCATTGTCACCGGCACCATCATCAGGTTCGGCGCACATCCAGGCGTCTCACAGGCGGCGTGGTGGATAGGCCTCGTAATCGTCGGCATTCCAGTCGTGGCACACACCGCCCGGGAGGTTTCCTCCGGGCGGTTCGCGGTCGACCTGGTCGCGACACTGGCGATTTTGCTTGCACTCATTCTGGTGCAGCCTCTCGCGGGGCTCGTAATTGTCCTGATGCAGACCGGCGGTGAAGCGCTCGAGCGGTACGCCGGCCGCAAAGCGAGCGACGCCGTCCGCGCCCTCGAGGAAGCAGCACCTCGAACCGCGCATCGCATTTCCGGAAATCAGATCGTCGATGTGACGGCGGAAGACGTAAAAGTCAGCGAGCTGCTGCTGGTTCGGCCCGGCGAGCTGGTACCCTGCGACGGCATCGTGATCAGCGGTCGGTCGCACATCGACGTTGCCAAGCTCACCGGCGAGCCGCTTCCCGTTCTCGCCGAAGCCGGGACACGCCTGATGAGCGGCAGCGTCAACCAGGAAGGTCCGATTCGAATGGAAGCTCTCGCGCCGGCCAGCGAGAGCCAGTACGCCAGAATTGTCGAGCTCGTGCGATCGGCGCAGGCCAGCAAGGCACCGCTCCAGCGTCTCGCCGATCAGTACGGCGTGTGGTTCACTCCGCTCACGCTCATCGTCTGCGTAATTGCGTACGTGATTTCGGGAGATCCCATTCGCGTTCTCGCGATTCTTGTCGTCGCCACTCCGTGCCCGCTCATCCTCGCCACTCCGGTAGCGATCATCGGCGGCATCAACTCGGCCGCCAAGCGGCAGATCATCATGCGTAACGGGACTGCGCTCGAGAATCTCGGCGAGATCTCCGTAGCCGTGTTCGACAAGACCGGCACGATAACGGTTGGTCGCCCCGGAGTCAGGCGCGTGATCACTACCGGGACGCTCGCCGAGCTCGAGGTTCTGCGCCTCGCTGCGGCCGTGGAGCGCGTCTCAAGCCACCTGCTGGCACGGACACTGGTGCAGGCGGCCGAGACCAGGGGCGTTGTTCCGCCCGAGCCGACTGATGTGCGGGAAGAGCCGGGAAGAGGTGTCACGGGACACGTCGAAGGTTCGCTCGTCACGGTTGGGGCCGCGGCATTCGCGGCAGACCACTACCCGGCAGTGGGCCCTCGGCTCGCCACGCTTGGCGACGCCGGCAGCGGGCTAAGGGCCTACGTCGTGGTAAATGGCGAGCTGGTTGGGATCGTTGAATACGCGGACGAGATTCGCCCCGGCATTCCCGCCTTTCTCCGCGCACTGAAAAAACTCGGCGTCAGGCGATTCGTACTCTTGTCCGGCGATCAGTTCTCCAATGTGCGAACCGTCGCGGACACTGTGGGCATCAGCGAGGCCGCGGGAGATTTGTTTCCCGAGCAGAAGGTGAATGTCGTCAGAGATCTGATCGAGGAAGGGCTCAAGGTGATGATGATCGGCGACGGAACAAACGATGCGCCCGCACTGAGTACGGCCACCGTGGGCGTCGCCCTCGCCAGCCAGGGAGGCGGAATCACCGCCGAGGCCGCCGATGTCGTCATTCTCATAGACGACATATCGCGCGTCGCGGAAGCAATCAGCATCAGTCGTTCGACAATGCGCATCGCCCGCCAGTGCATCTGGTTCGGGCTCGGCCTGAGCGCCGCGGCGGGGGCGTTCGCCGCGTGGGGAGCAATTGCGCCCGTGCCCGGAGCGCTGCTCCAGGAAGGAATCGACCTTGTCGTGATTCTCAATGCGTTGCGCGCAAGCCGGCCGACACAGGCTCCCACCGAAGGGCGGGAACTGAGCACTCGTCCCCAGTGGCTCGGAGTCGGCGGCTGAGATTAGCGACACGAACCGAATCCACGTCGTGATAGATTCAGGGAATGACGGCTGAATTGACTTCACTCACCGACGAAAGCCTGCGGCTTATCCACGCTTACTGGCGCGCGGCCAACTATCTGTCGGTTGGCCAGATATACCTCCGCGACAATCCGTTGCTGCGCGAACCGCTGCGTCTCGAGCACATCAAGCCAAGGCTCCTCGGGCACTGGGGCACGACGCCTGGTCTCAATTTCATCTACGCGCATTTCAATCGCGTGATCGTTGAGCGGGACATAAACGCGATCTATGTCGCCGGTCCCGGACACGGAGGGCCAGGCGTAGTTGCCAACACCTGGCTCGAGGGTACTTACAGCGAGGTGTACCCGGCCGTAGGGCGTAACACCGAAGGGATGAAGCGGCTCTTCACCCAGTTCTCGTACCCCGGTGGCATCCCCAGCCACGTCGCTCCGGAAACTCCAGGGTCGATTCACGAAGGGGGAGAGCTCGGGTATTCCCTGCTCCACGCGTACGGCGCGGCGTTCGACAATCCGGATCTGGTCGTCTGCTGCGTGGTGGGCGACGGCGAGGCCGAAACCGGGCCGCTTGCGACAAGCTGGCACTCGAACAAGTTCCTGAATCCGGCACGCGATGGCGCAGTGCTCCCCATCCTGCATCTGAACGGCTACAAGATCGCTGGCCCGACGGTTCTGGCACGCATCGGTGATGAAGAGCTTACCGACCTGATGCGCGGCTACGGGCACGAGCCGCTCTTTGTTTCCGGACACGAGCCGGAGGCAATGCACCGCCTCATGGCGTCAGCACTCGACGCGGCAATCACTGAGATCACTCGCATCCAGACAGAGGCGCGAAAAAAAGGATTCACCCGTCGCGAGCGATGGCCGATGATCGTGCTTCGCTCTCCCAAGGGGTGGACCGGCCCGAAAACAGTCGACGGAAAAGCCGAGGAAGGCTCGTTCAGATCACACCAGGTGCCGCTCACCGGAATGGCGGAAAACCCGGAACACGTTCGGATGCTCGAGCAATGGATGCTCAGTTACCGTCCCGAAGAGCTGTTCGATGAGAACGGGGCACTGGTGCCGGAACTTGCCGCTCTTCCGCCGCGGGGCGCCCGCCGCATGAGTGCGAATCCGCACGCGAATGGCGGGCTGCTGCTCGAGGAGCTTCGCATGCCCGACTACCGGGACTACGCCATTGCTGTGCCCCAGCCAGGCACGGTGGACGGCGAGGCGACACGCGTCCTCGGGCAAATGCTCCGCGACGTCATGAAGCTGAACGCAGAGACCAAGAACTTCCGCGTGATGGGGCCGGACGAAACCACTTCAAATCGCCTCGATGCCCTGTTCGAAGTGACCGATCGCGTATCCACAGCCGAAATTCTGCTGTCCGACGATCACGTTTCCAGCGACGGGCGCGTGATGGAAGTGTTGAGCGAGCATATGTGCCAGGGTTGGCTCGAGGGATACCTGCTCACCGGAAGACATGGCTTCTTCTCCTGCTACGAAGCCTTCATACACATCGTGGACTCGATGTTCAACCAGCACGCAAAATGGCTCAAGTCCACCCATCACATCCCGTGGCGGAAGCCAATTGCGTCACTGAATTATTTGCTCACTTCGCATGTGTGGCGGCAGGATCACAATGGCTTCAGTCACCAGGACCCGGGATTCATCGACCACGTGGTCAACAAGAAAGCGGATGTGGTTCGCGTGTATCTTCCCCCGGACGCCAACACGCTTCTGTCGGTGGCAGATCACTGCCTGCGCAGCCGGCATTACGTGAACGTGATCATCGCCGGAAAGCAGCCCGCACCCCAATGGCTCGACATGGAGTCCGCGTCGGCACACTGCGCCAGGGGAATCGGTGTGTGGGGCTGGGCAAGCAATGACGCGGGAGCCGAGCCCGATGCGGTGCTGGCGTGCGCCGGAGACGTTCCTACTCTCGAGACGCTGGCAGCGGTATCGCTCCTGCGCGCCAACGTTCCGGGGTTGAGGATGCGGGTCGTCAACGTCGTCGACCTAATGACGCTCCAGCCGGCAAGAGAACACCCGCACGGGCTTTCGGACGACGAGTTCGACGAGTTGTTCACCACCGACCGCCCAATCATCTTTGCCTTTCACGGCTACCCGTGGCTGATTCATCGCCTCACGTATCGCCGGCACAACCACGACAACCTGCACGTCCGTGGATATAAGGAAGAAGGGACAACCACCACGCCATTCGACATGACGGTGTTGAACGACCTTGACCGATATCACCTGGCGCTGGACGTGCTCGCGCGGGTCGAGTCTTTGCGGGGCGACGCGCGGGCCGAGGCCGCTGCCCGCCTGTTCAGGAACAAGCTGGCCGAACATAGTAGCTACATCGCCGCAAACGGGCAGGACATGCCGGAAATCCTCGACTGGCGGTGGAGTCCGTCCAGCCTCGCCTGAGCTTGCCGCTGAGGGACTATTTGTTGAGCAGTCCGAGCTTCAGCGCGAAGTCCACGTAGTCTGAGCGGTGGGTGAGCCCCAGCTTCTCATTGATCCGCTGCTTGTACGTGTCGACCGTCTTGGGGCTGATGAATAACTTTTCGCCGATCTCGGGAGCGCTGAATCCGCCGGCGACAAAACGCAGCACATCGCGCTCTCTCTCCGTGAGCTTTTCGTACTTGTCCCGCTCTTCGGCATGCTCGGACTTGCGTTGGATGCCCTTGGCGAGCGCCCGGGTGGCGGAGGGTTGCATGTACATGTCGCCGTGCGCCACCGCTCTCACCGCGTCGACCAGCTCGCGGTCCGCAGCGCTCTTGACAAGGTAGCCGCTCGCTCCCGCCTCGAGAACCTTTACAAGGTATGCGTCCTCAGCGTGCATGGTGAGGATCAGGATCTTCGATCGCACGCCTTTGTCGACGAGCAGTTTTGTTGCGGTGATCCCGTCCATTTCACCCATCGAGAGATCCATCACCAGAACGTCCGGGTCGAGACGCTCAGCCATCGCCACGGCATCCCGGCCATTGGCCGCCTCCCCGATCACCTGAATATCCTTTGCGCTTCCAAGAACCGCCTTCACCCCTGCACGCACCACCGCATGATCGTCGGCGAGCACGACTCGTATGATGTCCGCGGTCATTCCATATCCTCTTCGGCACGCATTTCGGCAGTCACTTTGATGCCCCCATTTCGTTTGTTCTCGATTCGCATGACACCCCCGCTGAGAGCCACGCGGTCCATGATCGACGAGAGACCCTTGCTCGAATTATCGTCTTTCGCGTCGTGGCTGTCCAATCGGTAGTGGTCATCGCTGACTTCGAGGCAGATGCTTCCGTCACTGGAGGACAGCAATATCTCGGCAGTCCCGTCAATCGCGCGCATCTCGGCATTCTTCAACGCCTCCTGCGCCACCCGGAACAGTGTCGCCGCGGCTGCCGCCGGAATGCGCTCGGTCCCTATGTCAGCGACTACTTTCACCCGCAGTGCGCCCCGTTGACCAGTTTCCTTCGCCAGGGACTGGAGGGCGGGGACCAGTCCCAGATCCTCGGCCACCCTCGGGTGCAGCGAGTACGAGATATTGCGTACCTCTTCCATCGCCTTGCCGATCATGCCGCGCGTCGCCGCCAGAGTGTTGCGCATGTCCTCATCGGTCGCTCCGGCACTGGCCGCGCTGATCTGAAACGCAACCGCGGCCAGCGTCTGCGCAATCGAGTCGTGCAGCTCCCGCGCGAGCTTGGCCCGTTCGGCATCCTGAGTGGTGACGACAATCGCGCCCAGTTTCTGAATTCGACGGCGTTCCGCCGCCAGCGAATCGAGCAGGCAGTTGACGGTGTCGGTGAGATGGATGATCTGCGGGTCAGACACGAGTGATGGCGTTGCGCGTACGCCGAAATCACCGCGGGTTACGCGCGTCGACACCCGCTCGAGCTCGCCGATCGGGCTCAGCGCGAGGCGGACGAGCAGGAGGTTCACCGCGCACGCCAGACCAAGCGCCACCAGCAGCACCATCAGCTGACCCTGGTCGTCGCCCCAAAGTCCACTACCGACGAGCACCAGGGCCACCGCCACGATCACGGCATTCGCCCCCATCACCTTCATCACCAGGGGAATGCGCAGGACCCTCCGGATACCGGATGATATCCGGAGCATGATTGTCTGCCCGGGGGTCTGCGCGAACAGAAACGCGATGCTCGATGTCATGAGGAACTCCTTCACGTCAGTTGACTACGACTGCGGCCGGGATGCTGCCGGCCATGGCTGCAAAGGCAGCATTTTTCAGAAAGCCACGAGGTGTCTCCGCGTCCTGGCTATTATCGGAGGAAGAGGGATGTTTCGAGATATCAGACATGCACTTCGTGGCTCCGTAAGGCGGAGTAGGGGGTTTCACGAAGCTACGATTGGGCCTGCGGTGGCACTGTCGGGTGGACTGTGGAATGATTCACCCGATACCTTTAGGCAGACGTGGGGGATTACCCTACAACCAGACTGTCTCGGTGAAACGGGTTTCATCCAAGCGAACCATCGCTTTTTCTGTTGGAGGAGTCGCAGTGCCTGATTCGATTACTGATGCGGTGCTGGCGGGGATTGCCACGATTTCTGCCGATGGCATTATCTGCATCAATGAGTCGCACCGGGTCACTTTCTTTAACGAAGGCGCGGAGCGGATCTTCGGTTATCGCGTTGACGAGATTCTCGGGCAGCCCATGGAACTGCTTATTCCTGCCCGGTTCAGGGCAAGCCATCATGGGCAGGTCGAAGAATTCAGCCAGTCGCCTGTCAAAGCCCGCCGAATGGGCGAACGAAGCGAGATTACCGGGCTCCGCAAGAATGGTGAGGAGTTCCCCGCCGAGGCGGCAATCACACGCATCGGTGATGCCGGCGCCCAGATTTATTCAGTTGTGCTCCGCGACATTACACTGCGCCGCAGAGCCGAGCAGAGCCAGAGGTTTCTCGCCGAGGCCAGCGAGACACTTGCGTCCTCACTTGGCGTTCAGGACACGATGCGGAGCGTCGCCCGCCTGGCCGTGCCGATGCTCGGTGACGCGGCGATCGTCACCGCTTACCCTGACGGTGAATTCCAGGGCGTGGCAGTCGCACACGTGGATCCTTTCCAGGCATCCGTGCTGGAGCAAGGTCTGGAGGACCACCGACTGGATTCGCACTGGTCTCCGCTGGCCGCCGAAGTGATCCGGACGGGAAAGCCCCTGTTCATCCCCGATTCAGCCGCCGCGGACAGCTCACTCGCGATAAAGCTTGCTCAAACCGGGCGGATCTTCAGCGACGGTTCCGTGGCAGCCGCTGTTTGTCTTCCCCTCATTGCGCGTGGCCAGCTGCTGGGAGTAATGGAGATCTACACTCGCCGGCGAACCCTCGATGCCGACGACATGATTCTCGCCGAGGACATGAGCCGTCACGCAGCGCTTGCGCTGGACAACGCACGACTGCATGAGCAGGTGACGCTCGGCTCTCGGGCGAGAGACGACATCATCGGTATCGTATCACACGATCTGCGCAACCCGGTGAACGCGGTAAGAATGCTGACCGGAGCCATTCTCGGAGCCGAGCGTGAATCGCCGCTTCCACAAGACGTCGTCGAATACTCGGCGATCATCAGGCAGGCCTCCGAGCAGATGGACGCTCTCATCCGTGACCTGCTCGATGTGACGCGTATTGAAGCGGGGCGGCTGAACGTCGAAGCCTATGCGACTGATATCGCCAACCTGTTGAGCGACGCGCTGCTTACCCTCGACCCGGTGGCCAAGGCCAAATCGATAGAGCTCGCGCTTACAACCGAGGAGTTGCTACCGCTGGTAGAGGCCGACCGCGAACGTATCAGGCAGGCGTTGTCCAATCTCATCGGCAACTCGGTAAAGTTCTCGCCGGCGGGCAGCACCATCCGACTGAGCGCAGCGCGCGTGGATGGCGAAGTAGTGGTTTCGGTGAGCGATCGGGGACCGGGGATGTCCGCTGATCAGCTGGCGCACGCGTTCGACCGGTTCTGGCAGTCACGACGGACAGATCGCGAAGGTGCGGGACTGGGCCTGACGATCACGCGCGGAATAATCGAGGCGCATGGCGGCAGGATCTGGGCGGAAAGCGAGATAGGCAAGGGGAGCACCTTTCATTTCACGCTTCCGCTTGCGGCCACCTCACCAGATCCAGCCGAGGAGTCATGAAAAAAGGCCGTGTTTTCCAGCACATCGTTGATATCCGGCCTGGTTCACGCTGGCTTTGTTCACTTGGTGGTCATTCCCGCTGATGCCAGCCCTCCTGGGGTCGCCATAAGCCTGAACGACACAACGACCTTGTTGCCCGTTTTGAGAGTACCGAGCATGAATACCGGGGGTTTGATGCCGAAGTCGGTCATCAGCAGGTCCTGGGTTCCCACTGCCGTAGCGTTCCCGTGACCCTGCCGGCCTGCCCTGATCACCATACTGATGGTTTTCTGCTGCCCGGCGATCGTCAGCTTTCCGACGGATTGGAGCGTTACGCCATCATCAGTGGCGGACGGCACCTCGTAGGTCGACATGTCGTAGCGAATCTCGGGAAATCTGTCGGCCTTGAGAGCCTTGTACATGTTGTCCTCGAGCCCCTTGCTGCCGCACGTGATGCTCTTGACGGGGATTACAATCTCAACGGTCCTTAGCGGCCGTTTGAGCTGAGAGAGTTTCGCAGCCGCGTATGCTGGATCAGCCTGAACTGTCGCCTCGATTTTCGTCGTCTTGCATTGGAATGCATGCAAGGTTGACGTTCCCTCGAATGAAAGCTCACTGCCGGGACGAAGCTCCAGACGCACGCCGGCGGTGGTTTGTGCGGTCGCACTGACGGCGAAGACAGTTGCCAGCGGGATAACAAAGACTTTTGCGATCACCTGATTGCTCCATGCTGCGGGGCCTGATTTGGATCCCGCGAGGAAGCTAGGATTTCAGATTCGGCCTGACTGTCGGGCTTCAGGTACCCTTTGGTGGGAGGAGCGCGGAATTTTCTGTGAGGGAACCAACTGGTGAGAGAGGGGATTCCCCTACGGAGCCACTGGCCACCTGTTTTTCCACAGTTGCAATTGAAAGGAGACCGGTGAGGCCGGTGAGGCCGGTGAGGCATCCTGACAGGCAATTGCGATTAAGTTTCAGTCGGCAACCCACACACATGACCGCGATCAAAGCCATTCCCCGTCTCAGAGCGGCAGGCCTCGGCCTTGCCCTGTTCCTCGCCGGCTGCGCCGTGAACGAAGCCAAGCCGGCGCCAACCGTCCAGCAGCAGCCGGTTCCGCTTCCCACGATGGATCCGGTTGCCGTGAGAGACACGATGCCGGCCCCCGGTATCACCACAGACTCCGCAGACTCCGCAGCGCCCGTAGCGCCGGCAGACACAATCACTGCAGCGAAGCCGGCAATCACCGTCCCCTCAGTCCCCGGACGCAGCGAGAAGGACAGCGTCGCGCTGGTCTCGGCAATTCGCGCCGGACTGAAGGACACACGATGGCCGGTGAGCATGCCCGCTCCACTGCCGGGATCGATTCTCCCCGCAAAGCGCATTGTCGCGTACTATGGCAATCCGCTTTCCAAGCGCATGGGTGTGCTCGGCGAGCTGCCGCCGGATCAAATGCTCGCTCGGCTCGACAAGGAAGTCGCTGCGTGGAACAAGGCCGATGCCAGTCACCCCGTTCAGCCGGCTCTCCATCTTATAGTGGTGGTCGCCCAGGGCTCACCCGGCCGCGACGGCAAGTACCGGCTGCGAATGCCCGATACTCTCATCGACAAAGTCGCGTCTTGGGCGGCACAGCGGAATGCGCTCCTTTTCCTCGATGTGCAGGTGGCAAAGAGCACACTTCAGGAAGAGGTTCCACGGCTCACAGCATTTCTCAAGCGTCCCAACGTGCACCTGGGCATCGACCCCGAGTTCTCCATGAAGCATGGCGAGAAACCGGGAACGAAGATCGGCACGATGACTTCGGATGACGTCAACTACGCTATTGAGTTCCTAGACGGGATCGTCAGGGCCAATAACCTCCCGCCAAAAATTCTCATCGTGCACCGCTTCACCCGGAAGATGCTCACCGGCGCGAAGAACGTCCGCCCCAATCCACGCGTGCAGGTGGTGCTCAACATGGATGGCTGGGGCAATCCCTGGCTCAAGTTCGATTCGTACCGCGACTACGTGGAAGCCGAACCGATACAGTTCACCGGATTCAAGCTCTTTTATCACAACGATACCAAGAAGGGCGAACCGCTCCTCACGCCGGGTGAGCTGCTCCGGCTCACCCCGCAGCCGCTCTACATTCAGTACCAATAGGCTTCACACCGGCATCGATAAAACGGATTTGGCGGATCGAGCGAATCAGAATCGGAAAGTCATGGCTATCGCGACTATCAACCCGGCGACGGGCGAAACGATCAAGACCTTCGAGGCCGCCACAGAGAACGACATCGACGAACGGTTGACTCTGGCGGTACAGGCGTTCAGCGTGCACCGCCAGCTCCCGATGGCCGACCGCGCTGCGATGATGATGCGTGCGGCAGACATCCTTGAAGCGGAAAAAAACGAGCTCGGCCGCCTGATGACGCTGGAGATGGGAAAGCCAATCGAAAGCGCCGTCGCCGAAGCCGAAAAATGCGCCTCGGCATGCCGGTACTACGCCGAACACGCGGCCACTTTCCTGACCGACGTGAAAGTTCCGGTGGCGACAGGGTCGGCGTTTATCGCGTTTCAGCCACTTGGCGTTGTGCTCGCCGTGATGCCGTGGAATTTCCCGTTCTGGCAGGTGTTCCGATTCGCCGCCCCAGCCCTGATGGCAGGTAACGTCGGCATCCTCAAACACTCCTCCAACGTTCCGCAGTGCGCGCTTGCCATCGAGGATATTTTCCGCCGCGCGGGATTCGCGCCTGGAGTCTTCCAGGCTTTGCTGGTTGGCTCGTCCCGGGTCGAAGGAATCATTGCTGACGCACGGATTGCCGCCGTCACACTCACCGGCAGTGAAGGCGCCGGCCGCAAGGTCGCAAGCACTGCGGGCAGAAATCTCAAGAAGACTGTGATCGAGCTCGGGGGGAGCGACCCGTTCATCGTAATGCCTTCTGCGGACATTGCCGAAGCGGCAAAGACCGCAGTCACCGCGCGGATGATCAACAACGGCCAGTCGTGCATCGCCGCCAAGCGGTTCATCGTGCATGAGGCCGTCTACGACGATTTTGTCCGTCGCTTTGTCGAAGGTGTCTCGTCGATCAGGATTGGTGACCCAATGAATCCTGCGACGCAGCTCGGTCCGCTGGCAACCGGTCAGATCCGCGATGACATCGAAAAGCAGGTAACCGCGACCGTCGCCGCGGGCGCGCGCGTGCTCACCGGCGGCAAGCGGCTGGACAGGCCGGGCTTCTATTTCGCGCCTACTATTCTCGCCGACATCCCGCCTTCGAGTCCGGCAGAAAGCGAAGAGCTGTTCGGCCCGGTTGCATCTGTCTGGAAGGTATCGAGCATCGATGAGGCAATCACTCGCGCCAACGGCACCACATTCGGCCTCGGCTCGAGCGCGTGGACCAATGATCCGGGTGAGCGCGAGCGATTCGTGCGCGAGATCGAGGCAGGACTCGTCTTCATCAATGGAATGGTCGCCTCCGAGCCTGCCCTTCCCTTTGGAGGCGTTAAGAATTCAGGCTACGGCCGGGAGCTTGGCGAGTTCGGCATCCGTGAATTCGTGAACATCAAGAGCGTAAAGCTCGCCGGCGGAACACAGAGCCAGTCGAAGACCGAGTAGCCGGCGTCGCGTTACCAGCCGTTGACGCGGTCCCATTCTGCGATCACCTCTCGCGTACCATCGACGACGTAATAACGGTCGTGGGCCGCCGCAGTGAGACACGAGTGATTCGGCGCAATTCGAACCTTCGCACCCGTTTTCAGTGAAGCAAACGGGATCTTCCTTTCGCTCGTCGCCACACCGTGCTCCTGGTAGGCGTGCTGAATGATGCACTCTCCAAACGCTGGCTTCGCATCGATATCCAATACCAACCCGAACCCGGCGTCCTGACGCGTGGCTGCGGTACTCCTGTCCTTCGACAATGCCAGCGCCCCGGCGTCGAGCAATATCTGATTCCGGCCTGGCCGTCGCCCGATTACCGAGGAAAGAACAGTCACCGCGATGTCGTCGCGTGTGCACGACTGGATCGCTGCCTGAAAGAGGTCGCCGAACATGTAGACTCCGGGCCGCGCTTCAGTGACCCCATCCATGTTTTCGACGTGCGACATCGTCGGAGTCGATCCGACCGAAACAACCTTGCATACGAGTCCGGCGCCCCTCAGTCTCTGGGCCGCTGTCACTACGGACTGGCGCTCCTGCTCAGCTACGTCCCGAATCTCGTCCACGGTGCGGCACTCGTACGAGTGGCCGGCGTGCGTCAACACGCCCGCCAGTTTGCCCCCGAGCGCGCGGCCGATCGCGATCAGATCGTCACCGAGCGGATCAACGCCTCCGCGAGATTCGCCGGAATCGATCTCGATCAGTGCTCCGAACTTCCCGGGTCGCGAACCGATTGTCGATGCGGTGTCTCTGTCATCGGTGATGACATTGATACTCACTCCCCGGCTCGCCAGCGCCTCTACGCGGCGGAGCTTCTCCGGCGTGATGCCCACCGCAAGAGTGATATCGTGGAACTCCCTGTCCGCGAAGTACTCCGCCTCGGCGAGCGTCGAAACGGTGATCCCTCCCGTTTCGCCGGCTATTGCCATCCGTGCAACGTCGGCCGATTTGGCGGTCTTGAGATGAGGCCTCAGCGAAACACCATGGCGGCGTATCGCTGAGCTCATCCGTTCGAGATTGCGCTGTAAAATTCCCCGATCGAGCACCAGGCAGGGAGTGGGAATGTCCTCTAGCTGCATGGTGCTCCCGTTATGCTGCTACTTGTTCGGGTTGAGGATCACGTCGATCCGGTGCCGCGCGTCGACAAGATGCACGCGCGTATCGGGATCAGCGGCACGCGGAATCGCGGCCCTGAGCTGCGCGTCGAGCGCCATCAGCTCGCTGCGCAGCAGCCCGCGCGCTTCATCCGCCGGTGGCGCAAACTGCGCGGCAAACTGAGCCGGAATGCCTGCCGGCGCAGCTGGGAATGGCCCGTTGATCTTCGTCCCGACCTGATCGAGGTAAGCATACTGGAGATTTCGCCGGAACGCGTCGATACGCACGCTCGGCGCCGAGACCTCCGTCCAGATTCCGTCACGCATGTCTCCGAGCATCTGGCGGAGTGAATACGTATCACCCTTTTCGTCGGACATCGCATTGTACTCGATCAACCGCGACATGCGCTGGTTGTTGAGAAGTCCCGTCAGAACCGATGTCTGTGCCGTTCGAAGTCGCGCCATCGCCCCGTCCGGCTCCATCCGTCTCAGCACCGCCGGGTCGAGAAAGAACTGTGGCGTATGAAAAACGTTCTCGTTCAGGAACATCACCGCAGCCCTCTGCTTTGCTTTCGAATATGGCGTAAACCGCACGCCCGGCTGGCTACCATACTTTTCCTGAGACATCGAGCCACCCACCACATTGACGACGTGGCCCATCTCGCGCTGCCACTGGCCGATGAGGCGGTCGTAAATCTCGGTGAGATCGTCGTTGTCTTCGGTGGGCTTCACCGTCGCCGACATCAACATCGGCATGATTCGCTTGATGTTCTTCAAGCCCAACGCAGTCGATTTGACGGCGTCGGCGTCGCCTACTGCCTCTGTTTCTTCTCCCGGATCAGAGTTCTTGCTGCCTGAGGTGGAGAACCGGAACCATGGAATCGTATCCTGCTGCCGCGCCCATTGATCGAGTGTCGGGCGCTCATCCTCGGGAGTGTGCACGCCTTGTATTGGCGTGTATCCCCACATCACCGCAAAGCGATCGTAAGTACCGACGCGTGGAATGAGGTCCTTCAGCGCAATTCTGTCTTCCGGTTGCGCGACGTAATTGAATCGGGCGTAGTCCATGATCGATGGCGAATGACCCATCTTCGCTACCCACGACGCGCTCCGGATGCTGTCCGCGGGATATTCAGAGCTCGCTTTCATGTTGTGTTGAAAGCCAAGCGTGTGTCCAACTTCGTGCGCCACGACGAACTGAACCAGCTGGCCCATGAGCGAGTCGGGGAACGGCAGGTGTTGCGCACGCGGGTCGAGCGGCGCGACCTGCGTGAAATACCAGTCGCGCTGGAGATTCAGAATGTTGTGGAACATCCTCACCGAACCGTTGAGAATCTCACCGGTGCGCGGATCGTGCACGTGGGGCCCGACAGAGTTCTCTACTGTTGACGGAAGCCAGCGCACGACTGTGTGCCTGACGTCCTCGGCTGACCAGTCAGGATCTTCGGCCGCGGTGGGTGGATCCATCGCGATGATGGCGTTCTTGAATCCGGCTGCCTCGAATGCCGGCTGCCATTCCTCGATGCCCGCCTTGATGTACGGCACCCATTGCTTCGGGGTCGCGGCGTCCACGTAGTAAATGATCGGCTTCACCGGCTCGGACAACGCTGCCGACGGATCCTTCTTCTCGAGGCGGTACCGCGTGATGTAACTCCGCTGCACGGACCGCTGCTGGCTCGATCCGAAATCGATCTGCTGCGCCGAGAAATATCCGACGCGGTCGTCGTAGTAGCGTGGCATCATCGGATGATCGGGCAGGTGCACCATGCTCCAGTGAGCGACGACACTCTGCGCCAGCCTCGGCGCCTGCGGGGCGCCTTGGCCGGGTCCGGGCCCTCCTGGAGTCCCGCCAGTCGGAGCAGGTGGCGTCGCCGTCTGTGTTGCCTCCACCTCGACGTTTTCCGGGAAGGCTACCGCCTTCTCGATGTACGAGCGCTTCTCGTCTATCGATCCACGCGACGAGGCAAACTCGGGAACACCCGTGGTATAGAGCTTCGTAACGTCGACTACCGCGGCACTGTCCGGCCCGTATGCCTCGACCGGAAAGATGGCGACTACGGTCGGGTTGTTGGACGCCATCACCGCTCGCGCAACGGGCTGAGTGGAATCGGCCGTAATTCCGAACGAGACGCTGCGCAAAATCACGCGATTACCGGAGCGCTCCCATCTGAGAGTGCGTTCCGTGAACTGGTCTCCACCGTACCCGTCGAAGTCTCCGGGATTCACCGCGGACCTGTCGAATCGTCCGACGAGCAGCATGTCGCGATTCATTTCCTTGTTCGGGATCTCGAAGTAGAGTTTCTCGCCGACGATGTGCGTCTTGAACATGCCCACCCGCGTCTTCGCGTCTTTCGTGATGACACGGGGGTACGGGCGCGGCCCGGTTGGCGCGCCGCGCGTACTGTCATTGACAGCGCCACCGCCTGTAGCGCCACCTGGTCCGGCCGGGCCAGAGGCGCCGTTCGCAGCAACCGAACGGCCTGGTCCTCTCGCTGGCGTGGGTGGCGTATAAGGCGCTGTGTGTGCGCACGCCATTACGGCAAGGCTCGCAAGCGAGCCGGCAAGGACAATCGATTTCATCATTGCGGATACGGGTTGATGTTGGCTTGCTGTCTTTCCATGGAGTCCTGCACTGCCTTCTATCTCACGGTCCTGCCAACCGTCCACGGCACGCCGGCCGCATCGAGGCCGCGGTTGAGCGCCGGGACTTTCCCCGTCAACAGAGTGTTGAGTCGGGTCGCTTCACGATCGAGATCCTTCATGGCCAGCTCCAGCGTCTCGCGCTGAATCTGTGTCGGCGGCGACGTTACATCGCCAATCTCGCCCGCCACCTGATTCACTCTCTCCTGAATGGACGGTGCGAACTTCTTGTCGTCCACGTCGTTCGCTTCCGGGCCTTGGCGGCCACGAACCTTCAACAGAATGTCGTCCACTTCCTTGTCGATGGCATTTGTCTGCGTCGTCAGGCTGTCGGGAGCCGAGCTGCTCTTGAGTGCGGCCTTCGCTTCCGTCATCTGGTCCTTGAGCAGCTCTGCCGTTCGGACCACTGCCTGGACTTTTGCCTGCTGCGCTCCCGAGCTGACCCGTATCGCCCACAGCGCTCGATATTCGGCCGGGCTCAGCGGAATGAGCGCATCGGGATTCACCGTGATGGGCGTTTCCACCGAGGCGGCCCTGACGCTGTCCTTTCCGCTCAGGGTGAGTCGCGCGACATATCTGCCGGGCAGCACGAATGCTCCCGTTGGCTGCCCGCGAGTTCCCTGTGCTTTCGGATTGATGTAGGGCGGCGCCAGTCTCAAGTCCCACGTCGTCCGGTGCATTCCGGGCTTTCCGTTTACCGTCAGATCGCGAATTCGCTTTCCCGTTGAATCGTAGATCACCAGTGCCAGCGTCCGCCCTTTCGGGAGACTGTCCTTCACGTAGTACGTGAGGGTCGACCCGAACGCTGGATTTGGCGCGCTGAAGGAGCGCTCGCCAAGCGAGCCGGCGCCACGCGATCCGCCCGGGATGGATGTGTTGTAGTTGAAGAGCGTTACCGGCTTTACCGGGAACAGGTACATCTCCCCCGCCCGCTCGGCGTCAGCCAG
>DATBZT010000343.1:0-17486 GCA_036513055.1 Gemmatimonadaceae bacterium | reverse complement strand
CCTCTCGTAGTCTGGCACGCCGATCACCGCGCGCAATGTCCGCGCAATCCGGGCGCCCCGCTCGGCCAGAAACTTCATCGCGGCGCCGCCGTCTTCAACGGCACACGCTCCGGCAGATTCTTCTCGAAGATCTCGAAGATCCTCCGATACTCATCGGCCCACGACGACGGCCTGACGAACCCGTGGTCCTCAACCGGATACGCCGCCAGCTCCCAGTTGGTCTTGCCAAGCTCGATCAGCCGCTGAGTCAGCCGCACGATGTCCTCGAAATGCACGTTCGTATCCACCATCCCATGCGCCATCAACAGCGGGTCCTTTAGCCCCTCGGCGAAATAAATCGGTGATGATCTCCGGTAGGCGAGCGTATCTGACTGCGGAAAATTGAGGATGTCCGACGTGTAGCCGTTGTTGTAATGCGCCCAGTCGGTGACACTGCGCAGGGCGGCGCCGGCGCCGAAGTACTGCGCCTGCGTGAACAACGCCATCAGGGTGATAAACCCGCCGTAGCTCCCGCCATATATGCCGATACGCTCGGGGTTGATCGAATACTCTTTCGTCAGGTACCGCGACGCATCCACCTGGTCCTGAAGATCGCGGCCACCCATGTACCGGTAGATGGCCGTGCGCCAGTCACGCCCGTAGCCGTCGGAGCCGCGATAGTCGAGATCGAGAACGACGTATCCTTTTGATGCGAGATACTGGTTGAACATGTACTCTCGCGGATACTCCGACCAGAAATTACCGACGTTGTGCAGATAACCCGCACCATGCACGAAGACGACAGCCGCTCCATTGGCCTGGGCGTTCATGTCTTTCGGGCGATAGATATGCGCCGGAACGTTGACACCGTCGGAGGCGGGAACCATCACGAGCTCGGGCTCGATCCACGGAAACGACAGCCATTCCGCGCTGGGCGACGTCGTGAGCTGGACCTCTTCTGCTCCCGGAGCGTTGCGCATCAGGAAAAGATCGGGCGGACGGTTGACGTGCGAGTAGACATCGGCAATCCACTCCCCATTCGGCGAAACGACTCCGGTGTGGCCGCCGGATTTTGTAGTCAGCCGCTCGCGTGCGCCCCCGGAGACAGGCATCCGGTAGATCTGCCGCTCAAAAGGAGACACTTCGCTGGTGTGCAGGTAGAACCATTTGCCGTCGGGCGAAAGCTCGGCGTCGCGAACCTCCCAGTGCCCTGAAGTGAGCTGGCGCCGATCACTCCCATCGGCAGCAACCGTGTAGATGTGTGCAAAGCCGCTTGCCTCGGACACATACCAGAAGCGACGCCCCTGGTCGTACCACCCGCCGCAATCCGAGCACGGCCCGTCTACCCACGCCGAGTCACGCAACGTCTCGAGCGTGGTGAGCTTACCAGTCGCAGCGTCTACGGACTGGAGAAGCCGAACCTTGTTGTCTGCCGTGTATGCGTAAAAGGCTGCCTTCGAGCCGTCCTCACTCCAGCCAAGCACCTGAACCGAGCCGTTGGCAGTGTCGGTGGGAAAGGCGCTGAGCCACTTGATCGTACCCGATGGCAGAGAGAGAAACCCGATGCGTCCATGCGACTGCAGGTCGCCGACGTTGGTGCGGCCGCGAATCACCTCTGGGTAGCCGCTTTCGGTGACAATCCGCATCACGTCTGCGCTGCGTGCGCCCTGCGCCGGACTGCGGGTGGTGATGAGGAGCGCACCTCCCGTCGAAGCAACGGACAAAGACGAAATGTTCTCACCGCGCTGCGTGTAGTAGGCCTTGAGTCCGCGGCTCTCTCGCTCCTTGTCCGCGGCCTTCTGAATGCTGTCGGCACGCACTCTGTCGCGAATCGCCTCGAACAGATCGCGTTGCTGCTGCTCGAGACGCGCGCGCTGCCCGGTAGGCTTTGCCGAGTCTACCGGTTCCGGCCCTTGCCTGAAGTCAGTCAGCTGCCGGACCAATCCTCCGTTCAGGTCAACCGAATACACGTTGTTGTCGCGGACATAGAAGATCCGGCTGGCGTCCACCGCAAAGGAAGGGTCGTGCTCCCGGGCGAGCGTTTGCGTGACGCGGCGGGTCATTCCGGTTTTTGTGTCGGTGAGATAAATGTCCCCACCGAACTCGACAGCCATGTACCGCCCGTTTTTCGACCTCTGGCCCGTGGTCACGAACGCGCCAGCCGAATCGAACTGAGCGGGCGAGACGCGCTCCGGCTTCGCACCAGCGGCGGGACGTACGCGGAACCACCGCACGCGCTCGCGCCAGTCGGTACCGGGCTCAACCCACGTGAAATAAATCCACTTCGAGTCGTTGCTCCAGCGGACGGAATCGGGCGCTCGGCCATAAAGCTCCGGCCCCCTCATGATGTTCTTGATCGTGAAGTCGAAGCTCGATGGGCGCTGTGCCAGAGCCGGCCCGGCAATGAGAAGAACGACTGACAGCAATCTGCGCATTTGGCTACTCGGGCGTTTTGGGTGAGCGTTTCGCAGTCGCAAAGGAGTGATCGCGGGCTCCATTCAACCGCCTCCAGCGGCTTGGATCACAAAGTCCCGCGTGTGCGTGTATTCGACTTCAGTGGTGAGCGCCGTCTTCCGGCCGCTGACGCAGCAGAACCACTCGTACGCCGACGCCGCAATGATGACGATGACGGACAGCATGAAGAATGCGGCGACCGCCGCATCTACTCGGTCGTTTAGCATCATCCGGCGCGCGGCCTCGAGGCTGGCAACACCATGGGGCACAGTGCCCGCGGCAACCATTCCGTTGAACAAGCGGGCATGAGACAGGAACCCAAGTTTCGGGTCGTCGGCAAAAATCTTGATCCAGCCGGCGGACAGGGTGACGATGGCAAGCCACGCGAGAGGGAGCCCTGTTACCCACGCGTACCGCGCTTTTCCCATCTTGATGATGACCGTGGTTCCCACGCACAGCGCGACTGCCGCGAGCAGCTGATTGGATATCCCGAACAGCGGCCAGAGAGAGTTGATGCCGCCGAGCGGATCCATCACTCCCTGGTAGAGAAACCAGCCCCACATCATCACGAACACCGCGCTGGAGATGACGACCGCGGGATACCACGACACCCGGCCGATTGGAGCCCAGACGTGTTTGGCGAGGTCCTGGAGCATGAACCTGCCGACGCGCGTGCCGGCGTCGAGCGTCGTCAGGATGAACAGCGCCTCGAACATGATGGCGAAGTGATACCAGAGCGCCATCGCCTCGCTGCCGCCGAGGACGCGCGAAAACAGGTGCGCCATTCCCACCGCGAGGCTCGGTGCGCCGCCGGTGCGTGACAAGAGAGAGCTCTCTCCCACCTGGCGCGCGAGGTTTTCCATTTCGCCCGGCATGAGAGTGAAGCCCCAGTTGTGTATCGCCACGGCGGCGGATTGCGCAGTGGCGCCCAGGGCACCGGCCGGCGCGTTGATGGCGAAGTACACTCCCGGTGTCAGCACGCAGGCAGCGATGAGGGCCATCACCGCGACGAGCGACTCCATCAGCATTGCGCCGTATCCCACCATGCGCGCATCGCTCTCGCAGTCGATCAGTTTCGGCGTAGTGCCTGATGCAACGAGCGCGTGGAACCCTGAGATCGCCCCGCAGGCAATTGTAATGAAAGCAAAGGGAAAAACCTTGCCAGCGAAGATCGGCCCCGTCCCGTCAGTGAACCGGGTGAGCGCCGGCATTTGCAAGGGCGGCAGCACGAACAGAATTCCCACGGCCAGCGCGATCACGACACCGATCTTGACGAACGCCGAGAGATAATCGCGCGGAGCGAGGAGCATCCACACCGGAAGTACCGACGCCACGAACCCGTACGCCATTATCAGCAGGGCTATCGTGGGTCCTTTGAGCGTGAACACCGGCGCAAGCACCGGGTTCTGCGAAACCCACTGGCCGGCGAACAGCGCGAAGAAGAGCAGCACAATGCCGATCGCACTTGCTTCGAGCACGCGATGAGGGCGGATCCACCGCATGTAGATGCCCATCAGCATCGCGATTGGAATCGTCAGGGCGATGGTGACGATTCCCCATGGGCTAGCCTTGAGCGCGTTCACCACAACCAGCCCGAGCACGGCAATGATCACGATCATGATGCCGAGGACGGCGACGAGCGCCGTGTAACCGGCAACTGGCCCGATTTCATCCTTCGCCATCTGACCGAGCGATTTCCCATCGCGGCGGATCGACGCTGCAAGGATCACGAAGTCCTGTACCGCGCCGCCGAGCGCCACGCCGACGATTATCCAGATTGCGCCGGGCAGGAAGCCGAACTGCGCGGCGAGCGTCGGACCTACAAGCGGTCCTGGCCCCGCGATCGCCGCAAAGTGGTGGCCGAAAACGATCCAGCGATTGGTCGGAGTGTAGTCGCGCCCATTGTTGAGCCGCACGGCGGGCGTCGCGCGGTCGTCCTTCAGCTCGAAGATCTTCGCCGCAATGAACTTGCTGTAGAAGCGATAGGCGACGGCGTACGTGCAGATTGCCGCAGTGAGGAGCCACGCCGCATTGACCGGCTCACCCCGGGTCAGCGCGAGGCGGGCAAAGCTTCCCGCGCCGAGTATCGCGATCAGCGCAAAGATGACCGGCTGATAAATCCTACGCATGGCTCCGTCGTCAGGGGTGGGCGGTGAAATTGCGTATCGGTTAACTTTCCCGCAATCAGCCCATGGGTGAGATCACGAGACTGAAATGGATAGCGCTGGCAATCGGGGCCTCCGGGATGGTCGGATGTGCCGGCGCCAGCAAGGCTGCGAATGAGCAGAATGAGCCGGTACAGGCCATGCCTCTGTCGTCCATGGCCAGCCGCCCGGTGGTGGTTCTGCCGGTTCAATACATTGCGTTTTCTGACTCCCTCTCGTGGTCGGGCGGGACGAGCGTACAGACCGGTTTCATGCCGTATCGGGCGCAATTTCTGTATGTCCTCGACGACTCCATCGCTGCATCGCTGGGCGACCGCGGTCTGAGGAGCTGGACATTCGCACGGGCCATTATCGCATCGGCGCGTCGTAACATGGGGATGACCGCCGATCCCCTCGCCCTGGCTGCCGAGCGGTTGCGGCGACAAGTAAAGGCGGGGGATGATCCAGTCAGCGAGCCGCTCGCTTCGCAGATCCGGTCACTCGTTGCGTTGCGTGACGCTCGCTACGTAATTCTTCCGGCAATCCTTCGACTCGAGAATAAAGGTACCGGAGCGCGGGGCTCGCTCCTTCTTTATCTGATCGATACACGGACGTCGCGAATAGCGTGGTCGGGCCAGGTCTCGAGCGATGTCTCGCGAACAATGTCTCCGGCAATTGCCGGCAGCCTTGCCCAGCAGGTCGCCGATCTGGTGGCGGCCCGCTAGCGTGGTGGCAACGAAAGACGGGACGACGGTCTTCCACGTTTCGGACCTGCATTTCGGACGGCCGGCGGTGCCGGCGCAGATAGAGGCGATCGAATCAATAATTCAGGAGGACAAGTTCGACGTTGTCGCCGTGTCGGGCGATTTTTCGCAGCGCGCCCGCTCCGGAGAGTTCCAGCGCGCCGCCGTTTTTCTCCGCGACGCGCAGAAGGTGAGCAGGACGATCTCCGTGCCCGGAAATCACGACGTCGCATGGTGGCATGCACCCTTGGGCATCGGGCGGCCGGAACGACTCTATGAGAATTACCTGAAGTACATCTCCACCGACCTCGAGCCAGTGCTGAGACTTCCGGGAGTGACATTCGTCGGCGTCAACACGTCGCACGGCGTCACCGCGCGAACGCTAACCTGGAACATGCGCGATATCTCCATCATCGGCGACATCAGGCGGGAACAGTTCAAGCGGGCCGAAGCGGCGTTCGAGAAGACTGAGAAGGCGGACGCGCGCGTGGTGGTAATGCACCACAACCCCGTGGCGGGCGAGCTTTCGCAGCGGCACGGGCTCAAGCACACCAAGAAGATACTTGGCGCCTTTGCCGCTATGGGCGTCGATCTGATTCTGTGTGGGCACGACCACCAGGAATCCGTGCATTACATCGAGCACACGAAGAAGGGAACGGTAATCTCAACCGCCGGGACTGTGTCGAACCGGTCGCGCGGCGGCAGACCGTCTTCTGTGAACGTGATCCACATCCTTCCGACGCAGATCGAAGTGACGACGCACATCTGGTCGGACAAGGGCAAGACATTCGTACCGGGTCCCCACAAATGCTTCGAGCGCTCAGACAACTGATCGGCCTCGGCGGCCCGGGGCCACAACTTTCGTTCGAGCTGGAAGAGCCGCCGCGCGACGCGAAGGAGATGAGGGAGCGGCTCGTTCGGCACGGCCTGGATCCGCGGTATCGGCTCCGGCTGACTTCTAACCGAACGGTGTTCGTCAGTTATTCGTCGGACGAAGTACGGGTGCAACAGGGATTTCTCCGCGCGGGCGACAACGTGATGCGGGCGATCGTTCAGTTCGTGCAGACGAGGTCCCGCGCCGACAGGAATCGTGCGCGGCGGGTTCTGCTGTCGTTTCCGATCGATCGCGAGAGCTCAGCCCGGTCGCGCCGGCGGGCTCCGGAGAAAACGCATCCCGATGACGAAGCGATGGCTGGGAGGCTTCGCCGCGCACATGAGGCGTTCAACCGAGACAAGTTCGGCGGCATTCTCGGCACGCCGCCAATTCGTGTCTCGCGCCGCATGAAGAGTCGCCTCGGTCATTACACCCATCGTACACCGTCCGGCGATGGCGGCGAGATTGCGATCAGCCGAAAGCACATCAAGCGCCACGGCTGGACGGAAGCGATGGACACACTCGTGCACGAGATGGTACACCAGTGGCAGGACGAGACCGGCCAGGCCGTCGACCATGGACGGGAATTTCGTCAGAAAGCTCGAGACGTTGCGATAAGTCCTCACGCTCGAAAGGATGTTGCGTAACTGCTCCGCCGCCGGGTACCGGGCACCGGGAAGCGGGTAACGGTCAGTTCCCGCACCTCTCCGCGATCTTCTCGCATTTTGGATCCAGTGCCGAGAGCTTCAATCTCGCAAGCTCGCCATTGACCGTGCCAAGATCCGTCTTCCAAATCTCAGTGAGCCGATCGGTGTAGCCCTTCAGCTCTGTCGAGAGGGTGCCGAAGATTTCCGGCATGTTGTTCGTCGGCCGTCCATCTCCACTTTCCGCCATCGACAGCAGAGTCGCCAGCCGGTTGTTGACCTTGATCGGGAAGTTGAGCGGGTCCTGATTGCTCTGGTTCCGCACCTGATAGATGTTCGCCTCGACCGCCGACGCATGAGCGAGGAGTGTGTCGCCTGCCACCTTTAGGTGCGCGTCATCCGATTTCTTCAGGCGGTCGGCAAGCTGCGCCTTCATCCGACGAATCGAGATCACCGCCTGGTTGGCTTCTTCGGCCTTGTCACGCACTCGGCGGGAGAACTGGTACTGTGCGCGGAGGTCCGCGTCCGTAACGTCGGTGATGCGCGGATTGCGGGCGATGGTTAGTGGCGTCGCCAGCGTGCGGCCGTTGGAGGTGAGCCGAGCCGAGTAGCGCCCCGGCAGAACGGCGGGGCCACTGGTGCCGGCACCCCAGAAAATCATTCCTGGAAAACTCGTGATCCCCTGGCTGCGGAAATCCCAGGTGATCCACTGTAGTCCAGCGCCCTTCGGAAGGAATGGACCTGCGCCGCGGCGCCGCGAGCCCTCCGGCGTAGCCGCGGAATCGGCTTTGGTGGTGTCGGGCTCGAAGGTGCGCAGCACAGTGCCGGCCGAGTCGAGAATCTCGAGCCTGGCGTGCGTCGTTGCCGTCTTCATCAGCCAGGTGATCGGGATGCCGGGGCCTGAGCGCACACCGGCAGGCGCATCGAACATATGCGCGCCCTCCGCGAGTATCCCGGGCGTAGCCTGCCGCAGCGGACCAACGTTGTCGAGCACCCAGAAGCCGCGGCCGTGCGTCGCGATCACCAGCTCGTTTCCCTCGACGATGAGATCGGCGACGGGCACATCGGGCATGTTGAGCGCAAGGGACTGCCATGTCGCGCCGTCGTCGTAGGAGATGTAGACGCCGTGTTGCGTTGCGGCGTAGAGCAGACCAGGGCGATTTGGATCCTCGCGAACGGCGTGAACGTAGGCGTCAGGGCGAATCCCGTTGACGATCTTCGTCCAGTTGCGGCCGTAGTCAGCGGTTTTGAAGATATAGGGCGCGCGATCGTCGAGCAGCGGACGGCGCACGGAGACGTACGCCGCGCCATCGTTGAAGGCCGACGCGTCGATCTGGCTGACGCGGCCGAAGTCGGGCATGCCCTTCGGCGTGACATTCGTCCACGTCTTTCCGCCATCGCGTGTGACGTGCACGAGGCCATCATCAGATCCGGTCCAGATTGTGTTGATACTCTTCTTGCCTGGCCCGATGGAGAAGATCGTACCGTACACTTCGGGGCCGTTCATGTCACCGGTGATGGGGCCGCCGGACTTCTCCAGCGTCTCCGGTGCATGGCGCGTGAGGTCGCCGCTCAATGCAGTCCATGTGCGTCCTCCGTCCTTCGTGCGCCAGAGACGCTGCGAGGAAACATAGAGTGTCTTCGGGTCAATTGGAGAGAAGATGATCGGGTACGTCCACTGCCACCGTTCCTTGATTTCCTTCGACGGCTCGCCCGAGTAGAACCACGGATAGGGACTCACCTCGCGAGAGGTCTCGAGACGGCGGTTGAACTTGTCGAGGTAACGGCCGTTGTTTGCGCCGGAGTAGAACAAGTCCGGGTCGAGCGGGTCCGCTGCGATGTAGCCGGGCTCGCCGCCGCCAACCACGTACGAGACGGACATCCCTCCCGCGGTGATGTCGGGCCTTGGGCGTGCGCTGACGGAGTCGCTCCTGTTCCCCGCACTGGTTCCCGCGCTGCCGCTCTTCCTGTTGGCAGCGCTGTCAGGCCTCGGCCGCGGGGCGTTTGCCGACGCGAATGCACCCGCGTTCCAGTTGAACGGCGTGCAAAGCGTGGAGTTGTCCTGCTGCGATCCGCAGACGTCGTATGGAATGTGCTTCGTCGCGACGGCGTGATAGAACTGCTCGGTGGGATAATCTTCCGCCGTCCAGCGTCCACCGGTGTTCAGAGAAACCGCAGCGCCACCGTCGTTGCCGACGACGAGATGCGTGGTATTGTCGGGGTCGATCCAGAGATCGTGGAAATCGCCGTGCGTACCGTTGCCGGCTGACGTCATCGTCTTTCCGCCGTCCTTCGAGCGAAACATCGACGTATTCTGCATGTAGACGACATCCGCATTCTTCGGGTCGGCGAAGACGTGCGTGTAATAGAACGCCCGCTGGCGAATGGAGCGGCTCTCGTTGATCAGTGCCCAGGTCGCACCCGCATCTTCACTCCTGAACAACCCGCCCTTCTCGTTTTCCACAAGCGCGTAGACGCGGTTTGGATTCGCGCCCGATACTGCCACGCCGATTCTCCCAATGACTCCGCTGGGCAGCCCCTTGTTGCGCGTGATCTCGGTCCATGTTTCGCCGCCGTCGGTGCTCTTGAACAATCCGCTCCCGGGACCGCCGCTCGACATCTGATATTCCTTGCGATACGCCTCCCACAGCGCGGCGTACATCACATTGGGATTGGAGCGGTCGATCGAAATGTCGATCGCGGCGGTGTTCGCGTTGCGGTAGAGCACCCTCCGCCATGTCTTCCCGCCGTCAATGCTCTTATACACGCCGCGCTGCTCGCTCGGTACGCTGTACTTTCCGAAAGCGGCGACGAAGACAATGTTCGGGTTCGTGGGGTCGATGCGGATCCTGGCGATGCCGTCGGACTCGCGGAACCCCACGTGCGTCCACGTCTTTCCGGCATCGGTGCTTTTGTAGACGCCGTCGCCGGGCATGATGTTGCCCCTAATGCATGTCTCGCCCGTCCCGATGAACACAATGTCGGGGTTGCTCTCGCTCACGGCCACGGCGCCGACCGAGGCGCTGGTGAGCTGTCCGTCGGTGACCGGCACCCAGTTCTCGCCCGCGTCCGTGGTCTTCCACAGGCCGCCGCCGGTAGCGCCGAAGTACGCCTCATTCGGCCGCCCCTTCACGCCACTCACGGCAATTGAGCGGCCGCCGCGATCGGGGCCGATGCTTCGCCATTTGTACGCGCTGCGCAGCACCGAATCAAGCACGATGGGAGCAAGTCTCGCGGCTTTGGGCTGTTGTGCCTTGACGGGAAACGAAAGCGCGATCATCGCGACAATCGAGAGAACGAGGATTTGACGCACCCTGCGCATACGCAAACTCCGGAAAGATTTCTGATAGCTCGTGACGACACTGAAACTACACTCTGACCGGGCAACCCCGTTACCGGGTACCGGATGGCGGGAAGCGGGGTAGTTTATCCCGATGATGAAATCCGACATTTACAACATCGATTCCGCTCTCTCCGAAGAGGAGCTGGCCGTCCGCGACAGTATCCGCCGCTTCGTGGACGATCACGTGCTCCCCGTCATCGGCAAATGCTACATAGAGGGTCACTTCCCCAAAGAGATAATCCCGTTGATGGCCGAGCTCGGCGTGTTCGGCGCCAATCTGCCGGAAGAGTACGGGTGCGCAGGACTCAATAACGTCTCATACGGCTTGATCATGCAGGAGCTGGAGCGCGGCGACTCGGGCGTGCGATCGTTCGCGTCGGTGCAGGGCGCGCTCGTGATGTATCCGATCTTCACCTTTGGAAGCGAGGAGCAGAAGAAGCACTATCTGCCGAAGATGGCGAGTGGTGAAATCATCGGCTGCTTTGGATTGACGGAGCCCGACTACGGCTCCAATCCATCGGGGATGATCACTCGCGCCCGCGAACAAGCGGACGGCACGTGGATCCTGAATGGCGCGAAAATGTGGATCACCAACGGGTCGACAGCTCAGGTCGCCATCGTGTGGGCAAAGACGGGCGACTCGAAAGACGACACGTCGATTCGCGGCTTCATCGTGCCCGCGAATGCGCCCGGCTTCAAGGCAAAGGATCAGAAGGGAAAGCTGTCGCTACGGGCGTCGGACACGAGCGAGCTGGTTTTCCAGGACGTGAGACTGCCGGCGGATGCGATTCTGCCGAAATCCGGCGGCATCAAGAGCCCGCTGATGTGTCTGACGCAAGCCAGATACGGGATATCGTGGGGGGCGATCGGAGCGGCGATGGCCTGCTATGAAGAAGCGCTCGCGTACGCGGGCAATCGCGTGATGTTCGGGAAGCCCATCGGTGGTTTCCAGCTCCAGCAGGAGCGGCTGGCGAACATGATCACCGAGATCGTCAAGGCTCAGCTGCTGTCGTTGCACCTCGGCCGGCTCAAGGACGCCGGCACCGCTTCGCCTATGCAGGTATCACTCGCCAAGCGCAACAATGTGAACATCGCCACGGACATTGCCCGCGAGGCCCGTCGCCTCCTTGGAGCCAACGGCATTCTCGCCGAGTACTCGGCGATGCGGCACATGGCGAACCTGGAGAGCGTCTACACGTACGAGGGGACGCACGACATACACACGCTCATCATCGGTCAGGGAGTGACGGGGTTGTCGGCGTTCGAGTAGGCAACTGATTGAGTCAAAAGATGGCGACCGCTAGACCTGCGACAATCGCGGTAGCGCGTTGCCGTCGGCGCGGGGTTCGCGAGTCGCTGGTAACGCTGTTGGACTACGACTTGAACGTCGTCGCCAGCACCCGCCGCCTGAGCGCGATGAATCGCGGATCATCGCGCATGCTGCGCAGCCACGGCGTGTCCCAGTTCATGAAGGCTCGCAGGCCCCAGGCCTTCTTCTGAAACGCCTTCTCGAGCCATTCCATGGCATGGTCATGATCACCAATACCGGCGTACCCAATCGCGATGAAGTCGGGATCCACCCATTGACGTCGCTCGCGCTCCTCCATCGCGCGGATCACCCGCGTTCCCTCATCGCGCTTGCCCATGCGGCCGTACGCGATCGCCAGGCCCCACGACGGTTGATCGAAGGTTTTCTGAAACGCGAGGAACGCAGACACGGCTTCGTCGTAGCGGCCCAATCCGGTCAGGGCGTTACCGCCCGTCGCGTCCGTGAGTATCACTGTTGGGTCCAACTTCGTGGCCACGCTGTCCTGTCGCAGTGCTTCCTCGTATCGCTCCCCCCACAACAGCGCGTCGGCGCGTAGCCGGGCGGCGAGGGCCGAAAGTGGGTCGATCTGAATGAGACGATCCGCCAACGCGACGGATTTCGCGCTCTCGCCCGTAAGAAGGAGAAACATGCCGTATACGAAGAGCGCATCCGGGGAGTTCGGATTCAAGGCGAGGCCGCGCTCCATCTCCGCACGACCCGCATCGACGTCCCATTCGGCAGCCGCAATCTCAAACCCATACAGGACGCGCGCCTCGGCGAGCAGGCTGTCGGACTCTACCGCGCGGCGTGCCTCCGCGAGCGCGAGCATGTGATACTCGTGCGACGGTTCATAGACGTCCGCCAGAATGTCGTACGAAAACGCGACTCCGAAATGTGCCTGCGCGTAGTTCGGATCAAGCTTTAGCGCGTCCTCAAAGTAGGCAAGCCCTCGCTTGAGCCCCTGGGGGGTCAACTTGTTCTTCTCGAACTGTCCGCGCAGGTACAGGTCGTGCGCCTCAGGATTTATCGTGCGGCCCGCGTGTGCCACGGCGAGGGTCATTGGTGAAAGCACCATGCGCATCTCGCTGGCGATCGCGCTGGTGATCTCATCCTGCATTGCGAAGTTGTCCTTGTTCTCCCGATCAAACTTGTTCGACCAGAGCAACTTTCCGTCAGCGTTGCTCAATTGCATCTGCAACCGAACGCGGCCCCGGCCGGGCTGGAGCTTTCCGGTCAACAGCATGCGAACGCCAAGCTGACGCGCGATGTCGGCCGGATCCGCGTGCGTACCCTTGAAGCGAAACGTCGAGAGGTCTCCAGCAACCTGCAAACCCGGCACTTTCTTGAGTTCGCTGGCGAGCTCACCGGTCATGCCGTCGGCCAGATACTCGGTTGTCGAGTCGCCACCAAGGTTCTCGATGGGAAGGACGGCCAGCGTCATCTCGGTCGCGCCAGCGGGTGGACCAGCATCGCCGCGCTTCGCGAACCAGAGGCCCGCGGCAACCACAAGCGCGACGACTACACCGGCGACAGCGAGGCTTCGGCCACGCGACGCGCTGCGTTGTCGCGGCGACCGCACGCCTGCACTCGCTGGTTCGTTGCCGCTTGGGCTTCCCATCGCGTCGAGCGAGCGCACCAATTCGTCGGCGCTCTGCGGCCGGTCTGCTGGTCGTTTTTCGAGACAGCGCATCACCAGATCCGCCAGAGCTGGCGGAATTGCAGCACGGCGGCGTGTGATCTGTTCCGGCATTTCGGTTACCTGCGCCGCGAGCGTTGCCTGTGGTGAACGCCCGGCAAAGGGCGATTGGCCCGTGAGGAGCTCGTATGCCATCATGCCCCACGCGTACAAGTCAGCGCGATGGTCCACGAGCGGATCGGCCGACGCCTGCTCCGGTGCCATGTACCCCGGCGTGCCAAGTGCCGTGCCAACGGACGTGATACCTTCGCCTCCAGCAGTGCCGGCGGCGTCGAGTGCCTTGGCCACTCCGAAATCCGTGACCATCGCTGCGCCGCTGGAGATCAGCACGTTGTCGGGTTTGATGTCGCGGTGTACGACGCCGTGCGAGTGCGCATACGCCAATGCGCTCGCGACCTCCCGAAGTATTCGCACGGCGTCGGCAAGTGGCAGCTCTCCCTGGCGGGCGAGGCGCGCTCGCAGCGACTCGCCTTCGACATAGGGCATCGTGAAGAACGGAAGCCCTTCGACCTCGCCTGCCGCGAGCAGGGGCACAATGTGCGCGTGCTGAAGCCGAGCGGCGATGGTGATCTCGCGGTTGAACCGTTCCACCGACAGTGGGCCCGACATCTCGCCGGGGAGCACTTTCACCACTACGCGTCGGCCGAGTGCGGTCTCAGTCGCGACAAAGACACGCGACATGCCTCCGCCACCAAGCTCCTGCTCGAGTGTGTAAGCGTCTCCGAGTGTTTTCTGAAGTTCCTCGCGCAGATTCATCATTCAGTCACGCTCTGCTCAATGCGATCCCCCCTTCGCAGCCAAGCCGCTCCACCGCGCCATCACTTCCTTGTACTGCACCCTTGCCTTCGTCACCGCGTCAACCTGCCTCGCGGTTGGAGCGACATCGGCTTCCTCCATCGCCATCGCCGCCGCCATCAGTGCCGTTCGCACACTCTCCAACGTCGGTGGCCCGCTCGGCGCCCGACCGAACCCAAAGCCCTGCCGGGGACTTCTCGCTGGGGGCGGGGCGATGGAGTCGATCTGCGACTTCAACGCAGCGTCGCCGCCACTCGTCAGCCGATCGGACAGCTTGCGCGCCTCCACGTACGCTGCCCGCAGCGCGACAGCGCCGTCGTACATCTCGCGCGAAAGCGTCGCGACCTGCGCGAGCGCGGACGCCGGCGTTTTCACTCGGGGATCCAGCACGAGGGTGAGCGGCTGAGTGTATGTCTTGCCATCGGCCGTGAGGCGCACAGTGTACGAACCAGGCGGCGCCCAGGGCGTAGTTGTAACGATGTACGTTCGATGCGGAACCGCTCCGCCCTCCGACTGGCTCGTGCCATCGATGGGATCATAGCGCATGTCCCATGTGAAGCGATGCATTCCCGCCTTCGACGACAACGCAATGTTCGGAGCGGCCCAATACAGCGGAACCGAACAGTGCGGCGCGCCGGGCGTGCGCTGACACACTTTGTTGTACGCCTCGGAATTCAAGGCTGGATCGGGGCCGGAAACCGTATCGTCGCTCGAGTACGTGCGAATGACTTTCCCACCCTTTTCGAGTATCTCGAGCTTCACTGCGCCCCGCGCACTCGCGCCAAGGTAGTAGTCAATGATCCCGCCAGGCGGCGGGTTTTCGCCTGCGGGAACTTCGGGCGGCCACGGCGTTGGATCGTTCGTCGCGAAGCGCATGCGAACGGCCACTGCCGGCTTCACCAGATATGAGGCTGACGACCGCGCAGCGCCCGGAGCAGCCGCCGCTCGCAGCGGCGTGACGTTGTCGAGAATCCAGAAACCGCGGCCGTGCGTCCCCGCTATGAGGTCCGAGCAGAGACAGGTGGAGTCGTCCTTCAACTGAAGATCGCGCACCGAAATCGCCGGCATGTTCAGGCGAAGCGACTGCCAGTGATCCCCGTCGTCGAAGGAAACCCAGACCTGAGTATCGGTACTGCCATAAAGAAGGCCCCGCACCCTCGGGTCCTCGCGAATGGAGTTCGTCACCGCCCCCGGGGCGATTCCGGTGTTTATCTCCGTCCACGTATTCCCGCCGTCATGCGTCCGCCAGAAATGGGGATTCATGTCGTCGACGCGCATCGTGTTTGCAGCCGCGTACGCCGTCTTCGCGTCGAAATGGCCTGCCTCGATGTTGAAGATGCGCGTCCATGGCTTGATCTGCGGCGGCGCGACGTTCGTCCACTTCGCGCCACCGTCCGTCGTCACCTGAATGTTTCCGTCGTCGGTGCCCGCCCAGATGACGTTGATGCTCTTCGGCGACGGCGAGAGCGCCGTGATCGTGCCGAGCGGAGCGGGCGTGACGGTGCTCGCATACTTCCCTGAGTTGGCGGGGACGGCCCATGTCGGCCGGGCGAGGTCGGGACTGATGCGTGTCCACGTGCGGGCGCGGTCGGTGGTTTTCCACACCGCGTTGGAGACGTAGAACATCGTGTTCGGATCGAGCGGCGACCAGTTGATCGGCATCGTCCGAACGTTCCGGTTGTAGCTCTCGCCGTTCAGGCCTTTGGCGCTCATTTCGGGCCCCACCTGCGTCGTCTGCGACGTCCTGCGATTGTAGAGCGAGACATTCGTGCGCGCGCTTCCGTAGACCAGGTCCGGATCCTTCGGGTCCGGCGCAGCGATGCCGTATTCCTGGATGTTCACGGGATGCCAGTCGTGGAAGGTGATCATCCCGTCCGGTGAGCGGCTGTCGACGCATGCGGAGCCCGAGTCCTGCTGGCCGCCGCATACGCGGTAGGGGAAGGCATCATCGGTGGAAACGTGATACATCGCCGCCGTCGGCTGAGTGTACCAGTTGCTCCACGACATTCCGCGATTGGCCGAGACAACGCCGCCCTGATCGGAGATCACGAGAAGGATGTCCGTGTTGTTCGGATTGACCCAGATGCGCTGGTAGTCGTCGCCGCCCGGCGAGCCCCGCACCGCCGTCCAGTTCAGGCCGCCGTCTTCGGAGCGCCACAGCACCGTGGACGCCGAGTAGATGACGTTCTCGTTCTTCGGATCGACGGTGATTGTCGGAAGATCCCCTCCGCCGATGCGGCCGAGCGGGCGCGGGTCCATCACGCGATTCGAGTCGCTGATGACGGGAGACCAGTGATCGCCGCCGTCGGTCGTCTTGTAGAGATTCACCACCCCGGTAACGCTGTTATTCGGCGTCGCCGTCGCGGCGAATGTGTAAATCACCTTTGGATTGCTCGGCGCAATCGCGATATTCGCCTGAATTACGCCTGCGAGACCGTTGGTGAGCTGTTTCCACGTTGTGCCGCCGTCGGTGGACTTGAAGATGCCGTTGCCCGCGGCGCCGAATCCCTGTCCCTCGATGAAGCTCTGCTGCTGCTGCCAGAGTGTCGCGTACACGATCTTCGGGTTGCTCGGATCTATGCGAACTTCATTCGCGCTCGTGTACTCGTCCTTGTAAAGCACCTTCTCGAACGTTTGTCCGCCGTCGGTGGAGCGAAAGATTCCACGCTCCTGATTTGGCCCGTAGGGATGGCCGAGCACCGCGACGAAGAGGCGGTTGGGGTTTGTGGGATCGACGTCGATGTACGCGATCATCTGACTCTCGCGGAGCCCGAGGTGCGTCCACGTCTTTCCCGCATCCGTAGACTTGTACATCCCGTCGCCTGTCGCGAGATCAGGACGAATGATTCCCGCGCCGCTCCCGACGTAGATGATGTTCGGGTCGGATGGCGCGACCGCGATGGCGCCTATCGATCCGGTGGACTGGTCGTCGAAGAGCGGCACCCAGTTGGAGCCGAAGTCAGTGGAGCGCCAGACCCCGCCGTTGTCGAAGGAGATGTAGAAGACGTTCGGCTGCGATGGCACGCCAGCCACCGCGCGCCCTCGGCCCGCGCGATACGGGCCGATCTGGCGCCAGTGCATGTCGGCGGCGGAGGGGACGGATTGCGCGGCAGCGGCGGAGCCCAATGCAGCGAGAAACACGATGGCGAGAGGGAAGCGTGAAGTGAGCACGGATTACTCCTCGATAGTTTGAACCGACTGTCGGAGTAACCTGACCAGAGAGCATGTGTCCCGCCAGAGTCCGGGCTCAGCCTAGCGGCGCAAATCGCTTCCGCGCGATACTCACAGGTTCTATGGTTTCAAAACGGCGACCAGCGTAATGATACAGAGTCCTCCAACAACGGCCCCCAAAGCAGTCATCGAAGCAGCCAGCCACGACGTCCGGAAGACACGACGTGTCCCGTAAGCGAGAAGAAACGCGTACGCAAGCGTGAAGGGATTGATCCGCTCGAGTACCGCGAAAGCGACACGGTGTGTGTCGGGATCTTCGACTAGATAGTGTAAA
>DATBZT010000342.1:0-5447 GCA_036513055.1 Gemmatimonadaceae bacterium | reverse complement strand
CCATCCGGGCGATCATTTTCCCGTTGTTCAGGCATGGTGCGCCGTCCGAGCTTTCTCTGCGCCCGCCGGGCGAGGCAGCGCTCGACTTTCTGCGAAACTGTACCAACTTCGCCGATCACAAGGAGATTGCGGTGGAACGCGTCGCCAGGCTGGCGAAGACGATTCCGATGTATCACCTGTCGTATGGCGACGGTCGCGACGCTGCCCGCGAACTCGACGCTATAAGCTCTTGAACCAGGCTCGCACTCAACCTCCATCTCGTCAGCCTACCGATCGATCCATCTTCCGAACACGAATACCTGCTGCCACAGCGCACGCGCAGAGAACCAGAACAAGAGGAGCGAGCAGCCGCCAAGTCACGCCCAGGACGCCTGCTTTTATCCACCAGATGTCGGGGGCGAACTGATTGACGCTGTTCGGAAATGTCAGCAGGTGTCGGTCGGGCCCAGTCACACGGGCGGAATCTGCCGTGGCTCCGATGCCTTGGCGAATAGAACCCGGGAGCAGTACGTCGCCGCGTACTCTTCGCGCACGTGCAGCGTACGACAGGACTTTCGGCAAAGCGACCACGTTGTCCAGCAGCGCGCTTCTCTCCAGCCAGGAATATTCAGGATTGAGTTGGTACACCGACTTCAGATAGTAATGCCGACTGTACGGGGGCACGATGCCGATAACCTGTACCGTCACGGCAATCAGGATCACCAGACCAGCGACTCGCGCCAATGTCCGCCCTGGCGCACGGAGGTTCCCCGCCTTCGATAGCAGGGGTACCAGGGGGAGGATAAGAAAGGGCAGGATCGGCGTGAGGAGCCTGGGGCCATATGACCATCCGCCATGCCAGGACGTATATCCCGCAAAGAAGACAAGGCTCGAGCCAGCTACGCCGAGGCAAGCAAGAGATTCGAGCCGGTGCTGTCGATGAAAGCGAGGCCAGGTGACGGGAAGCAGGAAGATCAGCGGCGAGAACCAGGCGAGGCCCACCTCTCCATCGAACAGGATTCGGCGCAAGCCGAGCACGGACGGAGTGGTGAACAGCGAACCGGCCGTAGACCCCGCGGTGTGATACCCGGTGTTCAGGGGACTGCCAAACCGCGACAGGTTCAAGCCTCCCAGCGCGACGAGGCAAACGAGCACCGCCATCAGAAACGATGAGGTTCTCGCGACTCTCCAGTGGCGAAGCGAATCACCGGAGGTCGCACCCAGGGCGGCGGGTGTGGACACCAGATACGCGTAGGGAGCGAGGATTGGCAAGTAGATCAGGCCGAAGACGCGGGTTCCGACCGCCAAACCAAAGAGCAATCCCGCTGCGGCTGCACTGCTCCGCGAGCTGGCTCGACGCAGCGCCGCGAATGATCCTACAAGAAAAAGTGCAAAAAGCGGCTCGGAATACAATTCCTTGGTGCTATGGAACCAGAACGGCGTCGCGAATGCCAGCAGTATTGCTGCCAGCGCGGATTCCCGGAGACTGCACCCGGCTCGCACTGCCCAGAGAAAAAACAGGACACATGCCAGAGCGCCGACAAGCGAGTTCATGAACGACACGAACGCAGCCGCGACAAGATCGGGATCGAAGCCCAGCGACTGTCCGGTCAGCCGGCCCGCCGCGAAGAACGGAAGAGCGGCAATCGAGGTTACAACGCCATAGGCACTGTAGTATCGGCCGTCAACGCCGGGCACGCACTGGAGACTTCGCGGCATGAGAGCGGGATCTGACTTCATCGCGGGATGGCCAGGAGACTGAGCGGCCGGAGTACAGCCCTCGACATCGAGGCGCCCGTGACTGTAAAGGGAGCGGGTGACGGCGAACATGCTTTCGGCATCAAAATTCGCGAACCGCCCTGCCGCCGTCAGCAGGTAGATGCTCGCTATGAGAACGGAGAGCGCTGCGCCGGTCGCGGATACACTCGGCCGACGCGTCGTGGTTGCGGTGGACAGTGAAGGCTCATCCAGCCGTTGGCGCGGGTCATCCGCCAGCATTCGTCGCCAGATCTAGAAGCTCTTGAAGTAGTCGAACGGCTGATGGCAGCTATTGCAGTAATGGATGGCCTTGCAGGCGGTGGATCCGAACTCGCTTTTCTCTTCGGTATTCGACGAGCCACAGTATGGGCACTCCACTGCCGGCCGCCCGCGACGAATCGTCACCAGCTCTTCTGCGGTTCCCGCCTTCGACGCGCCCGACGGGGGCGCGATACCGTATGCACGCAGCTTTTCCTTCGTGCTGGCCGAGATCCAGTCGGTGGTCCACGGTGGCGAGAAAACGCTTCGCACCGCCACGTTGCTGAAGCCGTGTGAATTGAGCGTTGTCACGATGTCTCTCTCGATGACCTCCATCGCCGGGCAACCGGAGTAGGTGGGTGTGACGTCGATGCGCACCCTTCCGCCATCGAAAACCACGTCGCGCACGATTCCCAGCTCGACGATGTCGATCACCGGCAGCTCGGGATCCTTCACCTCCGCGAGGATTTCGAGAACTTCTTCCTTCGTCGCTACCGTCTTCGTCACCACTCCACCCCCGGATGCGATCGCGCCACTATCTGCATCTCGGCCAGCATGTGCCCGAGGTACTCGGTGTGCCCTTTTCGCCCACCGCTCAGCATGAACGTCTCGGCCGGGACGGACAGAGTTGCGCGACCAAGTACGTCGTTCACGATGGAGTGCCATTTCTTCCCGACTGCGGGAAGGTCAGCGCCCACGCCCCTTGCCTGCATCCGCTCGTCGATCTCGTCCGGCGTGAACATCTCGCCGGTAAAACGCCACAGGTCGTCAACCGCCTTCTGCGCTCGAGCGTGACTTTCCTCAGTACCGTCTCCAAGTCTCTGAACCCAGTCGCTGCTGTGACGGAGATGGTAGCGAACCTCCTTGTACCCCTTGGCCGCAATGCCGGCCAGCTCCGCGTGCGTACTCCGCAGAAGCTGCCCGAGCAGGTGGTAACTGTAGGCGTCGAAAAAGAACTGCCTGACAATGGTGAAAGCGAAGTCTCCCCGGGGCAGCTCCACCATTTGAACATTGCGGAACTCCACGCCCTCGCGGAAATACGCGAGCGCGTCTTCGTTACGCCCCTTTCCCTCGGTTTCGCCGGCAAGGCGAAGGTAGAGCGTGGCCTGCCCGATAAGGTCGAGGGCAATGTTGGCGAGAGCGATGTCTTCTTCTAGGATGGGACCGTGGCCGCACCACTCGCTCAGCCGGTGACCGAGGACGAGCCGGTCGTCGCCGAGTCGCAGCAGGTACTCGAAAAGGTCGGCGCTGTCAGCGCTGGTTGCGGATTGCGTCATTCGTCGTGTCGCCGGCAAGGTTACCGCCGACTCAGAAACCCTTGAGCCCGCGAGGAACTTTATAGAACTGCGGGTGGCGGTAGATCTTGTCCGCGCCGGGATCGAAAAAAGGGCCTGCCTCTTCACTCGGCGAGGCGGTGATCGCCGCCGACGGGACGACCCACAGGCTCACCACGGGACCTCGCCGGGCGTACACGTCGCGCGCATTCTGGAGGGCCATCTCCGCATCTGCGGCGTGGAGACTTCCCACGTGCTCATGCGGAGCGCCGCCCTCCCCCTGAGAGAAAACCTCCCAGAGTGGCCACTGACCGGCGCCGTCACCGGCGCTGGCGTCGTGACTGGCGTCGTGACTGGCGTCGTCGGTTATCCGCGCGGCCGGCTCGCCGACTGCGGGAATCGGTCCGGCGGAATTCGGTCCGCTGAAATTCGGTGCTTTTGACATCAGCGACTGCTCACGCGGCGGACTCGGCCCGCTGGTGCTTCGCGGCATAGGCTTCGGCCGCCTCCCGCACCCAGCGTCCCGCTTCGTGCGCCTCGCGCCGCGCCTGAAGCCGCTCGCGGTTGCAGGGACCATTGCCTTTTACCACTGACCAGAATTCGTCCCAGTCTATCGGCCCGTGTTCCCAATGTCCCGTCGCCTCGTTGTACTTGAGATCAGGATCCGGAAGCGTGAGGCCCACTGCCTCCGCCTGAGGCACGGTGAGGTCGATGAACCGCTGCCTAAGCTCGTCGTTGGTTTTCCGCTTCACCCGCCACCGGATGAGCTCCGCTGTGTTCGGAGAATTTGCGTCGCTCGGCCCGAGCATCATGAGCGACGGCCACCACCAGCGGTTGACCGCATCCTGCGCCATCGCTTTTTGCGCGGGCGTGCCACGCGCGAGAGTCGCGATTATCTCGTATCCCTGTTTCTTGTGAAAGTTCTCTTCCTTGCAAATGCGGATCATCGCGCGCGCATACGGGCCGTACGACGCTTTTGCAAGCACAGTCTGATTCACTATCGCTGCGCCGTCCACGAACCAGCCGATGACGCCCATGTCGGCCCACGTCAGCGTTGGATAGTTGAAGATGCTCGAGTACTTCGCCTTTCCGCTCAGCAGCTGGTCGACCAGCTCGGCGCGATCGACGCCCAGTGTCTCAGTGCCACAATAGATGTACAGCCCGTGTCCCGCCTCGTCCTGCACCTTGGCGATGAGGGACATCTTCCGCTTGAGCGACGGCGCTCGTGTGATCCAGTTGCCCTCGGGAAGCATCCCGACTATCTCGGAATGGGCGTGTTGCGACATCATTCGGATGAGCTGTGTGCGGTACCTGTCGGGCATCCAGTCCTTGGGCTCGATCGTCTCGCCGGCCGAAATCCGGGCCTCGAAGGCCGCGTTGAGGGCTTCCTCGGACTTGTCGGTTGTCTGCTGCTCCATCCACACTCCTTGAACGACCGGCTCACTGGCGCCCGCGCCCCGGGCGCGCCATTTCTAAACGTACCGGCGGCCCTCACTGAAAGTTAGCCGACACGGGTCAAGAAATAGAACTACTTGCTGGGAGCCCGGAGGAACCCAAGCCGGCAGCCGGACTTTCTGTTGGCTCCCGGCATGTCTTTCTCTTTGGTAGTTCCGCTCCACACCTTCGTCGCACAGACGGTTCCCGATAAGGGGGAAGCCAGTGACAAACGTCGAGACTCATTCCATGGAAGGCGGACGCGTTCATTCCGAGACTGTCAACGGCGTGATGTCCATCACCTTCTGGCACCCCAGGAGCAACTCGCTGCCGGCGGCGATGCTGCTCGACCTCGCCCGGACGGTAACAGCGGCCGGGAGAAATCCGGACGCCCGGGTGATTCTCCTCCGCAGCGAAGGCGAGGGCGTATTCTGCGCGGGGGCGTCGTTGGCGGAGCTTCAAAAGATATCGGACGCTGTGAGCGGCAAGCGATTCTTCATGGGATTTGTGAACCTGATCATCGCCATGGTCAGGTGCCCCAAATTCATCGTCACCCGGGTGCAGGGCAAAGCCGTCGGTGGCGGGGTGGGAATCGTCGCCGCATCCGATTACGCAATTGCTGTCGAGGGCGCGGCTGTGCGGCTGAGTGAGCTGGCAGTGGGGCTCGGGCCGTTCATCGTCGGCGTCTGTATCGAGAAGAAAATCGGGCAAGGCGCGTTTACCGCGATGGCCGTGGACGCAGAC
>DATBZT010000341.1:0-4672 GCA_036513055.1 Gemmatimonadaceae bacterium | reverse complement strand
GGATCCTGAGCCGGAAGCAGCAAGGGATCGAACCGGGTCTGTCGCACATTCGTCAGATTCTCACCGTTCGCGAACAGCGTAGCCGATCCCACTCTTTGTTCTACCAGCAGGCCGAATGTCGTGTAGGGCGCGCTGACAGCTCGATACGGATCATCGTCGACGCGTTGGCGGCCGGTGTAGAAGATCTCGAGCCCAACTCGTGTTCCGATTTCGTCCTCCTCGAAGGCGATATCCAGGCCGGCGGCGTGCCTGGGTGTGAGCGCAGTCTCGACGCGACGCCCCAGTTCCGGAGACCACTCAGTGGAGCGCGTGTAGGTGTAGAGCGCGGTAACGGCGAACGGCTCCAGATTGTAGACCGCGAAGAAGCTCCCGCCACCGGTGCGAGTGGGTGTCGGCGCGTTGGTGAGGGTCAACACTCCAGGCGTCGGTGAGTTCTCGCTCACGACAACGGCGTGATTCAATCTTGCCCCGAATACCGTACCGGTTATTTCGACCGGGCCGAGTGTGCGCGTCAGGTCGGCCGAGGCCTGGACGATTCTTTCCGCCGACAAGAGAGAAAAGCCGCGAACGCGAGATAGTCCAACGACCTCTGCCTCCTCGACAAGTGGAGTGGGGGCGAAGAAGCCGCCTCCGGCTGACACGCGGGCGGCCCATCCCTCGGCAAAACGTGAGAGCGCAGAGACTCGCGGGCTCAGGAAAGTACCGTACCTGTTATGGTGGTCCAGCCGCGCGGTCGTCGAGACGGAGAATTTCTCAGTAGCGGAATAGGTATCCTGACCAAACAGCGACCCGGTAACAAACTGGTAGGTCGCATTCGACAGCTTCGCGCTCCACAAACCGTCGTTCTGCGCCGCGACTCCGAGGAGGGTCTCGTGCTTTCCCAATATTCGGGATACCGCGACCTCACCGAACCCAGTCCCGCGTCGGTCCGACTCGGTGCTGTCCCCATAGCGGCGGTCCTGCCACTGCTGGTTTATCGACGAGCGAACTGATACGACACTACCTCGCTTCGTGAGCAGGCGGATCACCGTTCCGGCGTCGCCTCTTCGTGTTCGCGCTGTGATCCGGAAATTCGTTCCCGCCGGAGTGAGAGCCGATTCCTGTGTGCCCGAGCGGCGGTCTTCATCGGCGGCTCCCGCTGTGATCATTGCCGAGCTGCCTGACGAATCAGCCCAGAATGCGCGTGGTCTGATTTCGAACCGCCGCAGACCCGGGATGTCTGTCCAACCATCTCTGTTGACATCAGTGGCGAGCTGGTGGTGTGCCCCACCGAGAAGCGTGTAACCCCACCGCCTGGACAACCTGCCCCCGGACCAGAGGAGACCGTCGGTTCCGTCGCGGAAGCTTTGATTCAGCAACACCTCGTCGACCGCGCGACTCCCTCGCGGAGGGCGACGCGAAACCAGGTTGAGCACTCCACCGGCAGCCGCCGGCCCATAGAGCGCAGTCGCCGCTCCTTTGATTACTTCAGCCTGCGCGAGATCCAGCGGCGGAATCTGCAGGAAGCCGAGACCTTCCGAGGAAGACCCATAGAGTGGCAATCCGTCGGCAAGCAAAAGCGTATAACGTCCTCGAAGTCCCTGCAGCCGGATACCCGCGCCGCCAAGTGCGGGCGATGTGGTCTGCACTCTGACGCCGGGCATCTCGCTGACGAGGGTCATCGGGTTGGCGGGATGCATGATGGTTTTCTCCCCCACATCCTCGCCTGAGAGAACCTCGACCCGCTCCGGCTCGTCCTGTACTCGGCGCTCGACGCGACTCGCTCCGACGATGACCTCGGCAAGTCGGACAACCGACGGCGTTAGCTGCACTTCAATAGCCGTATCCGCGAGCGGCCTGATCTCCAGCCCGATAGTGTCCGGTACGAATCCGAGTCGAGACACGATGATTGTTTGTGGACCGGCCGGCAGACGCAGCGTCGCAACGCCAGTCGAGTCGGTGAGAGCGCCGTAAGGACCTGAGCGGACGACTGCTCCCGGAATGGGCTCCGCCAAATGCCGAACACGCACCATCAGGGAGACTGCCGGCAGAGTGTCTTTCGCTGTCTCCTGGGCGACTAACGGCCGGAATGAGAGCAGAAACGGTGAGCAAATCGCCATGCAAACGCTCGCACGGCGGAACACGCGTCGCGATGGGCAGCTACGGTCCATGCTCATGAATTTCGTTGAAGCGGCGGCTATCGAGAGAGGGGCGCTGGAGCGAGCGAAGCGGCGTAGGCGGCTACCGCGATCATGTCAGCAACTGACATCGGAGCCACTACTGCCTGCATCGGCTTTGAAGCGGGCGTTGACCGCGCACCCGTCTTGAAAGCGAGGAGCTGGCGGACGAGGTACGTGGGGTAGCGGCCGGCGAGCGGCGGAATGAGACCTGTGCCGACCAACGTTGTGCCATGACACGTGACGCACGCGGTGGCGAGCCCGTTGGTGCCTTTCGTCGCGATAGAGCGGCCACGCTTGATGCTCCCCGGCGATACGTAGGCGACATAGATCATGGCGTCGTCGCGGAGCTCGTGGCGTTCGAAATCGGGCGGACCCTCAACGATCCGGCTGCCGATCGGCTCGGTTCCCGCACCCGGGAAGCGCGCGTAGACGAATGCCGCCTCGCGCATGCGTGGAATGCGCGCCGCCTCGATCACTCGAACCCGCGGCGTAAATGGCAGCCCCGAAAAGTAGCGAGCGGCGGCGGCGACGTCTGCTTCCGTGGCACTCATGGCAACGGCGTGCATGCTGTTGCCGGGAATCCAACCGGGCAACGGATTTCGCCGGGCAGAACTGCGAAAGTCCGCTAGCTGTGCGATGATGTAGCCCTCGGGCAAGCCGGCAAGCGGTACGTTCTCGGGTCTTCCCATTCCGTTCGGCAGATGGCAGTACGCGCACGCAAAGAGATCCGGCCTCCGGCCATGCGCAACAACATCCGGCATCGGCGGGTGTCTGCCCGGATGCCACTCCGGGGGCGCGAATCGATCGACGGCTTGTCGCAGCGTGAACCGTGCCCCGCTGTTGGGGACGCGATGCAACCGCGTGCTATCGACGACCGCGGAATCCTTTGGGCTGCCGGGGAAAGCCCAAGGCGGCACATCGGATGGCTCTTGCAAGACGGCAAGAGCGACCGTGAAGACAGCGATGATTAGCGGCAGTATCGGCGCCAGGGAACGTAGGGTCGAGAATCGGGTCATGGGGCCTCGCAAGAAGCCTACGCTATCCTGCTGCGAGAGCAGGAGCGGTCAACCTTTCACGTCACGACGAGCAAGCAGCGCGTCGACGGAGAACTCGCCGGCTCCCGCAAGAAAAAGAGCCAGGCTCGACCCGAGTAGCAAGAATTCGAGCTCGTAATGCGAGAATCCGCTTTTCAGTTGCACTAAGAGGATGGCAGCGAGCATGTCGCACGCGAAACCGAGCGCGATCAGACGGGTCAGGAGACCTATTAGGAGCGCAATGCCGCCGAAGAACTCGAGCAGCGCGATGAACGGTCCCGTGACGCCCGGAAAGGGGACGCCCATCTGCGTGAATGCGCCGGTAACGCCGCCGAAACCATAGACGAACAACTTCTGCGCCCCGTGTTGGATGAAGATCGTTGCAACGGCGATACGAAGTGCCGCAAGCCCGAGGCTCTGCTGGCGAGGGGAAGAAGAGGGAAAGAATAACATCGACTGATCCTTTGTTAGGCTGTTAGTCGAACGGGGTCGAGTCACGAGGACGCTAGTTCGCAGGAGTAGACTTCTGGCGCCCCCGGAAAGGATTCGTGGTTGGCATGTTGACCCGGAATCTATCCCAGTTAGGACGAGGCAAAATTCGGTAGTACTTGATACCGGTCATGTCAGCTTATTCGAAGCGAATGATCTGCCGCCCCTCGCGCAATGGCCGGCGTTGCCCCTGCCATTCGATCACGCCTGATAGCCCGCGCGGGAGCGTAATCTCGGCGCGCAGTCCACGCTGGCCCTCGCGCACCAGTTGGATGTCGATGTCGCCGAACGGATGTGGCACGCGTCCCTCAGCGCGACGCAGTGGGCCGAGCGCCGGCGCGATGCGCACGGTGCGGAACCCCGGACTCGATGGGCGCACACCGAGCACAGTCGCGAGCAGGCCATAGTTCGGGTGCGCACTCCACGCATGCGTGTCGGAGCGCGTGGGCTCCGGATTCTCCGGAGCCGACGTGAGGCCGAGTTTGAGCATCGCCTGCCACGGCGCAAGTCGTTCGATGTAGCGGTCGCCGAGCCCGGCCTTTCGTAGCGCTTCCAATACGTAGAAGCTGAAGTAATAGGACGACCGCGTGAGCGTCGTGTCGGCGAGGACGCGCTCCATCAGCCCTCGCTGCTCAGCGCTGGACACCGCATCCACTAGGATGGCGAGCACGTTCGTCTGCTGGCTGTACGCACTGGTGTCCGGCGCATCCCGAAACAGTCCCCGCGCCGAGTCCCACGCGCGTGCGCGCACCGCCGCACGCACCGCTTCAGCGCGCGCACGATAGGCTGCCGCCGCACCGCGCATTCCGACTCCCTCCTCGAGCTCCGCCGCGCGCTGCAACGCGTACGCGTACAGCAGGCTGATCGTGGTCGAGTGCCCATCGTCGGCGCCGGGCGGAACGCCCCGATCCCACGGGTTCGTCCAATCGACGTAGTTCCAGTATGGCATCGGGCCCAGCATGCCGGTGGCGTCAACGTGGCGGCCGAACC
>DATBZT010000340.1:0-32663 GCA_036513055.1 Gemmatimonadaceae bacterium | reverse complement strand
ACGACGCGTGACACCAGCGCTCGATAGCTTCCCGTCGCTACCAGCACAGCCGCCCACAGAGCTTGCGCGATTATGGCGCGGTGTGGCGTGCGAAAGGACTCGTGCACCGCGCCTGCCCACTTGAACAGGAGCCCGTCACGTGCCATCGACATGTAAACTCTCGGGCCGGCGAGAATCACGCCGCTGAGCGAGCCGAGTATGGACACGACGACCATTGCGGACATGAATGCCGCTCCGCCCGTGCCAAAGACGGAGTTGGCAGCATCGGCAGCGACGCGGGTGGATTTTGCCACGGCATCGAGCGGCAGCACGTGGAAGTACGCCGCATTCAGCGCGACATAACAAACCGTGACGATTACTACTCCGGCGAAAAGCGCGCGCGGGATAGTTTTCTCGGGTTCGCGTGTTTCTTCGGCAGCATACGTGACCATGTGCCATCCGCCAAACGCAAACAGGGCAGCGAAGAGGGCAGTGGCAAACAGTCGCGGATCGAATGCTGACGGCCCGGCCGCTTGAGTGTGCAGATCACCGCCGCCCGTCGCGCCATTTGCCAAAGTTGCCATTGGCGCTCGCGGACCGAAAAAGAAAGCGGCGGCAATGATCGCGACAATCGCAAGTACTTTCGCGATAGTGAGAGATGTCTGAAGAAGACTACCCTGTCTGACTCCGAAGTAGTTGGCTGCCGAGAGTACGACGATGGCGGAAATGGCGAGCAGTCGCTGGCCGGTGTCGCCTGCCGAAACGAAGTATGAGGCGTAGCGTGCGAAGACCATCGCGAGCGCCGCGACGATGCCGGTGTGCATCGTCCAGAACATCGCCCAACCCCAGAGAAACGCGATGCCGGGCGAGAACGATTCCTTCAGAAAATCATAAACGCCGCCGGCGCGCGGATAGGCCGATGCAAGCTCGGCGGCGATCAGAGCTCCGAAAAGCGTGAGGATGCCGGCGGTGATCCACACCGCGTATACGACGGGGATCGAGTGGACGGTTCCGGCGACTATCGAGGGCTGAACGAAAATCGACGCGCCGATGATGATGCCGGCGACGAGCGCGGTCGAATGGAGGAGGGTGATGGAGCGGCGAAGCTCTCTCGGCATGGGGCCTTAACGTGTCTTCGCCGGCCGTTCGCGGCAAGAAAGCCACGATGGTCGCACGCTCGCCGTTTTATGGTACCGGTATGATATTGATCACGAACGTATTCCCTTCCTCTCGATCGAGTCAGCTCTCAATGATCCGAAAGAATCTCATTATCGCGGCGACTCTTATCGCCGTCATGCCGGGTGTTGTGTTGTCCCAGCAGCCTGCCCAGCCGGCGAGCGACCCTGTCATCGCCCGAATCCGCGCGATTGGCATGGACAGCTCCATGACCGAGCGTCTGGCCGAGCAGTTGTTCGACTCTGTGGGGCCCCGCCTCACTGGAAGTCCTGACGCGAAACGCGGCAATGACTGGCTGGTGCGGACTTACAAGTCGTGGGGGATCGATGCCAGAAACGAAAAGGTCGGAACCTGGCGCGGCTGGCGTCGCGGCTACTCTCATATAGACCTGATCGCGCCTCGTGTGCGCTCACTCGAGGGGACGATGCTCGGCTACAGTCCGGGCACGGGGAAAAGGGACCTCATGTCTACGACAGTGATCCTCCCGCGATTTACGGACAGCGCCGAATTCGTGAAGTGGCTGCCGAGCGCGAAGGGGAAGTTCGTGCTCGTTTCAGCGCCGCAGCCCACATGCCGGCCCTCCGAGGATTGGCAGCAGAGCGCGCTCCCTGAATCAAAGGCGCGAATGGACAGTCTCCGCGCCGCGGTCAGGGCGGAATGGAGCGGCCGTAACGTTCGCGGAACCGGTTACAGCCTGGCAATCGGGACGGGCGAGCTGGGGATGAGACTGGAAAAGGCGGGCGTCGCCGCAGTGATCACATCGCGCCCCAAGGACGCTTGGGGTACGATCGAGATCTTCGAGACATACAACACCAAAGCTCCAGCCATCGCGCTGAGCTGCGAAGATTACGGCCTCGTGTACCGTCTGACGGCCAATGGCCAGCACCCGCGGATCACCATGAACCTCGACGCCCAGCTGCTCGGCGAGCTGCCGTCGTACAATACGATCGCAATGATCCGGGGGACCGAGAAGCCCGACGAGTACGTCATGCTTTCGGCGCATTTCGATTCGTGGGATGGCTCATCCGGAGCGACCGACAACGGCACCGGTACGCTCACGATGATGGAGGCGATGCGGATCCTGCGGCAGGTGTATCCGCGTCCAAAGCGGACCATACTCGTGGGTCATTGGACGGGGGAAGAGGAGGGAGAGGTTGGCTCAAAGGCATTTACTGAGGATCACCCCGAAGTTCTCAAGGGACTTCAGGCACTCTTCAACCAGGACAATGGCACCGGCCGCGTTGCGAGCCTTGGCGCGGGCGGGTTGCCGAACGCAGCAGAGCATATCGGTCGGTGGCTCGCGGTAATTCCAACGGATTTCAGTGGCGCGCTCAGTTTTCGGGGCACGAGCTTCCCAGCGGGCGGCGGCAGTGACGATTTTTCGTTCGGCTGCAACGGGCTTCCTGCGTTCGGACTCAACTCGCTCAACTGGAATTATTTCAACTACACGTGGCACACGAACCGGGACACCTACGACAAGATCGTGTTCGACGATCTGAAATGGAATGCGACGCTGACTGCGATGCTCGCGTATCTGGCTTCGGAAGATCCGACGCTCATAACACGTGAGCGAGTGGATCTCGCGGCTGCGGCTGCGGCAGCGGCAGCGCGGCCGACCGCGTCTGACTCCGCCGCACGTGCAGCCGCGGGCCGTCGCGGTGGTCGCGGAGCTCCCACCACGTGGCCCGTTTGCGTCAAGGCGGCCCGCGTTACCGAGCCGCGCCTGAAGTGATTTAGCGGGGGATCAACCGCCGGGCGGCCTGCCCGGCGTTATCACGTGAGGTGTGCCGCTGAGCATCTGGTTGATCCGCGCGATGCGGTCCCGCACGATGGCGTCGACTCGCGCCTGCGCCTGGTCCGTTTCGGCCTTTAGCTCCTGCAGGCGCAGCAGCTCGCCCGCTGTGGGCGGCATCAGTGGCCGTGATACCATCCCCGACACAGTCTGAATTTCTTCGCGAAGCCGCGGATATTGCCGATAGCCGAGTCCCGGCAGCGGGCGAGCGAGCACAGAGTCGCGGAGCTGCTTCAGCTCGGCGAGAGTGCCGTCAATTTCGCCGAGCACCGGCGATGGGGATGCGGTCGGCGCGCCGCCTCGCTGCGAGCGACGGAGCTGATCCTGCAGCGACGTGAGCTGCCTGGTCATGTCATCGGTTGTCGCGAGCAGTCGACTGAAGCGATTTGTCAAATCGCGTGATTGCGTCGCCGCTTCGTACTGCGCCGAGAGCTGGTCAGGGGTCATGTCCGACCGCGGATCGTTCTCGACCTGCAGCGATTTCGTGTAGGTCTTCCCGTCGGCACTCAGCGTGACGGTGTAAGTACCGGGAAGAACCGACGTTCCACCACCACCGCCGAACCCGCCCCCCTCGAACTCGCCGGCGGCCCCACCACCACTCACGGCATCGCCCGCGGCCTGGGCACGCCGTCGAGCGCGCAGAGCCGCAAGTGAAGTGTCAGGCTCGGCTGTGGCGCCTCCCGCCGCAGCGCGGCCACCTGGGCTCGCTCCCCCGCCAGCCGGAGACTCATAACGAAGATCCCACGCCACGCGGTTCACGCCGGGCTCATCAGATACTCTCCGCATGCGTCGCACCGTTCTGCCCTGGGCGTCGGTGATCGTGACGTCCACCGGCCCCGCCGGCTGAGTCTTGAGGAAATAGCTGATCAGCGCGCCGGCGGGCGGATTGTCTCCGGCCCACCGTTTCTGCCCGAGATTTCCGTCCCTGCTCCACAAGCTCCAGCGCACGGCGGGGCGGACATCGAAAAGAGTGACATCGCCCTTCATCGCTTCATCCAGCTGCTGCAGGGCAGTCGCGTCATCGAGGATATAGAGGCCCCGGCCGTGTGTCGCGAGCAGGATGTCGTTGTCCCGTGGATGAATCTGAATGTCGCGCACCGGCACTGCCGGGAGGTCGCCCCTCAGCGACGCCCAATGTGCGCCGCGGTCCCACGACGCCCATGCGCCCATTTCGGTGCCGATGTACAGCAGGTTGCGGTTCTTCGGATCCTCGCGCACCACGTGAACCCACGCTGCCTTCGCGGGCAGGTCTCCGGTTATCCGCTTCCACGTCTTGCCGAAATCGGTGGTCATGTAGGCGTATGGAGTGTAGTCGTCGTCCTGATGGTGATCGGCCGCAACGTACGCGGTGCCGGGGTCGAAGTGTGATGCTTCTATGTTGGGAATCCACGCGTTCGGCTTCAATCCCGCGACATTCCTGAAGACGTTCGTCCACGTCTTGCCGCCGTCGCGCGTAACCTGAACGTTGCCGTCGTCCGTGCCGACCCAGATGAGATTCGCATCCAGTGGCGACGGTGCGATGGCCAGCAGCGTCGAATGAAACTCCGCGGCGGTATTGTCAACGACGATCGGGCCGCCCGAAGACTGCTGCTTCTTCGGGTCGTTCGTCGTGAGATCCGGCGAGATCACGTCCCACGACAAACCGTGATTGGCAGACCTGAAGAGCACGTTGCCGCCGAAGTACACTACTCCCGGATCCTGGGGCGACAGCGCGATGGGCGAGTTCCAGTTGAAGCGGTACTTGTGGCCGATCATCGCGTCACCCACCGAGCCGACGCGGTTCGGGTATGGATAGATCGTCTTCTGCGTTCCGGTGCGTGTGTCGGTGAGACTCACCATTCCGCCCTGAGCATCGGAGTAGATGAGCCATGGCTTCGAGAGGTCGGGGACGGTGAAAAAACCGTCGCCGCCCGACACCGTGTACCAGTCCCGCTTGAGATTGCCCTGTCCCGACAGCGCCTGGCTTGGCCCGCACCAGTTGCCGTTATCCTGCAGCCCTCCGCACACCATGTAGGGCCGCTGCATGTCGTAGTTGATGTGATAGAACTGCGTGAAAGGGAACGTATTGACGACTTCGAAGTTCCTGCCGCCGTCGTAGCTCACCTGCCAGCCACCGTCCGAGCCGCTGAGAATGCGCCGGGGGTTCACCGGGTCGATCCACATTGCCTGGTGGTCGCCATGAACATCGCGCGCAATGGTGCGGAACGTCGTGCCGCCGTCTTCCGACAGATACAGCGAACCCGAGAGCGAGAAGACGCGATTGGGGTTCTGCGGATCGACGCGAATGTCGGAGTAGTAGAAGGGGCGGAAATTGATGTTCGGATCGCGATTCACCACGCGCCAGCTTTTGCCGGCGTCCTCGGTGCGCCACAGCTCTCCCTCGCTCTTCGTCTCGCTGACGACGTACACGACGTCGGGGTTGCTGGGCGCCACGGCGAGTCCGATGCGATCCATCTCGTTCTTTGGAAGTCCGCGCTCCCGGTCCTTGCCAGAAAGCCTCTCCCAGGTGGATCCACCGTCCGTTGATTTGTAGACCGCCGTCTTGCCACCGCCGGACTCGAGGTGCCAGGCCCAGCGGCGATACGTGTACATGCCTGCGTAGATGACGTTTGAATTGCCCGGGTCGGCGGCAATGTCGGAGCAGGCAGTCTGCGGATCGACATAAAGAACCTTTTTCCACGTGCGGCCGCCGTCAGTCGACTTGAACACGCCGCGCTCTTCGCTCGGCCCCCATTCGCGGCCCAGCCCGCAGGCATACACAACGTCCGCATTCTTCGCGTCGACGATGATTCGCGCGATTCGCTCCGAGTTCTCGAGGCCGATGTGGGTCCAGTGATCGCCGGCGTCTACCGACTTGTACATGCCGTCGCCGATGGACGCGTTGTTGCGCGGATTTTCCTCGCCGGTGCCGACGTAGATCACGTTCGGGTCACTCGGTGCGATTGCGATTGCGCCAATCGATCCTACATCCTGCTCATCAAACACCGGCTGGAAAGTTGTTCCCCCGTTAACTGTCTTTATGATTCCGCCGTTTGCGCCCGCCACGTAGTAGGTGTACGGATCTCCGGGAACTCCGACGACGACCGATACGCGTCCGGCCTGATTCGTCGGGCCAAGAGATCTCCACTTGAGCAGCTTGAGTGCACCGGCCTGCGCCGAGGATGTCGAGCGCACGGGCTTCGCGGCAGGCGCCGGCGAGGGCCGGGCAGGCCTCCGCACCTGCGATGACCCGGCCACGGGAAGGGCGAGCGTCAGAAAAACGAGCAGCATGCGGCGCCTGATGGACTGCATTTGGCAATTCCTCGGGTATGGAGAGCGGCGAGCAGACTGCCGCTGCGAAAGGACTCCGGGGAGATTCTACCGTGCTCGCGCGGTCGCGCCAGTGTGATGGGCGGAGGTGATCTTGTTCCGGGCTTGTCGGGTTAGACTTTTCGTTCGCCAATGGCGACGGCTGGGAACCCTGCCCAGTCGTCGCCATTCAGCAGGCGGTCAATGCCGGCTATTTGCCAGGTGAAACGGCGAAGCTCCCGACATGAACGTCGAGATTGTGATTGACGCGGATACCGGTGACGCCCGACGTACCGGACCCTGCCCCAGTTCGATCGACTTGCGACCGGGGAAGAGTCGTGACCTCGGTGCCATTGACCAGGAAGCTGAGCTTGTCGCCGCCGACAACTACGCTCAGCGCATTCGTCGCCTTACCGTCAGCGTCGATTGGCTTCACTGCGCTATTGGCAGTCCAGTCCACCATCTTGTGCACGGTCGAGTCATTCGCTCGATGGTTGATCAGATATTTTCCGTCCTGCCGAATCAGGAAGTAGAGATAGCTCTGGCCGGGAGTCTCGAGATCCTTGCCGGCGATGAACACGCCGTACGCTTCGGGATGCGCGGCCGCTTTGGTCTGGGAGAAGCTCGCGGACACCGTGTAGTTCCCTGATGCGGTGTTGGCCGGGTTCCAATAGATCGCCGCCGGACCGGACGTAACATGAAAGCCGGCGCCCATCGAGACGACCTTGTCGTCGGTGATCTTCTTTCCCGCCTTTGCTGCTTGCGGATCGATTCGTCCGGTCCACCCCGGAACCTTCACGCCGCCTTCAGCGACAACCTTGTCTGGATCGTTTCCCTGGGCCCCGAGCGCGCTAGAGCCAAGTCCAAGTGCGGCAATCGCAATCGTCAGAATTCTCATTCCATCTCCGGTAGAAAGGTGTGGGTGGTCGAAGTCAGCGTTTCGCGGGGTCAATATAGTAATCGGCGAACTGGCGCTTGAGATTTGCAACTTTGGGCGCGTCGTTGATAACAATGTACGGGTCATAGGGGTGCAGGGCGGCATATTCCTGGTGGTAGGATTCGGCCACATTGAAACCCCGGAGAGGCGACACTTCGGTGACGATAGGTCGCGGAAAGGCCTTGAGCCGGCTGAGCTGATCGATGTAGCTGGTCGCAATGCGTTTCTGGGAGTCGGTCATGTAGAAGATAGCGGACCGGTACTGCGTCCCCGCGTCGGGCCCCTGACGATTCAGCTGCGTGGGATCGTGCGCGACGGAAAAGAACACGCGCAGCAGCTGGCCGTAAGTCACACGTGACGGATCATACGTGACGCGCACCGACTCGGCGTGCCCCGTGCGGCCGGAGCTCACTTCTTCGTAAGAGGGCGACGACACCGTCCCCCCAGCGTAGCCGGAGACGGCGGATTTCACTCCTTTCACGTGCTCGAATACGGCCTGGATGCCCCAGAAGCAGCCCCCGGCGAAAACGGCCGACTGCTCGCCGCTCGACTTGGCCAGTGCGTCATCGACGGTGGGGGCCGGGAGGGGAGCGGAGTTGCTGAGGGATGCAGCGGTGGCGCGGCTTCCCAGAAACAAAGCGGTCCCGGCAACGAGCAGAAGGCCAGCTGTCGCGCGGCCGATGTTACGCAGCATGTGAGCCTCGGTGTTGGAGCGTGTAGTGTTGTAGTGTGTATGTATTGAACGCCGCCGCCGCCCAATCGGTTCCATGAACCCATGAATGATACATCATCACGTCTGGCAGAAACCATCGCACGCGCAGACCTCCTGCACGCGAATCTCACCTGTTTTCAGCGGCAGAAGGGGCTTCTGCGTAGTCACTTACACGTAGGCCGGTTGATTTCCCGCGGCAGTGCAGTCCAATGAAAAAACCCAGTGGAGCCCTGATGCCGAACAGAAGTCGTACAATTGCCCTGATAATTCCCGCCCTCATTGGCGCTGTCGCTCTTCGCTGCGCGCCGGCAGATACGGACGCCGCAACGCTCGGCACCGCCAAACAGGCCCCGGCTTCCCGAAAAGCCACGAGCGTGACATCGGTTGCCGGACTGCATCTGATCGTTGCGCCCTCTGGAAATGAAGCCCGCTACCGGATTCACGAGCAGCTCGTGCGAGTCGACTTGCCGAATGACGCGATTGGAACCACCGGGCAGATAACCGGCGGCATCGGCATTGGCGCGGATGGCCAGATCATTCCAGCCGAATCGAAATTCGTGATCAACGTCGCGACGCTGACGAGCGATCGGACCATGCGCGACAACTACGTCCGCCGCCGCGTTCTCGAGACTGATCAATTCCCGACGGTCGAGTTCAGCCCGACATCTATCAAGGGCCTTCCGCGAACGATACCAACGACCGGGGCGCACACGTTCGACATGATAGGCAACCTCACGGTTCACGGTACGACGAAGCCAACCACGTGGCACGTGACGGCCGAGTCGAAGAACGGGCAGGTGACGGGAACGGCATCGACGCTGTTCACGTTCTCCGATTTCAACCTGGCCGAGCCCCACGTCCCGATGGTGCTGAGCGTCAACGATACTATCCGGCTCGAGTACGACTTTGCGCTGATCCCAAAGGGCTGAGCGTCAGCGCGCTCTAACTCGCTCATGATTCCTTCCTGGCAGCATTGTCTACGGCGCGCTGCCGCGCGGTTGCCTCTTCCCAATCGATGGACGGCGCGACCTCTTCGTCTGCAAGCTCGATAGTGGAAATAGCCCGGTCTACAACCGGGCGACCGAGATCCGCGGGAAGTGAGCGTCCAAACTCGAGCTCTGCGCGTCGGCAAAGACGCTCCTCCCGGGCGCGGTCGCGATGCTCCCTGCTGACGCCCATGCAGTCAACCCGGGCGTGGATGCCCTCGTGGAGAATCGACGAGGCGACCGTCGCCGCGGTTATGTCGCGGCGCGCAAGAAAGGTGAGCTCGGTGATGCAGGTGCGCTCGCCCGGAAAATACGCGCCACGACACGGGAAGCGGACGATCCTGAACTGGTGCAGATCGCGCTCGAGGTGGCGGAGGCGCCACGGCTGGTAAAGCCCGATCACGTCGAGAGCTTCGCCCAGCCGCTCGAGAACGTCATTCGTTGCGATGTCCGGGCGCGAGTTCTCGACGAGCACGCGAAAGCCGCGCACGTGATGGACGTCGACCGTCCCGTGTTCCTCGTCGTGCGGGGTTAGGGTCCCGAGCCATTCGAGAAATCTCTGAAGCATTTGTGTCTTCGTTGCCTCGCCTGCCGATCGGCTGTCCAGGTCCCGATTCAGCCCTTGTTCTTGTCCAGTGCGCTCTGAATCATTGCCACCGCAGCTGGTGGATCGGCCACTTCGAGAACGAGTTTTTTGTAGGTTTCGTGATCCAGATCAAGAACGATGGTGTTCTCCGGGTCGTGAACATCGTAAAACACAAACCCGTCGCGCCAGTAGAAAGAGCCGGCCGTAAGCAGCCCGGGAATGTTGGTGCCGGGCAGGCGAAAGCCCTTCCACCACCCTCGCGCAGCTTCGGGATCGGCTCGCACCGACGCGATGTGCGAAAGCGGGATCTCGAGCTGGCTCTTCAGCGCCCAAAGCTTATCCCAGCCCTCGACTTCGAAATGAACGCGGTCGCCTAGAATCGTTATTTCAACCATGAGTCTCGCGGGTTAAGGGAGTGCTTCACGGAAAAACCTCAATCGCTGTAGGGGTAGTCGGGATCCGCCAGCCTTGCTGCGAGAGCTGTTGCTTCCGGCCCCGCTATCTCCCTCGCGAGCTCCACGAGCATCTCGCTCAGGTGGTCGCCGTAGCGCAAAAGGCTTGCGGCCCGAGCCGGCCGGGCGAGTAGAAATGCGAGAATGTGCTGGTCGGCTTTCTGAATGTTGCAGGCAGGGCAGGCAAGGACGAGGTTGTCGCGGCGGTCGTACGCGGTCTGCCCGCGCCGCGGCGTAACGTGATCGAGAGTGATTCCCTTGACGCTGATGCGGCGCCCGCAATAAGCGCACACCGGTCCGTGCCGGTCGAGGAGCCACTGACGCGTGTCGGCGTACGCATTCCGGCTTGTTGGCAGCGAGGTGTGCTGCTGCACGGGACGAGGAGCGCGTTTTCGCGCCCGGGGGCGGCGGCCGGGGCTCAGTGCGGGCGGGATTGAGGGTAGGAACCAGGCATCTATCCGATGAAAGATAGCGGGGTGGGGAAGCCGGCGGTCACATCACTGTCCTCCGCTGGCCGAAATCAACTCGCGGAGATCCTTCTCTGCCGCGTCGAGCTGCTTCCTCAACTCAGCGTATCGCAACTCGGCGTCGTGCCCGACTTTCTGGTCCGCGGACGTTGTGGCTGAGTAGAGATACTGGATGTGGCTCTGGAGCGCGGGCCTGCTGTAGCGCACGGGCGGAGTGACGAGTCTTTCCTCGAGCGAGGCCAGTCTGGCCAGCGTCTCACCTGCAGCCGGCGCCGCGGCCCTCAACCGGCGCGCCGTTGTCTGGAGCCGGGCGACGGAAAGATTCACTTCGCTCACCATATCGCGGACGCGGAGATTGTGGGCGAGCTGCGACCTGAGCACGTCAGGAGTCACGCCGTCTCGCGTGATTCGTGGGTCAGCGATAATCGTGAGTGGCTGTGTTTCGGTGGCTCCATTTGCCGTAAAGCGCACGGCGTATCTGCCCGGCGGTGCCAGCGGTCCTCCGCGTCCGCTTCTTCTTGCACCGGGTTCCCACGGCCCGGGGTAGGCAAAATCCCACGTCACGCGGTTGAGACCGGCGGTCTTCGTCAACCGGGTCGTGCCTGCCGAGGTCAAGTGAAGCGACGCTGCATCCGGCGGCATCTCGCGGCTGCTATCCGGTTGTGCCTCGCTGGAAAACGTTCGGATGACGCTCCCGCGATCATCGAGAACGTCGAGCGTAATCGAGCCGGGAGTACTTGCTCCGACCCAGTAGTCGATCATCGCGCCTTGCGGCGGATACTGCGGATCACCGCTGGCGGTCCGGTTCGATTCGCCACCGCCAAAACCGGATGAGTAGCGGATGCGGTAGGCATCTCGCGGGCGCAGCAGATGCGTGCCCTGCGCGACGACCCTGTCGGTGAGTTGTCGGAGTGGCGTCACGTCATCGAGGATCCAGAACGATCGTCCCTGTGTCGAAAGGACGAGATCACTCCGATGAATCTTCATGTCGGTGACCGGCGTCACCGGCAGGTTCAGCTGAAGCGGCTGCCAGTGCGAGCCATTGTCGAACGAGACGAACGCGCCGAACTCCGTGCCTGCATAGAGGAGACCCTGACGCTCCGGATCTTCCCGCACAACGCGCGTTGGATAGTCGGCGGGAATCCCATTGTTCCCGTTCGTGAGAAGCGTCCATGATGCGCCATAGTCGTCTGTGCGCCAGAGATATGGCTTGAAATCGCCAAGAAGATAACAAAGCACCGCGTAGTACGCAGAAGCCGCGCGCTGCGGTGACGGCTCGATGTTCTGAACGCGACAACCCTTCGGCTGTGCGGTCGGAGTGACATTCTTCCACGTTCTTCCGTCATCCCTGGTTACGAAAAACGGTCCGTCATTAGAGCCAGTCCAGATGAGGCCGCGCTGAAGCGGTGATTCCCGGATCGCGTACAGAGTGCTGTAGACTTCTTCGCCCGTTGCGTCAATCGTGATGGGCTCGCCGGACGAGCGTTGCTGCCTTTCCGGCGGATTCCACGTAAGGTCTGGGGATATTCGCTCCCACGTCACGCCTTCATCGCGGGTGCGATGGAGATACTGCGATCCGAAATAGATCACGTGTGGATCGTGCGGGGATGCTTCCATCGGCGACACGCGCTGAAAGCGGTAGACGAGATCCTTCCCCGGATTCCCGTACAGTGACTGATCGCCGATCCAATACTGCTTCTCCTGTCCGGTGCGGAGAGACATCCGTGAGAACTGGCCTTTGCACCCTCCGTAAACAGTGTCCGGATTGGTGGAGTGCGGCATCACCGGGCCAGTCTCGCATCCGGGGCCCGGCGTCCAGTTCTGAGTTGGATCGTCGACCGGCTTGGCCGTCGGCGGCAAGCTCGTGATGATCAGCTCGTTGTTTTCGTCCTGCTGCGCGCCGTACACCCTGTACGGCACCTGGTTGTCCACATAAACCTGGTATATCTCCGCGGTCGGCTGGTTGTTCTGTGTCGACCAGCTGCGGCCACCGTCGAGGGAGATGTTGGCACCGCCGTCGTTGGACTGAATCATGATCGCGGAATTCCGCGGATTGATCCACAGATCGTGATTGTCACCATGTGGCGTGGACATCGTTGCCCATGTCCGTCCGCCGTCGGTGCTCTTGTAGTAGCTCTCGGTTCCGACGTAGACGACGTCGGCGTTGGCCGGATCGGCGTCGATATTCGTGTAATAGAACGGGCGGGTGATGAGCCCGCGGGTCGTCGTGTCCACCGCGACAAACGAGCTGCCGGCGTCGTCGGAGCGGTAGAGACCGCCGCCAGGACTCGCTTCGATCAGAACATAGAGACGGTCCGGCGCGGCAGGCGAGACCGCGAGGTCGGCCTTGCCGACCAATCCATTCGGAAGTCCACCCTGCAGGCGCGCCCAGGTGTCGCCGCCGTCAGTACTCTTGTAAATGCCGCCTTCCCGCGCACCGCTGATGATCGTCCACGGTTTTCGCTCGGCGCGCCACATTGCCGCATAGATGACGTTTGGTTTTCCGGGCTGAAGCTCGAGATCAACCGCACCGGTGGAGTCGGATATGAAAAGCACGCGCTTCCAGCTCGTCCCACCATCACGCGTGCGATACACGCCACGCTCCGGGTTTGGTTTGAATGGATTGCCCACTGCGGCTGCGTAGGCGACGTCGGGGTTTGTCGGGTCGATGACGACGGAGCCGATCTGGCCAGCATCGGCGAGCCCGGCAAAGGTCCAGGTCCTCCCTGCGTTGATCGATTTGTAGATGCCCCGTCCGATCGAGACGTTACTGCGAATCCCTTCGGATCCCGTGCCAACGTAAATGATATTCGGATCCGAGTCGGCGACGTCAATCGAGCCAATGGAGCCGACGGCAAAGAACCCATCCGATATGTTCGACCAGCTGATGCCGGCGTTCGTCGTCTTCCACACACCGCCGCCAACGGTGCCCATGTAAAACGTCATCGGTTGCTGTGGTACGCCCGTGACTGTTGTGACGCGTCCGCCTCGCGCCGGGCCGATCATCCGGTAGCGCAGCCCGCGCAGCTGTGACGTATCGACCCTGGTAAGCACCCCAGGCGACGCCGGCCGAGTGGTCGGGACTCTGGCCTCTTGAGCAGACACTTCTCGCGCGGCGATCGAGGAGAGCAACACGGTCACAAGCGCCGCCGCACGGAGAGCTTCGGCGAAACACGTGTGAAACACATCGGTCCGGTAACTCAACGTGCACCTCTGATTGTCTGGCATGAACGAACGGAAGCTGGACTATTTACGTGCGACAGCTTCGACAATCTCGAGAAGGATCGGCGCGCCGCGCCTGAGATTCTCTATTGAGATCCGCTCGTTGTTCCCGTGGACGCCTGATTCGTCGTCCTGGGGGATGAGGTAGGGTTCGAAGCCGTAGCTCGCGATTCCCAGATCGCGGAAGAAGTGGCTGTCGGTAAATCCTGTCTGTACCGCTGGAGTGACTGTTGCCTTGGGGAAGCGGCGTGCGATCACCTCAGCAATCGCACGATAGAGCGGATTGTCCGTCGGCGACACCGCCGCAGTGAATCCCATGATCCGCTCGATGCGGATACCTGGGTCATTGATGATTGCGGTCAACTGGGTCATGAACGCCGCCTGGTCCTGGTCCGGAAGGAGGCGGCAATCCAACTGTGCCTCCGCCTCTGGGGGAATCACGTTGATCTTGGTGCTCGCCTGGAGCATCGTGATCGAACAGGTATTTCTCAGCAGCGCGGCAAGATCGGGATGCTCGATCTGAAGACGGAGCAGAGCGTTTCGATCCGCCGCCGTCTTTGACAGGTTCTGATACGCATCCGTCCACTCACTCGCCGCGTTCTTCGCCAACCCTTTGAAGTACGTGTCGACCGCCGGGAGCACTCGCGGCTCGAATTCATAAGTCTGAAGCCGGTCGAGCGCCCGCACGAGTCGATTCACCGCCGACGATACAGGCGGTCGAGATCCGTGTCCTGGTTTACCGTTCGATATGAGCTTGAGCCAGAGCGGGACTTTCTGCGTCACCTCGATAGAAAACGCTTCACGCCCGTCCTCGACCGAGCCGCCGCCGCCTTCGTTCAACACCATTCCGGCGCCCTTGAACGCTTCGGGATGATTCTTGACCAGCCAGCCAGCGCCGAAGCTCGCGCCCGCCTCTTCATCGGCGGTCGCGATGAAGATCACGTCCCGCTTGAGCGGAGTCTTCGCCCGATGCAACGCGAGAAATGCCTCGAGCTCGGCAATTCCGAACGATTTCGTATCGAGCGTGCCGCGGCCATAGAGCATTCCGTCTTTCACCGTAGCCGCAAAGGGATCCACATCCCAGTAACGCGGATCCGCCGGTACGACATCCATGTGGTGGAGCAGAACGAGCGCGGGCTCCGATCCGCCCTTGAGTCGCGCCCAGATGTTGCCCCGACCAGGAGCTGAGGACGCCGTGTCGAACGGAATTCCCTCCGTGACGAAGATGCGGGCGAAAAAGTCCGTGGTCTTCGTTTCGTTGCCCGGCGGATTGGTGGTGTTAATGCGGATGTATTCCTGCGTTCTTGCCACCACTTCGTCGCCGAGCTTGTCTGCATTTCCGCGACCCTGAGCCTGCATCGGCGCGAGGGCAGGGAAGGCGCTCGTCAGCAGGCACAGCAAGGTTAGCCGGCTAATCCTCGGACTATTCATTGCGGGGATGTCCCTCGATTGAAAGAGATTCGCTCGTTTGCGTTTCGGCTTCGCCGTCCATCTGCCTCAGCATGCGGCGCAGCACTTTGCCGGTGCCGGATTTTGGAAGCTCCGTCACGAACTCATATTGCGAGGGAACCTTGTACGCCACCAGTCGCTCTCGGCAATACGCCTTGATCTCCGACTGTGTGACAGTATGCCCGGGGCGCAGAACGATCCATGCTTTCGCTTTCTCTCCCCGCATCTTGTCGGGCAATCCGGCCACACCCACCTCGGCGACTGCCGGATGCATCGAAATGATCTCCTCGATTTCCCTCGGCCACACCTGATAGCCGCTCGTCTTGATCAAATCCTTCTTGCGGTCGACGATAAACAGGTACCCGTCGGAATCGAGATAGCCGAGGTCGCCGGTGAAGAGGAGGCGCTCGCCATGCTCACTCGTGCGAAGCATCTCTTTCGTCTCTTCCGGACGCTGCCAGTAACCGCGCATCAATTGCGGCGCACGGATCACGATTTCGCCGACATCCCCCTGCGGAAGGGGCGTCCGCCCGTCATCGGCGTCGAGTATGCGTACCTCGACATCGGGGAGTGGCATTCCCACCGAGCCGATTTTCTTCTCGCCGCGCACCGGATTCGCGACCACCGCCATTTGTGCTTCCGTCAGCGAGTAACCTTCGACGATAACGCCGCCGGTGAGCTCCTCGAAACGCCGTTGCGTCTCAGCCATCAGGGCCGCGGCGCCCGAGAAGCAGAGTTTGATGCTGCGCCAGTCCACTTTGCCCGAACGGGTAAGCGGATGGCTCATCAAGCCCACGAGGAGCGTTGGCACTGCACAAATAAACGCCGGTTTGACGTCGTTGATCTCCGTCAGAACTTCGCGAAGCTCGCGCGGATTTGGGATCAGGGCGATCGGGTTGTGATTGACGAACGCGAGGCTTTGGACGCCCGTGTTGGCATAGGTATGAAAAAGGGGAAGGGGCAGCATGATCGTGTCTGTCCACTCGTGCATTGCCGGACTGAGCCAGGACTGAAGCTGCACGCCGGCGATCGTCATCCCTCTGTGGGAGCCGGCAACGCCCTTGGGTGCGCCCGTGGTGCCGCCGCTCATCAGAATGACGGCGATATCGTCGAGCTCGACTGGCACGGGCGGGCGAGGGGACCCGCGGTGCCCGCCGAGGAGCTGGGCGAATCGAGAGTCCCCGGTGCGGAGCTCTATCCGGTCGCCTTCCTTCTTCTCTTTCAAGAGGGTATAGCCGAGGCGAAGTCTGAACGGGAGATACTCCTTGATGTTGGTCGCGATGATACGCCTGACCGACGTGCGAGGCTGAATCGCCTTGACCTGATGGTACGTGCGATTCAGAACCACGACCGTCTCCGCGCCAGTCGCGTTGAGCGCATCTTCCATTTCCCGGTCGGTGTACGCGGGATTGAAGGGGCATGCAATGGCGCCGGCCTTCCACGCGCCGAACTCGGCGATGACGAACTGCGGGCAATTTGGCAGGCAAAGCGCAACGCGGTCGCCGGGTCTGACCCCCTGATCGACGAGTGCGGCCGCGAAGCTGTCGCTCAACTGATCCAGCTGCCGGTAGCTCAGCTTTGCGCCCTTGAACAAGAGGGCCGGCCGGTCAGGCCAGAGGCGTGAAGATTCAGAGACGTAATCGAGCAGTGTTCGCTGCGGATAAGGCTCGAGCGTGATGGGAATGCCTTCGTCGTAGTGCTCGTGCCAGATGGAGGAGTTCATGGGGACCTTGATGCTATCGCCGGCGACCATCCGGATGACATGACCTGTCAACGACAACGCTGCATGACGCAGCGCATCGGATCAGTTCTTCAGCGAATAGTCGATAGTTGAAACGACGCGGACCGTCTTCACGATCTGGCTTGCCTCCGAGATTCCCTGCGCCTGGTCGCGTGGAAGAATCTCGAATACTCCCTGACTTGCGCTTCTGATGCCGCCAATGTCGCTGTGGGAGTCCTTGGCGAACTGCTCCGCTGATTCCCGCGCGCGCGCGGTGGCTTCGGCGATCATCGGCGGCTTGAGTTTGTTGAGGCCGGTGAAGATGAACGTAGGGCCGCCGGTGCCGTAGTCGCCGCCGGAGGAGAGGACAACTCCCGCGCTCACCAGGTCGCCAACTTTCTGACTTGCGGCGAGAACGAGATCGGGCTTGAGAGAGCGCACGACGACTGTCTGGCGGATGACATAGCGCGATCCCGCGCGCTCACCGGATCCATACTGGTTCGTGGCGGCATCGGTCACCGAAAAATCCTGCAGCTCTGACTGCGTTGTATCGACCTGATTGGAAGCGAGAAAAGCGCGGATCCTCGAAACACTGCTTTCGATCTGTGCGTGGGCGCGGCTAAGGTCGTTGTCGGCAGCAACGAGGTGCAGGGGCCAGATGGCGAGGTCGGCGCGCACCTCGCGCTCCGAAATTCCCTTGACGGCGACAAATCGATCGGCGGCTCGCGCGCGGGCAAAGCCACTGCCCACAAACAGTCCACCGAGCGCGACCCCAAGGGCGAGAATCGCGGCGCCAGCGAGATCACGAGCAGGATTCACGGAAGGAGTGAGTAGAAGGTCTGGGGAAGAATGTACGGCTCTGGCGCTCAGGCGGCCACGATGGTCGATGTGGACGGCGCGCCAGGGGAGGCAGGCCCCAGCGCCAGGGGCCGATGCCTATTGCGCCTCGACTCGCAAACCTCTGAGACGAAACGGGGGCTCGGATTCGATGTCGAACATCATCGTGACCTGATTGCCGTTGCCCGCGGCCATTCGGGCAACGATCTGCGTCGCCGTCGCCGATGCGACGCCGATCAGCTTGAGTGTCCCGAGCTCGTCGTGAATCCGCTTGTAGCCGGCGACGCGCTGGTCAAGCGACCGCGTGTCCCCGCTGGCCTGTATTGTGGAGCGTTGCAGGAAGTCTCGAACAACATCCGGATTGCCTGAGTTGTAGGCGATGAGATACGACTCCACCGTCCGGCCTGCTGGCGTATCCGGCAGTGGCGTCAGCGCAGGGGACGAAGCAGCGCCACGAGGGTCGTCACCGCGCGACCCTCCATTCGTTTGGAGTCCAAGTACGCCGGCGATCCGGTCGCGAACTCTTTCGGCGTTCAAAGCCGCCGCGTTCGAGGCGAGAATAATCGTCACGTTCGACTGCGGCTCGCGATTGTAGAGAAAAAAGTTGACGAGATCCGATCCAGCGAGAACAACCGGCTCGTTCGGAGGATACAGCAGGTCTCGCGTCGCCGGCTTCAGGAGTTTCTCGCCGGCCAGCGCTCGATAGAAGTCGCGCATGTCGGAAACCGTGGACAGCATTCCGCCGTTCGCTCTCAGGTTCCACCAGGGCCCGTCGCCTGCGTGCGGCCTGGAGAGCAGCGTTCCGCGGTCCTCGCCGTTGCTGTAGCCGTGTGCCACCGCCTTCGGGTCGAAATGGGGCAGGAGGAAACCCGTCTCCCTCAACGCGAGGGGCGTCAGAATCTCGTCCCGAACGTATTCGTCGTACGATTTGTCGCTCATCTGCTCGATGATGGCGCCGAGGAGGCTGTATCCCGTGTTCGAGTACGATCGAGCCGTACCCGGAGCGAAGAGCAGCGGCGTTGCCAGCGCGTTTCGAATCTCCTGTTCTCGGCTCACCGAGTCGAAGTCAGGGCCGAGGTGTTGCGGAAGCCCAGCGCGATGGCGAAGAAGCTGGAGAATCGTGATGCCGCGCTTGTCGTCGGGGACGCCCGCAAAGAACCTTCCGATCGAATCCTGGAGGTTGAGTTTCCCGCGTTCCATCAACTGGAGAATCGCGACGGCGGTAAAGTCCTTGGTGTTCGATCCGATCTGCACGACAGTCGCCGGCGTCATCCTGATGCCTTCCGCCCGGTTGGCCATCCCGTAGCCTTTTTTCAGGATCACCTGGCCGTTCTTCTCGACGAGTGCGACCCCCGAAAAACCGTCGGCGGCGGCAACCTGGAGCGCTGAATCCAGGCGTGCGCCAAGCGGCGTGCTCACCAAGGTTCCATTGCGGCTGGCCGGCGCCTGCGCGATGCAAGCCGTTGCGAAGGCAACCAGGGAGGTGATGGATGAGATCAGATGCCGCATGTGTTGAAACCCAGGAGACTAGTCGAGCGCGAGCTTATCTGACTATTGGACCCGCCGCATTGCATTGGGTTGCCTGGAAATGCAGGCTTCCACTGCTCGGCAGGCGCAGGTTCAGTGAGGGTTTTCATGAGCGACCGCCGGCAGGGACTTACTTGTCGGTCTCTCCCGACTTGCGCTCCACCAGCTGCCCCGGCGCGGCGGCCAGCACGCGCACGCCATTGCCCTCGGTGAACAGGCGCGTGAGGAATCGCTGGCCCTCGCCAATCCGCTCGACCTCGATCGCAGTCGCTTCGACCGACTGTTCGACGCGCCCCAGCCTCTCCCCGATCTCCTTGGGAAAAGCGGCGATAACAGCGCCGCCGCGCTTCCATATTCGCCGGGCGTAGGCGATGGACAGGGGCAGCAGAAGCGCGCCCGTGATGAAGAGGGCGCTCATCACGAATTCCTCTCCTGACGGGCCCTGCCGGATGATACGCGGCGCCTCGACCGCCGCCCCCGGGATTGCCGCGGCCTTTGCGAGCTGTGCATCGGCATCTGCAATCTGCTTGTCCACTGCCGCGATGTGGGCGTCGATCGCGGTTATCCGTTGCTCTATGCCTGTTCGAGCGCTACTGCCGGCGGGCATCCGTTCGAGCTGGCGTGTAAGGTTACTGCGGGTGTTTTCCAAATCGTTCATCTGGTCTGCCAACTCGCGAGCCTGGGCGCGGAATCCCTGGTAGATCGCTGCCGCACCCGGCAGCGGTGAGCCGGCAATTGTTATCTGCGACGGAGAGAGAACGGGAACGGGCGGGGCGGTTGGCGTCTTTGGCTGCATCAGCTGTCCTGAGGACTGGCCCGGCGAGTTTGAAAGCGAGTGGGGACGGTCATCGAGAATCTACGGCTGCCGGCACAGCTCTGTTTCGAAGCTCGCGGAGCGGGAAACGCCGGGAATCACCATCGCCGGAAACATCCTGAGTTTCGGGATACCGCTCACACAGCATCCGACAAGCTCGTGAAGTTGAAATCCTTCGCCCGGATTGCCGGCATCACCTGACCCGCCGCCGTCGGCTCGGCTTTGCCGATATCGTCGACCTTGTTCAACATGAACAACGGGCTTTCGTTCCACCGGAAATTCTTGAGACTGCGCGTGATCTTCCCGTTCTCGATGAGGAAAGTTCCGTCACGCGTCAGCCCGGTGAGCAGCACCGTGCGCTGATCCAGAAACCGAATGTAGAAAAAGTGCGTGATCAAAACGCCGCGCTCGGTGCCGGAAATCAATTCCTCCGTCGTCTTGTTCCCGCCAACCATCTTGAGTCCGCCCGGAAATCCGCCGAATCCACCACCGCCGCCTCCACCACCACCTCCACCACCACCGCCTCCACCGCCACCAGTCGGCTCCTTGCCCTGTTTCTGCGCCCAGTACCTCGAATAGGCAAGGTTCTTCAAGACTCCATTCTCGATCCAGACATTCCGTTTCAGCGGGAACCCTTCGCCGTCGAATGGTTGCGCCAGAAGCTCGGCATCGGTGGGATCTGAATAGATGGTGACACGGTCGTCAGCGATCTTCTCGCCGAGTTTTGTTCCGCCTCCTCTTTTGGAGAAGGGGCTGCGGCCCTCATCCGCCGACCTTGCGTTGAACGCGCCGCCGAGGAGCGGGATGAGATCGGCGACCGCCTGGGGCTCGAGGACCACAGTGTATGCGCCGGGCTCTATCGCGGTGGGATTGCGCGATGCCACCGCTTTTTGCGCTGCTCGTACACCAAGTGCCGCAGCGTCGACATTGCCCCAGTCGCGAGCGCCTGCGGACGCCCAACCCGAGCCGGTTCCGTCCGGCGTCCGGACAGTCGCGGAAAGATTGGCATCGGTCGATCGATGATAGGCAAAGAGTCCTTTTGACGTGGCGATGGCTCGTGATACCGCGTTCGCCTCGAGAAAGCCCGCAACGGAAACGCTTCCGGCGGCCTTGCCTGCCTGGACAGCGCCGTCGATCACCCGCCGCGTTGCCGCGGCGCGGCTTTCCGGCCCGAGATTGGCGGTACGTTCGATGTAGCCACTCACCGGAGAGTAAGTCTGCGGGCCGAGCTCGGGCATCAGCTCCGGATCGTCGGGCGCGAGACGCGCGAGGCGCTCGGCGAGATCGACCGTTCGGCGGAGCGATGTGTCTTCGAGCACGTTGGTGGTCGCCGAAGCCCGGCGCTTGCCGATGGTGCTCGTAATGGTGACCGACGCGTCCGTCACTTCGCCCGACGTGGTGATCTCGCCGACGGCGAACCGTGTATTGCCGCCCCAGTCGCTGGAAACGTTCACGCGCATCTCGTCCGCCTTGCCCATTGCCAGGACGCGGTCGGCGAGTGCTTTCGCTTGGTCACGATCGAGCAGCGAGGCCGGCGCAGATGTGGCGTGGCGGTCGAACAACGAGCGCGGCTTCATGCGCTTCTCCCGGTGTTGACGATGTTCACCTGGAGGAATCGCGCCGGCACGCAGCCATGGCTTATCGAGTTCGACTGCGCCGGCTCACCTTTGCCGTCACCGAACGAGCCGCCCAGCCAGTAGCTCCTGGGCCCTCCAATCATGTCCATGCTGTTCCAGAAATCCGGAGTGCGGGATTGATACGCCACATCCTTCAGCATTCCGGTGATCTTTCCGTTCTTCACCTCGTAGAACACCTGCCCGGAGAACTGGAAGTTGTAGCGCTGGTGGTCGATCGACCACGAGCCGCGATTCTTGACGACGATGCCGTGATCGGTGGCGGCAACGATGTCATCCAGCCCGATGTCCTTGTCGCCGGGAAGGAGAGACACGTTTGGCATTCGCTGGAATTGCACGCTCGACCACGAGTCCGCGAATGACGTGCCGTGAGAGTGTTTGACGCCGGTGAGGGCCGAAATCCACGGCGCCTGCTCGCGGGTGGTCTGGTAATCCCTGAAAATCCCTTTCTCGATGAGCAGCCACTTGTCGGCCGGAACGCCTTCATCGTCCCATGCGGTGCGCGACAGAGAGCCTTCCTGAGTGCGATCCGCCTGGATGTTCATGATATCGCGGCCGTAGCGGAATTTGCCGAGCATTTTTTCCGGCGGCGCAAGAAAGCTGGTGCCGGCGTAGTTGGCCTCGTAGCCCATCGCGCGGTCGAGCTCCGTGGCGTGCCCAATCGATTCATGGATGGTGAGCCACAGATTGGTTGGATCGAGAATGAGGTCGTAACGTCCTACATCCACCGAACGCGCGCTCAGCTTTTCCGCCGCGAGCGATGCCCAGTGCTCGGCGTTGCCGGGCATGTTGAGTGACTCGATGTACTCCCAGCCCGACCCGCGCGGCGCGAGCTCCTCGTTGTAGCTCTGAAAATCCCCATCGCCGATTGCCGTGGCGGTGAAGTTGGGGCCGACGCGGACGAAGGTTTGTGTGACGAGCGTTCCGTCTGTCGTCGCCAGGGTTTTCTCTTCGCGGAGGAGCTGAAGGCTGGAAGTGGCGAAACGAACCTTCGGAACCTTGAGAGCCGCCTCATTGGCGGCCAGAAGAAGCGCGACCTTGTCCTCGATCGGAACGTCGAGCGGATCGCGCGTAACCGGTGTGCGCCAGTTGCCTTTCACCGCGGAGACGGGTGCCAGCTCGACGGGTTTGCGCTGGACAGTGCGCGCGGCGCGTGAGAGCCGCGCGGCTTCCTGTGCCGCCTGCTGAACGCCTGCCGGGGTCATCGTTGCCGTTGCGCAGAAACCCCACGACCCGGCGACCAGAGTGCGGACGCCTATACCATATGACTCGCTGTCACTTACGCCGGTGACGAGCCGCTCTCGGGTATTGATGGATTGGCGGCGGTAGCGTCCAATGCGTACGTCGGCATAGGATGCTCCCGCGGCTTTCGCGGCGTTGAGCGCTTCCATCGCCAGATCTTCGACGTAAGCATCGGAGCTGCCGGCAACGGCCGGCGCCGGCTGGCCAAATGCGGCCCGTGAGCCGAGGAGGGCTGCGGCAGCGGCGGATGTCTTGAGGAAATCGCGGCGGGTTGTTGACATGGTGTTTGGAAAAAGTTTCGAGGGAGAGCGGTCAGCGGTCCAGCAGGACGAAGCCCGACATCCGCGAGAATTCCTTCCGCGTTTTGGCCGGGTAAAAGTTCATCAGGAAACGCCAGAACGGCATCATTGTCATCTCGCGGTTGAGTCGCCGTGCTTCGTCCATCCCGGACCGGAATTCCAATTCGCGCCAGCCGAACTTGCGAAAGAATTCCGTTCCCTCCGGCGGGGCAAACTGGAATGGCGCGTTGCCTTTTTCCACGGCCTTCCCCCACGACCGCTGCATGATCTTCAACAGGCGGGGACTCGCGAGATCGATCAGCCACCAGCGAAATGCCGGCTGCCCCGCCAGATCGCGCGCGAGAGCGCCGACTTGCTTTGCAGTGAGATAGACGAGGAGTCCTTCGGTGACGATGAGCGCTTTTTTGCCCTCCCCGCCGATGCGGGCAAACAGCGATCGCCGCGCGTCAGCGTCGGTCATGTCGGCAGCGACCGCCTCGTACCGGCAGCGGGGCTTCTGGTCCTTCATGAAATCGGTCTTGTACTGGAGGATGTCCGGCAGATCCACATCTACCCAGCGCAGCTCCGGCGGGAGCTCGAGGCGCCATGGTCGCGCGTCCAGCCCCGCCGCCAGATTCACGACCGTATCCACGCCTTTGCCGGTGACGACCGAGAGAATGATTTCATCGAACACCGCGGTTCGCACGATCATCGGCCACGCCATCGAGCGGCCGCGCCTCATGGTGTTCACGATCTCTTCGCCCCGGGGCCCAGCGAGGCCTCGCGCGTGGGGATCCCTGAACAGCGCATCGGGGCGGTCGGTTTCCATCGCCCGGTAATACGCTACCCAGCGGGCGGTGTCGGAGATGTGTTCGACTGGCATAACGACACAATATGTGGGCGCACCAGGTTGGGCGCGATCTAAAGCCCCATTTCTTCCACCAGGATCTTGAATCGTGGATTGTCGCGCAGTGGATCAACTATCGGGTGAACGTTGAGATAGGCCATCCAGCCGCGCCGCTCCTTGAGAGACTGCGCCGCCCAGTCCAGCGCCTTGTCGACATTGCCCAGTCCGATGTTGAGCGTGGCGAGCTCGACCGGGGAGACGCAATCGTCGGCGCGCGTTGCCTCGAGCTCTTCGAGGGGAAGCATGACTTCAAGATAAACGAGTCGCGAGCTTCGCCTCGAATTCGCCCACGTCGGTGTAATACTGGCGCGCAATCCCGGCCGAAGCCGGACTGGTGTAGATCTCCGCGACCGGATTACGGATGAGGTCGGCGATCCGGTCGGCAACCTCTTCAGGGGTCTGCGTCTGCGTGGGTCCGGAGGAGCCCCGCATGGGGGCGCCGGCGTCAGCTGAAGCGTTGCTGGCAAAGTCGGTGGTGACGACGCCGGGCATGACGAGCGAGACGTGAATACCGGGGTGCCGCGCCCGCAAATCCATCCGCGCGTTGGCCGTGAGCGAGTTGAGGGCGGCCTTGGACGCGCTGTAGGCGGAGCGATAAGTCGCGAGAGGCACGCGGCCCAAAAAAGACGAAAGGTTGATCAGATGCCCCGACCCGCGCTCGATGAAATGCGGAATCGCCGCCTGCATGCCGTACAGTGCCGATTTGAGGTTAATCAGGATCATGGCGTCGACATCTTCGTCCGTGAGATCCAGTACCGGACGTGTGATGCCGCGCCCGGCATTATTGATCCAGACGTCGATCCGGCCATATGCCTTGATTGCTTCGTCGCGGAGGTGGTCTACCTCCTCTCGGCGAGTGACATCGGTCTTCACCGCGAGCGCGTCGGCGGCGCCGAGGGTCTTGGCTTCGGCGGCGACGTCGCGCAGCTGCTGGTCGCGACGTGCGCCAAGAACGAGCAGCTTGCCTTCGCGCGCGAGCTGCCTGGCCGTCGCCGCGCCAATTCCGCCGCTGGCGCCAGTGATCACAACGACCGCCGCGTTGCCGCTCATCGTTTGGTCCCGGCGAAGACGGACTTCGGAATCATCACGTGCACTCCCACGTTTCCGTCGACCAGCTCGGTTATATCCACGTCGCATGCGACACTTGTCAGCATGTAGGCATCGTCGTGCGACAGCCCGTGGGTCGTCATCAGAAAATCAATGGCCTCGCGAACGGCGGTCTTTGTGGCCTTTACGAGCGAGGTGTCGGTTCCCATGGTGATCCAGTGCGTTGGTGTTTCGGCCCGCGGCCATTTGAGCCGCATGTCCTTTCGCAGAACGATTTTGAACGTTCCAACGAGCGACGTCTCGAGAGCGGTGATGTCAACTTCGCCATTTCCCTGGCCGGCGTGGCCGTCGCCTATCTCGAGAAGCGCGCCCGCAGTATGAACAGGTATGTATAGAGTGGTGCCGGCTACGAGCTCCTTGTTGTCCAGGTTCCCCGCGTGAATGCCGGGCGGCGCGCTGTTGAGGCGGCCCATTGACGGCGGAGGAGCGACGCCGATGCTGCCGAAGAATGGGCGAAGCGGAATGTCGATGCCGGGTGCAAAGTGCGCGACGCCGCGTTTGGCGTCGAGCGGAATGATGCGCATCTTCGCATAGGGAAAGTCCTCAGGGATGAAGCCGCGGTTGATACCAAAGGCGTTGTACGCGTACGGTATCGCGAGCGCGATCTTTTGAATCTGAACCTCGAGAACGTCGCCTGAATCGGCGCCTTCCACGAAGATCGGGCCGGTGAGGATGTGGCCGCCGGGCCCCTTGTTCGTGACAGTCTTGTAGATGTCGCGAAGCGCAGGCTCGACGTCGGCGGCCTTGACTCCGGCGCCTTCCAGCCGGTCCGGGCTCGAAGTGATGAGACTGCCGACAACTATCACATCGCCGGAGCGGATGTGAAGCACCGGGGTCGCTGCCGCATGGTAGTATCCCCATGCGACGGTCGTCGGCGAGGGCATCAAAACGTGATGGCGGGACGGTGGGGCCGGCGTCTGGGCAATCGCGATATGGCCCAGAAGAGCGGCGGCCATTGACGTCGGCGCGCGGAAAAAACGGAACATCATGACACTCCCGGTGGGCTTGGAGATTTGGGGTTCTGGCGCATGACGCTCGCCAGTCCATAAAGACTGACCAGCGCCCACACTCCCTCGAGAAGAATGAATCCGTACTGACTGTTAATGATCGCGACAGTAGTCAATGCTCCGGAGCCGATGAGGTTCAACAACTGGTACGACACGGTCTGGATTGCCAGGCGGTGGAGCTGGGTGGCGGCGAACGGTATGAGTATCAGCAGCGCACCGGCGAGAGACACGAGCTGGATCATCGTGGATTCTTCGGCCGTGACACGGGGTTGCTCACCACGACGATGCCGCCGGTACCGTCGACACTTTCTACTGGTCTGCAAGAATCGTCAGCCATTGTAAGCCTCCGTTATCAGTGAATGTTCACTACTCGCGTTGCCGTTACAATTATTCGCCGCTGGCCATCGTGTTCGCGCGAATGGCCTCACAATGTCCTTACGAAGCGGCGGCCGGTCTCGGGAAAGCCGTTTGCCACATAAAATGCGTGCGCGCCCTCGCGATGGCTCGCGCTGGTGACGGTGATGCGATTGCACCCGTGCACGCGGGCCCATGCTTCGGCTTCATCGAGAAGCCGGCGGCCGACGCCCTGACGACGAGCGCGTCCGGACACGATCAATCCCGTGATGTAGCACGCAGGCCTCGCGACATGGAGACTCGACAGAACGTGGAGGCCGACCAGTGCTACGGCTTCACCGTCGCTTTCCGCCAGCAGCACGGCGTAATCAGGCGAATCGTACGCCGCGAGGCGGGCCGGCACGTCGTCCACCTCTGTTGGATAACCGAGCTCCGTGAGAAGCACGGCGATTGCCGGCATGTCGGCCTCGCCGGCGGGTCGAACTTCCAGATTCGGGCCCTTGGCGGCCGGACGCGTGTCGGTGTTCATTCACTGAGTATTATCGAGCATTGAATATCGCCCTCGTGGAGAAGAGACATGGCGACAGAATGTACACACCTCGATCAGCTTCGCCCTGTTGACCCACGTACGCCCGAGGGATGCGAGGAGTGCCTTCGGACGGGAGGGCGATGGGTGCACCTGCGGCTGTGTCTCGAATGTGGGCACGTCGGGTGTTGCGACGCGTCGCCCGGAAAACATGCCACGGCTCACTTTCATCAGGCCCGGCATCCCGTGATAAGAAGTTTCGAGCCGGGAGAGGACTGGGGGTGGTGCTACGTGGACGATCTCTTCATCGAGCCCATTTCTACGAAGCTCTGAATCAGCAAGGTTGCGACTTGAGCCTCGCACCAAGTACCGCCCCTCCCGCCAGTGTCGACGCCAGCGAACCAAGAGCCGTGACAGTAATCATCGTCGCGCGACGGGCGGCGTGAGGCCCGCCAACTCGCCAGCCGGCCGCAGGAATGGGAGCCACAGCGTGCTCAACTCTGTTCATCGTCGGGTCCAGCGAGCGGGCTCTCGGCATGGGCAACTCGGGGATTGAGTTTTCTGCGTGATCTCAGCCTGTCGGCTCCAGCTTTCCCTTGAGAGGATACCATTCCTTGGAGCTTGACGCGATGGCGTAGACGACGCGGGCGTTGGTGTCGGCGAGGACGGTGAGAGTGTAGCCCGAATCGGGGGCCAGATACGACACGAAGTGCACGCCCGGAGAAACCTGGTAGGAGGCGTAGCGGATCGGTGTTTTGGTCTTCGCTGCGCCGTCCGCTTTCTTTTCGTCTCCCTTCCCGGCGGTGCTCTGGCCCGCTTCAGACGGCGCGCTGACTTCGCGATAGACAACGGTGCCGTCGGCGTTGAAAGTGTGCTCGTATGTCTTGTTCGCTGTTGGTCCGTCGCTAAATCTCCATCGGAGCGTTCGGCCGGCGAGCGACAGCTCTGGTTCTGGGTTCATTCGAAATCTCCGGGAGTCGGTTTGTGAGATCGTCTGCAACGGACATGCCCTGAGGTGGCACGAATTCCGTGAGCGAGCCGTCACGTGGAATATTATGCATCTTTCTTCCCGAGGATATTTTTTCATTCGCCGGGTGCGATGGCTGCGCTCCGTGCCCGATCATCAACCCGATCATCAACCCGATTACTGCATCACCCGAGGACTGAACGCTGCAGCCCACTGTGATACCCGCATCATCATCGCCGCCACCCGTCGCGTAGGTGAGCCTCCGCTCATATAGGTGGTTGCTGCTGCCAGCCCTCGCGGGCCTCGCTGTTCTCATCGGCGGGCTCGCGCCTCAGTCGCCATTGCGCGACGCGATAAGTGGGGCATCTCCGGCCGGAATGGAGCTTCGGCTTCCCGTTGGGTACGTACTCCTTTCTCCATTCTCCCGACTGTTCGATACAATCGGGCTGCTATCGTCGGCGCAGCACATTGCGATTGGCGTGACGAGCATCGCCGTGACGCTGCTCGCTGTCGGGTGGCGTCCGGCTCAGCTTCCGCGGCGTCCGCGGCGCATGCTTGCCACGGCAGCAGTATCGATTGGAACACTTGTAATCGTTTACGCATCCGCCGTGGCATTGCCACGGCCGATGGCGATGCTTGCGGTGAGCGACCCGGACGTTGTTCGCGTGGATTTCCATTCCCACACCAGGTACTCCCACGATGCACGGCATGGATTCACTCCTGAGGCAAATCGAGCCTGGCACCGCGCCGGCGGCTATGACGTGGCGTACATATCGGACCACAACTCGTTCACGGGGGCCGAAGAGGCGCGGCTTCTCAACCCACGGCATGGTGGTGATGGCACAACGCTTCTCAGCGCGTTTGAAGGAAGGTATCTCGGCACGTTCGAGATTTTTCTGAGTCTTACCGAGCCTGACAGCGCCGTGCTGATGGACATTCACCGCCAGCTGCACGATGGGCGGCTCGTCTCCGGTCGCGTGCCGGTGAGCGTCGCGGCGCTGCCCACTGCCCTGAGTGACGTGCAGGCCAAAGCGCGGGATGGTCCTCCACACATCGCGGCCATCGAGATCGTGGACGGCTCGCCTCGCGGTTACGCGCAGCAGGATCGGCAGGGAAGCGATATCATCGGGCTCGCCGACTCTCTCGGTATTGCGCTCGTCGTCGGCAGCAACAATCACGGCTGGGGGCGTGTTGCTCCCGGCTGGACTCTTCTGTCGATACCGGGTTGGCGAACGATGGTGCCCGATTCACTTGCCGCTGTGATCGAGAGCACGATTCGAACGTCGCCGCGCGCCGTCAGGGCAGTCGAGCGGCGCCGACCGACTGGAATGGGTCTGGCCTTGGCGTTCACGGCTCCTGTGGTGGTAGCGCAAATACTTCGTGCGCTCTCTCCGGCGGAGCGTCTGATCTGGTTGGTCTGGATTCTCGGAGTGGCATTCCTATGGCATCGATTGCGGTCCCGCCGGGTTACCTTGGCGATTCGAAAGGACGCTGCCACCTAAACCGATAATTAAGTTGATGCGAGATACAGCAAACGGTTGAAAAATAAGTACTTAAGTCAATACATCTCAGGTAATCAGGAGAGCTGTCCGTGAAGAGCCAAATCGCATCCGAAAACGACATCGAGCCCACCGGCGTTGACCCGGCCGCGCAGTCCGCGCTTTCCCGTCGCGACTTTCTATTGCGCGCTGGCCGGTTTGGGTTTGCGATGTCTGTTCTTCCAGCCTCGCTGGGTGGTCTTCCAAAGGCCTTCGATCCGATTGGTGATGGCACAGTCGCCGGGAACATCGCAGGGCTGACACCGCAGGAGATCGCAGCGCTCTCGTCGAGCCTTCGCTGGCGCATGCTTGGGCCGTTTCGCGGCGGGCGCGTAGCGGCGGCTACCGGCGTGCCGGGACGGCCAAACGAATTTTATTTCGGCGCCGTCAACGGGGGCGTGTGGAAGTCGATCGACGGCGGCCGGGTGTGGGCGCCCGTTTCCGATTCGCTGCCAGTCGCGTCGATCGGTGCGATTGCCGTTGCTCCGTCAGCCCCCGACACTGTGTATGTGGGCAGCGGTGAATCGACCCTTCGCGATTCCGTCGGCTTTGGCAGCGGCATGTACAAATCGGTCGATGCGGGGAGAACCTGGTCGCACATCGGGCTCGACGATACGCAACACATCGGAAAGATCGCCGTCGATCCGCATAACGCGGATGTCCTGTTCGTCGCCGCGATCGGCCACCTGTATGCCGCCAACCCGGAGCGGGGCGTGTTCAGGTCCCGCGACGGCGGCAAGAGCTGGCAAAAGGTGTTGTACAAGGACGAAAACGTCGGCGCCGTAGAAGTGGTGATCGACCCGACGAACTCTCAGATCGTTTACGCGGGGCTCTGGAACACACGACGTCCGCCGTGGTTTACGTACGCTCCGACGAACGGGCCGGGCGGCGGCATGTACAAGTCTGCCGATGGCGGCACCACCTGGAAGCAGTTGACGACGGGCTTGCCCACCGAGACGATCGGCCGGACAGGGATAGCGGTCGCGGCAAGTGATCCGAAACGCGTTTACGCCGTCGTAGACTCGCTCTCGCCTCTGCCTCCAGCGACGGCCGAGCCGCCGCTGGGAGCGCGGCCCGCGGCGCGTCAGGCACAGCAGCCACCGGCAGGACAGGGAGGATTTTTTCGCTCGGACGATGGCGGAGAAACATGGACGAAGATGTCATCCGACAACGCGCTCTGGGGCCGCGGCTGGTATTTCGAGAAGGTCACCGTCGATCCGAAGAACGCCGACATCGTCTACGTTCCCAATGTTGCCGTCAGCAGGTCGAAGGATGGGGGCAAGAGCTGGGTCGCGCTGAGAGGATCGCCCGGTGGCGACGACTACCACCAGGCCTGGATCTCACCCGACGATTCGAACACGATGATTGTCGCCAGCGATCAGGGCGCCGTCATTTCGCGCAATGCGACGGTAGATGATCCGCGGCAGGTGACTTGGAGCTCCTGGCTCAACCAGCCCACGGCGCAGCTGTATCACGTTTCCGTCGACTACCGGTTTCCGTATTGGGTTACGGCGGCTCAGCAGGATAGCGGCGCAGTTGCCGTGCGCTCGCGCGGCAAGTTCGCGGAAATATCCATGCGCGACTGGGAGCCAATCGCCCCCGGCGGCGAGAGCGGCTACACGGCTGGTGATCCGCTCAATCCCGGCATCGTCTACGGCGGCACCGGAACGCGATACGACCTGGAAACGAATCTGCCGATTCCCGGGACGACGGCACCCAGTGCGCCGGAAACCGCGCGCGCCGACTGGACGCAACCCCTCGTTTTCTCCAAGGCGAATCCGCACGCTCTGTATTACGCGAATCAGTTTCTCTTTCGCACCACTGACGGCGCGCGAACCTGGACGCAGATCAGTCCCGATCTCACCCGCGTCGATCCTGGCGTTCCAGCGACCCTCGACGCGACTGCGGCTGCAGCGACCGACCGGAACGGAAAGCGCGGAGTCATTTACACGATTGCGCCCTCGCCGCTTCGCGCTCCACTGGTGTGGGTGGGCACGGACGATGGATGCATTCACGTCACCGCCGATGATGGCAAGACGTGGCAGAACGTGACGCCGAAAGCAGTGAGCTCATGGAGCAGGGTGACCATGATGGAGGCTTCGCACTTCGATCCGGCTGCTGCCTACGCGAGCGTCGATCGCCACCAGCTGCAGGACTTTGATCCCTACATCTATCGCACGCGCGACATGGGCAGGACGTGGCAGAAGATCACCAGGGGTCTGCCTGGCGGCGTGTATATGCACACGGTCAAGGAAGATCCAATACGGAAGGGATTGCTCTTCGCTGGGAGTGAGCGCGGAGCGTTCGTTTCGCTGGATGACGGTGACAACTGGCAACCGCTGCAGCTCAACATGCCGGTCACGTCGATGCGCGACTTCGAGATTTATGGAAACGACCTTATCGTCGCGACGCACGGCCGTGGATTTTGGGTGATAGACGACCTGAGCCCGTTTCGCCAGATGACGGACGCGATCGCAAAAGCAGACGCGTATCTCTTTAAGCCTGCCGATTCGATCAACATCATCGCTTCCGGCGATAATGGAACGCCGCTGCAGAAGGACGAGCCTCTGGCGGCGAACGCGCCCAACGGCGCCGTGATCGACTTCTACCTTGGAAAGGCACCGGCGAGAGCGGTGACGCTCGAGATTCTGGATGCGACCGGCAATGCCGTGCAGACGTTCACTACGGGGGCGCCTGCTGCTGCTCCGCCGGTTCCCGGTGCCCGGGGCGGAGGAATTCCAAACGTGTCACCGCTCTGGCGTCCAACCCCGGCGCCGTTTCCCGGTTCACCGGGAATGCATCGGATCGTCTGGAATCCGGTCGCGCCAGTCGTGCGCGATCCGGCGGCCCCGGGCGGTGGCGGCGGTCAAGGCCGGGGAGGTGGAACGCCGCTCACCGGTGCCTTCACCGCCCGGTTGACAGTCGACGGAAAAACTTTCACTCAGTCATTCACCGTGAAGCCGGATCCGAGAGCGCGCGCCGCTGCGGTCTAGCCGAAGCCGATGAGGGCCCTGGCTAGTGGCCGGAAGGGAGAATGCCTTCCGGCTGTACCGGCCGACCCGAGAGCAGTGCCAGCTCCGAGCCGTCGTCGAAGGTGAGCTCGACGTCGTGATTCGGCGCAACCCGCATGCGCTTCACCGTTCCGCCGATCAGGCCGCA
>DATBZT010000339.1:0-3747 GCA_036513055.1 Gemmatimonadaceae bacterium | reverse complement strand
GTTCGAGCTCGCCGACGCTCATGCTGTGCGGGTCGCATACGACGCCGCCTTTCGAGCCGCCAAAAGGAATGTTCACCACCGCACACTTCCAGGTCATCCACGCGGCGAGCGCCTTTACTTCCTCGAGCGTTACCTGCGTGTCGAAACGGATACCGCCTTTCGCCGGTCCGCGGGAGGTGTTGTAAAGTACGCGGTAGCCCGTGTAAACCTCCACCTCACCGTTGTCCCTCATGACGGGAATGGAGATGATTATCTGCTTTTCCGGATGGCGGAGGACCTGATAGAGTCCGGGCTCGAGATCGAGAAGCTCGGCGGCTTTGTCGAAGCGAAGCATCATCGCTTCGAACGGATTCTCCTCGTCGAGGAACGTGTCTTTGTCAGGCCGGACGATTGTATTTGTCGGGAGGCGAAGTTCGGTGGCCATGGGATAGTTATGGGTTAGATGACGCTCGAGGCGTCTTCAGATTTGCCTTCGAATCGGGTCGGATTACCTGCGCGAGGAGGTTTTCCAGCGCGTCACGGCCGCTTTCGACCTCCAAAGCCTGTGAAACATACCATAAAGCGGGGGCTGTGGCAGGCCAGATCGGGGCAAGCTTCACTGCGTCCTTGAGCGTACAAACGACAGTCGCGTCGCGGCCCCTCATCCGGTTCAGCACGGACGTCACGTCGGAAGCCGAAAAGGCATGATGGTCGGGATACGCGAACGGCGTCACCTGTGCGCCGATGCTCTCGAGCTGGCGAAAAAATGCGCCGGGATCCGCGACTCCTGCCAGCGCGGTGACCTGGCGGCCCCACAAAACGTCGAGCGGCCGAGTGTCGTCGTCCGCACCGTCACGCACCCTTCGCAGGTCTCCAAGCGTGAAGCGCACAACCGATTGGGGAACCATTGGCGCAGCCTCGCGAATGGCGGTCGAGAGACGCTGGATGGCTGCATCGTCAGCGGTCTTGGCGGTGATGACGGCGAGCGATGCACGCCGGAGCGCAGAAAGCGGCTCACGCCAGGGACCGGCAGGAAGCAGTCTCAGTCTGCCCTCCCACTGCTCGGCTGACAACAGCACAATATCCGCGGAGCGCGATGCGGCACGATGCTGAAAGGCATCGTCCAGAACCGCCACCGTCGCGCCGAGATTCGCTGCTTTTTTGACGCCGCTTGCTCGCGATGGCTCGATCAATACCTGAATGCCGGGGTTGAGTCGCGCGTGAACGAGAGGCTCATCTCCGCCGTAACCGCGCAACACAACCCAGGGCGCGGCGCCGCGCCGCGCAAGCTCCGCGGCAATCCATGCCGTGAACGGCGTCTTCCCCGTTCCGCCGACGGAAAGATTGCCGACGCTAACCACCGGAATAGGTGACGGCTCAGCGCGAAGCACGGAACGGTCGTACATCCATCCACGCACTGCGACAATCGCCCGGTATGCTCCCTCGAGCGGGATGAGTGCCGTCCGCGCAGCACGGGCCAGAGAATCCTTTCCCCGCCAGACGCGCTCGATCAGCTGCACGCGCGGCGCTCCGTTTCTTCCATCAGCCGGCCGAACGCCGGCGCTTCCGATTGAGCGTCGCGAGCCGTAGCCGATGTGACGCGTGTGGGAGTGCCGTAGGCAACTGTCACCCTGGCGAACGGCTTCGGAATCATGAAGTTGTCCCAGCTCGCCAAACGCCAGGCGCGATCGGCATGGGCCGCAATGGGTACAATTGGAGCGCCCGATCGCTGCGCTGCAATGAGGGCGCCGGGCGCGTAGCTGCGCGCCGGGCCCTTCGGCCCATCGGGAGTGACCGCAACCTCATATCCCTCTCGAAGCTCCCTTACCAGCGACAGGAGCGCGCGCTCGCCGCCTTTCGTCGAAGATCCACGAACCAACCTGTACCCGATGGAGCTGGCGAGCCGGGCGATCAGCTCACCGTCGCGATGCTCACTCACCAGTATTGCGACCGACTGTCGCCGGTGATGCCAGATGAGTGGAAGCAGCTGTCCATGCCACAGAGAAAAGATGAACGGAGTGCTTTGCGCCCGCAGCGACTCGATCGCTTCTCCATTGATCACCCGGTATCGCCAGGTCGCGGCAAGCGCACGGAGCGCGATGCCGCCGGCCACTACGGTCGCTCGTGAGGAAAGCGTCAGACTGTCGCCGGTTGCCGCCGTCATGGCACCAGCTCGCTCGCCATTGCGGCAACGCGCGCGGCTGCGCCGGGAGTGCCAAGACGGTCGCGCACGTCCGCGAGCCCTTCCAGAACGCGCCTGCACTCGGAGCTGTCACGGTCGAAGAGTGGCAGAATCGCCGCAGCCACATCGGCCGGCCGAAGATCATCCTGTACGAATTCCCGCGCCACCTCCCTTCCGGCAACGACGTTCACCAGCCCGATGTGCGGGATCTTTACCATCAGCCGGGCAAGGAGGAAGGAGATCATGCCAGTGCGGTATGCGACAACGAGCGGACAATCCGCAATCGCCGCTTCGAGCGTCGTCGTCCCGCTTTTGCACAGGGCCGCGTCGGCCGCGCGAAGCACCGCGAACGATGCGGACTCAACGTGTTGGTACGGGCACCGTGCGGGATCGAACGTCACCGTAGGCGCGACGCTGACGATCACCTGGAGTCCGGAAACCATGCGTTCAAGTATCCGTGCGGTTTCCACGAAGTCGTCCAGATGCCGGTCGATCTCCTGCTGCCTGCTTCCAGGAAACAGTGCGAGAACCGGGCGGTCCGGCGACAGACCGAGAGATGCACGTGCCTCGTCGCGCGAAGGAAGGTCTCCGGCGCGGTCGAGCAATGGGTGCCCGACGAACGTCGCGTTCACTCCGTATCCGCGGAGCAGAGGCTCCTCGAACGGCAGTATGACCGCAGCGCGGGTCACAACTTTCGCAAGCTCGGTGAGCCGGCCCGCGCCCCAGGCCCACACCTGAGGCGTCACATAGTACAGAACGGGCACGCCAGCCTCAGCAGCCGCGCGGGCCGCCTTCATATTGAAGCCCGGATAGTCAACCAGCACGAGGAGACTCACCCTGCCCCGCTGCAGCCGGTGGCGGATGTCGTCAAGCAATTCGAAATGTCGCGGAAGGTGACGAATGACCTCCACGAAGCCCATCACCGACATCTCGTCGTAACTCTCGATCAGCTCCACGCCGGCGGCCTTCATCCGCGGTCCGCCAATGCCGGAGAGCCGGAGAGCGGGACGAATCCGGCCCAGCTCCTCCGCTACACCAGCTGCATGAAGATCTCCCGACGCCTCGCCCGCGATGAAGAGGACGTCAGACACGCGCGGCGGCGAGCTCTCCGGCGAACGCGGGAGCGGTGCGCTCGATCTCAGCCACGATCTTCAGGGCCACCGAGAGCGCTCTGCGGCCTTCCTCACCCGTGACGATGACCGGCCCCTCTCCGCGAATCGCGGCGACGAAGCTCTCGAATTCAAGCCGCAGCGGCTCTCCCTCGGGAGCCACAAGTGGAATCCGATCGACGAAATCGGTGATGTCCACCGGGCTGGACGGCGGATTGCTCGTGTCCATCCGCCGGCGAAGGCGGAAGAATTCGCCGGTACCGGCGGCGAGATCGAGCGAGATGTAGCCACTGTGCTGAAAGATTCGGATCTTCCGCACGCGCTCGCGCGATATCCGGCTGGAAGTGATGTTCGCGACGGCGCCCGACGTGAACGTCACGCGGGCGTTGGCAATATCGAGCATCGGAGTCAGCACCGGAACTCCCACCGCCGTTATCGACTCCGTCGTGTCGCCGACGAGAGTCAATATCAGATCGA
>DATBZT010000338.1:0-2166 GCA_036513055.1 Gemmatimonadaceae bacterium | reverse complement strand
ATTCGAGCTGTCGCAGTTCATCGTCAACGTGCTGAAGGTGAAGTATGTCGGCGCGCGCTACGAGCGGGCGGTCGCGTATCATCCGTCGTGTCATCTGATGCGCGAGTTGGGCGTGCGCGATGAACCGATGACGCTGCTGAGTGCGGTGGCCGGAATCAGAATTTGCGAGCTGCGCGATCGGGAGGAGTGTTGCGGCTTCGGCGGGATGTTCTCGGTGAAGTTTCCGCATATCTCGGCCTCGATGCTCAAGGACAAGATGGCGCGCATCAAGGAGAGCGGCGCCGAGGTGGTGGTTGCCAACGATTGCGGATGCCTGATGCAGATCGGCGGGGGCTTGAGCCGCGCGGGCGAGAAGATCGAAGTGCGTCATCTGGCGGAGGTGCTGGCGGCGAGGTGAGGGATTTGTTGGGACGCTGGGCGCCCTCACCCGTGCGCGACACAAGTGTCGCCGCACGACCTCTCCCGGTTTGCGGCTAGCGACGCAGTCGCCAGCCGCGGAAGAGGTAATCTTAGTGGCGTTCGTGGACGTATAGTCCCGGGGCGACCTCGCCGGCCTTATAGAGCTCGCTGCCGAGCGACTTCGGCGCGGGACGTTCGCCGCCGGAGCGCGGGCCGATCCACTTGATCCAGTGATCCCACCAGGTGCCCTTGTTCTCGGCCGTTCCCTTGACCTATTCGTCGGGATCCTCGGGCAGCCGTCGCGCCGACGCAGTAGCGGGCTTTGAAGTTGCCGGGCGGATTGACGAGAGTCTGGATATGGCCGTTAACGGGAATTTCGACCGGCGACTGGTTCCGCTGCACACTGTATCCTCCTCCAACCGGGCACATGCACGTCATGGAGCGTCGCCGTGTAACGAGCAGATTAGACTCGCAACTTCCGGACGGCCAGGTACATAGATGCTGCTATGTTGTCAACAATGCCGGTACGAATGGATTCAGCCCCGGCGAGCCGTCACGAGGAAATGGACCCGGTGTCGTCGGTTACGGCCGCTGTCCGATAGCAGTTTTGTTCGAGCGCCCAATCTGGCCGCCCTTCGCGCCCGCCTCTAACTCGCCTTTCCTACGACTGACACTGACCTGATCCGAGCACGGGCACGCCGTTCTTCCGTAGCACCGTTAGATTTCCCGCACGATTTCTACGCGTCACAATCGGCTATCTTGACCGATGAGAAACTGCCTGGAGTCGTTCTGCGCGTTGGGGTGTGACGGCTGTGACGGTTTCACTCCTTGGCATACCGCGAGACAAGGGTCGTGCAGCGTGTGAAGCTTTATCTCGCAGCCCCTGGCGGTTCTTTTGCCATGTCGGGCTGGCCTGCTGGCCTCTGCCCCAGAATCGCTCGCGGCGGTAGGTAGCGGAGCGGAGGCCCAAGCGACGAAGCAGGTGGCGCGATTTTTCTTTGGTGTCTACCCACTCAAGACCCTCGGTTTCTCGGAAGAGCGATAACGCGCCGCTTGCTGAGATAATGGTATCTCGTTGCTCTCCTGCGCAGATACCTTCGAGGGCCGAGAGTGCAGCAATCAAGGCGGCTTCTCCACTATCATGCTCGAAGCGGATACCCACGAGCGCATTGGCCCCCTTCAGCATGGGGTCGACATGGAATCTGGTTCCTCGCCCCGCATCTGCAACCGCCGCAATGGCGAACAAAGGCTCGAGGATGTCGCGCAGGCGGTCATCGACCTGCTCAGGAATGGGAAACTCGTCTGCGCGTTCGTACGCGGCTGCAACCTGCTGAATCCGCGCCTCAAGGAAAAATAGGTCGCATGTCTCTCAGACACATTTATCTTCGGTGTGTGCGTCGATGCGCTCGCGGTCTGCCTGAATCGTGCGAGCTGAAAGATGAGCGGAAGGTGAGGGCGGGCTGGGGCGAACCGAATTCCTGTCCCAAGCGTTCGCGCGGCCGCCTCGCCCCTCTAAGCTTCGGCGCGAATCTTCTTCAAAGCAGGCGCCAGACGTTTCGTTGCTTCCCAGGCGTCGTAATCAGCCTGCATAGCGAGCCAGATGCGTGCGCCGTTCCCAACGAGCGCGCCGATCTTGGCCGCCATGTCGGGAGTCAACGAAATCTTCCCTTGCATCATGCGATACAGGTTCTGCCGGCTGACTCCGAGCACCCGCGCGATCTCGCCGATCGTCCGCTTCTTCCGTAGCTCGGGCATGACTTCCTCGGC
>DATBZT010000337.1:0-13029 GCA_036513055.1 Gemmatimonadaceae bacterium | reverse complement strand
GTTGCCCAAAGCTTGCGCTCCGGGCCCCCTTGACTTGCATGTGTTAAGCACGCCGCCAGCGTTCATCCTGAGCCAGGATCAAACTCTCCAATAGTTAAGAGATTCGATTGCTCTCCGAACGCGGCTTCACCAGACGCTTAGATAGCCATCTGGCAATCACTGCGTCCGGAATCACTTGTAATGTTTTCAGGTTTGAACTCTAACCGCATCCCTGAATGGACACGGATCATCGAGTTCGCCTCGCACATCACTTGATCTCAACTTCGATTTTCAAAAAGCGATTGCCATTCTATGGCAGCCTTGAATTATATCCGTACGATCACGCCCCGTCAACCCTTCCTGAACAGTATATCTTCCCGACGGGCCGCCAGCCGCGACTGCATTCCACGTATTTCTGATTGCACCACGGCGGGATACTCATGTTACCCGTTCACACCCACAACTTCAACCCCTCAACCATCACGGATTACAACGATCGAACGGACCGGAAAACCTGCAAGCTGCGGAACTGAGAACCGCCTGCCGGGAGCCAGCAGTTTGAAAGAAGCCTACAGCCTGGTGCTTACTACTCGGGAGACAGTGCCGCGTGTCCCTTGATGTGAAAACGATCTGTCAGCCCCGTTTGCAGCACCTGGCTCACGGCTTCAGTTCTCTCCCAGGCTCCCAGCAGGCAGTTCAGTTCCGCCGTGCAAGCCCTCGGTTTTCCTTAGATTGTCACTGTGTCCAAGCCACTGATAATCGGCATCGCCGGCGGATCAGGCAGCGGAAAATCCACCGTCGCCCGGAAAGTCGCCGACGCTCTCACCTCCCTCTCCGTCGCGTTCATCGACATGGACGCCTACTATCGCAATTTCACCTCGATCCCCATCGAAGAACGACGGCGCGTCAACTGGGACCACCCCGACGCCTTCGACTTCGACCTCCTTACCGAGCACCTCAAAGAGCTGTCGGAACGGCGCACCATCGACAAACCGGTATACGACTTCGTCACCCACCTCCGGCGAGACTCCACGGTGCGAGTCGAGCCGTCGGATGTGATTGTGATCGACGGCATTCTGCTGCTGGTCGACCCGAGAGTCAGAGAGCTGTGCGACGTCAAGGTATTCGTCGATGCCGACGCCGACATCCGGCTCATTCGCCGCCTTCGCCGAGACATGCGGGCGCGCGGACGGCCCCTCAACGAAATCCTCGACCAGTACCTCTCGACAGTGCAGCCAATGCACATGCAGTTCGTCGAGCCAAGCAAGCGCTACGCCGATATCATCGTTCCGAGAGGGGGACACAACGCTGTCGCCATCGAGATGATCGTCGCCAAGATCAGCCGCCGCCTCGCGACCGCAACGGCTTGACCCGCGACAGCAAGAGAACCGCGCGCTAACTGATTCCGGTTCGGGCCGCCAGGTACGAGTCGGTTGCGTGGCGCAGCCGCAGCAGCGAAGACGCCTCGAGCTCGTATCCAATGGTCAGATCGCGCAGGTCGTCACGGCTGTGCCCGTTTCCAAACCGCGCCAAATGGCGTGGCGCGGCGTGATGGCGCATGTATTCCTTCGCGGCACGCCAAACCTTGTTCGCGCCGTGCCACCACGCGTCGTCGGCGTGGTTCGTCTCCTCGAGGCACGCGATCTCGTAAAGATCCACCGCCTCGTCGAGTATCTCGTCGCAATCCCGGACGGCATTGAGAGCAAGCCTCTGGTCCGCTTCCGGCGCGCCCCGCTTCACCAGCTCGGCGTAGCGATGATGCCGCGCGCATGACTCGAGAGCCACCCGGTTCAGCATCTCGGCAATGTCGATCAGTGCATCCTTTCTGCCTACGGAGTCCGCATGAGCCGTGTTCTTTCGCCGCGCGTTCTGCGTTTCAGCCGTGCCCTTCCCCGAGCGCGGCATCAGCGCCGACGACCGGAAGGTGAGGGAAATGACTTTCTTTCAATGCTGCATGGTTTGTCTACGATCGGCATGTCGATTCTCTCGCTTTGTGCGCTGACTGATACATTGCCGTAAGGCTCAACCCGAATTATTGTCCGACCGCCAATCAAACGGAAGTGCGCCCAGCCGCGCACTTGCGGACCGTCGCATGATCCCGGCCCCGCGAGGCAAGCAAACAACTTGGACGACATTCGCTCATCATACCAGTTCCACCGCGAGCTGGAATCGCCGGTCGCGTTCGTGCGCCGGGAATGGCAGGCACTGGCGATTTTCGGAGGGGGCTTCGTCGCGGTCCTTCTTCTTGGCGTCCTCGCCGTCGACCCCGCCTACTTCTATCCGCGGCTCTCCACGGATCCGCTCCTCTACTATCTGAAGGGTCTCGCATTCGCCGAAACAGGCCATGCCATCGCGCGCTCGGCCGTGAACCGGGCGCCCTTCGACTATGTCTCCATGCCGGGAGTGCTGCGGTCGCCCTTCATTGCGGCGTTCAGCAACTTCGACGACCAGCTCCGGGCGATACAGCTTGCCAACATCGCGCTCGTTACAGCCACCGCGGCGATGTTCAGCTACGTCTTGTCATGGGCCCTTCCCCGAAGCAGACACTGGGCCGGCATCGGCTACTCGTTCGGCTTCCTGCTGCTCAGTCCCGAATGGGTTGCGAACGTGTTTGCTCCTCTTGCCGATGCACCCTATGCGGCCTTCACCATTGCGGTGCTGATCATCGCTGCGCGCGTGATCGGCTCCGACGAGAAGCTTCGTCGCCGGCCGGTGGCGATCGGTGCAGCCGCCGCACTGTTCGTCCTGGCATTCCTGGTGAAGTACACGGCGCCCGTGCTGCTGGTGTACGCTGCGCTGCTCGCCGCGGGCCGCGCGCGGGAGCACGGGACCTCGCGGCGCGCACTTTTCGCTGGCTTCGGGGTCGCGCTCTCAGGGGTGCTCGTGCTCGTGATCGCGAATTGGGAGACGATATCGCGCCGTTATATGTACGAGCCAATCGGGTACCTGCTTTACGCGCCGAAAAAGGGGATGTTTCTGAACCTCTTCGGGCTGGCGCTTCCGTCGCAGATCGTTCCCGATTTTCAGCTCGCGTTTGCCCGCAACCCGGTCGTCGACGCGTACCGCCCGGTGTTTGGCACGACCCCGGGCGACGCCGCAATCACAGTCGCTGGAATCGTCATCTCTCTTCTTTTTTTCTTCGGCATGTGGAAGGCGCGCAGACAGTTTCTTCCGGAGATCTGGTACTGTCTCGCGGCGCTGCCGGTGCTGGGGCTGATGATTCCGAGTACGTCGCGATACCTGATGGCGTACCAGCCGATGGCCTGGATCTTCTTCTACGTCGGCGCGGCAGCGGTCATCCGCCCTCTCATCAGTCGGCTGCGTCTGCATCCCCTCGCTCCCATCACGTCGCTCAGTCTGCTTTTGCTCCTCGCATCAGGACTGGTGTATCTGCGCTCGCAGCGAGTTGTCGGGTCCGCCGGCAGCCGCAGCGCAGCAATATCGCTGGGCGAGACGCGGGGTTATGTGAATGAAATCGCGTCGACTTTTCGCGATCTGCGCGGGTTTCTCGAGACGCTTCCGAAGAATCGCGTTCTGCTGATTGGCGCGGCGCCAACCGTGGGACGATGGAAAGTGATTTCGGGGCTGGATTACTACCGCCCGGACAGCGCCCTGAGCGTGGCTGCCCGCGATCACGACGTATATGTTGTTCTCGAATGCGGCACGCTCGAGCTCTGTCAGGATTTCGGCGCATGGGAGGACCTGACCAGGCGGGGCCTCAGGAAATACGGAGACTTTTCCCTCGACTCCGTTTTTTCCCGCGCCACTCCTCATGCCAAGGCGAAAGTGTTGAGGTTGAAGAATGCTGAGTGACCGACCCGGTGGCCCGACAACCTTTCGTGCGCGCGAGCTTCGGCCGGGCGACCGGATCGTCGTCTGCGGCGCCGGACCGGCGGGCCTCACCGCGGCTTACCTGCTGGCACAGAAAGGCTTTGCGGTAACGGTTCTCGAGGCGGACTCGATCGTCGGAGGAATTTCCCGCACCGCCAGGTACAAGGATTACAGATTCGATATTGGCGGGCACCGCTTCTTCACCAAAATCGCCGCAGTTCAGTCGTTATGGGAAGAGCTGCTCGGTGAGGAGTTCATCGACGTGCCCCGGCTGTCGCGAATTCTGTACAACGGGAAATTCTTCAACTACCCCCTCAAGGCGAGCAACGCCCTTGCCGGCCTCGGGCTGTGGCAGGCGGCGATGATAGTGTTCAGTTATGCTCACGCCCGGATGTCGCCCCATCCGGTGGAGGAGAATTTCGAGCAGTGGGTGTCGAACAGGTTCGGGCGCCGGCTCTACCGGATCTTCTTCAAGACCTACACCGAGAAAGTATGGGGAGTGCCCTGCACCGAGATCAGATCGGAGTGGGCAGCGCAGCGAATACAGGGACTGTCACTGGCGCGGGCGATTCTTTCCGCGACGTCGCTCAACCGCCGTGCGCCGGCGATCAAGACACTCATTCAACAGTTCAAGTACCCGCGACTTGGCCCGGGCCAGATGTGGGAACGATGCGCGGACCGGGTCACCGAGCTTGGAGGAACTGTCCTGCTGAACCATTGTGTGACGGCGCTCGAGACCGATGGCACGCGGGTCATGTCGGCGACTGTCACGGGACCCGCAGGAACGCGGAGGATCGAGGCCGAGCATTTCATCTCCACCATGCCGCTCCGCTCTCTCGTGAGGGCGCTCGGCCCGGTGCGGCCCGCCGAGGCGGTGACGGCTGCAGAGGGCCTGGCATATCGCGACTTCGTCCTCGTCGCGCTGATTCTCGACAAGGACAATCTCTTTCCCGACAACTGGATCTACGTCCACACCCCGGGAGTGCGCGTGGGCAGGATCCAGAATTTCAACAACTGGAGCGCGGCAATGGTGCCTACTCCAGGGACGACGTGCGTCGGCATGGAATACTTCTGCTTCAAGGGCGACGGCCTCTGGGAGAGTTCGGACACTCAGCTGATCGAGCTGGCGACCCGCGAATTTTCCGACCTCGGGCTCGCGCCGGGCGCGCATGTTGTTGATGGCGCCGTCGTGCGCATGCCAAAGGCGTATCCGATCTACGATTCCACCTACCGTGAGCACCTCGACGTAGTGCGCGAGTACATCGACCCGATCACCAACCTGCACACTGTTGGGCGCAACGGGATGCACAAGTACAACAATCAGGATCACTCGATGTACACGGCGATGCTTGCTCTCGAGAACATGCAGGGTGCGGAACATGACCTGTGGGAGGTCAACACGGACCTCGAGTACCACGAGGAACAGAAACTGGAAGACGGAGAATCCCGCGCGACGGCGGCGGCATGAGCAACCGACAGGCAGACAACGCAGGCAAGATCGGCAGCGATGTGGTAGATGAGATGCCGCGCTCGGCGTCGCTGTTGTTTGCGCCGCTCGACAAGCGGGCATTCGGCGCGGCGATCGGCGTCGCTGCAGGCCTCGTGATTCTTGGAATCACGGTGCTCGACGTTGCAAGGGGACTTCAGCCGGTTGGCGGGCTTGGATTGCTCAGCCAGTACTTCGCCGGCTACAGCGTCTCGTTTCGTGGCGCGCTGATCGGGCTCGCATGGGGAATGGCCGTCGGGTTCTGCGCCGGCTGGTTCGTGGCATTCGTCCGCAATTTCGTCCTTGCGGTATCGCTGTTCCTGTTACGTGAGCGCGCGGAGCTGGACGAGACCCGCGATTTCCTGGATCACATCTGATGAGCGACACCAAACGCACGGCGGCGGAAAATGATGTCAGGACGACCCTGCTCAAGCTGAACGCGCGCGCATGGGGAATTGCCCTTGGCCTTCTCTTTGGTTCAGGACTCTTTCTCGCGACAATCCTCCTGGTTGTTCGCGGCGGCGCTGAGGTTGGCCCGCACCTCAATCTCCTGGGGATGTTTCTGCCCGGATATCGGGTAAGCGTCGCCGGAGCATTCGTCGGCTTCGCGTATCTGTTCGTCATCGGCTACGCCATCGGGCGCCTCATCGGGTCGGTGTACAACGCGATGGCACGGTCCGACTGAGGGCCTCGTACTGGCGGCACCGGACGATACGGCACACGAAGCTTGCTCTCGTCTCGGCTGGCATCGGCGCGATTTTCTGGACGCAGGCGGGTCATCGCTCGGTAGCCGAAGGTTTGAGCTTTGCGACCGCGTACGCCGGCCTGCTGCTGCTTGCCGTTGCACTCGCCATCGGACCGCTCAACGTCCTCAGACGGAGACCGAATCCGGTGAGCACTGATCTTCGCCGCGATATCGGTATCTGGGCGGCCGTGTGCGGCATCGTTCACACTGTCGCCGGCCTGCAGGTGCACATGCACGGAACGTTCGCGCGCTATTTTCTGCCCGCGCCCGGCGCTCATGTCGATCGCGGCGCCGCCGTCTTTTTCACGGCAAATTATCTCGGAATGGCGGGCGCCGTTCTGCTGGTTCTGCTGATGGCGCTGTCGAACGACATCGCGCTCAGAAAACTGGGCGTCCCGCTGTGGAAACTCTTGCAGCGCAGCACCTACATCCTGCTCGCCGCCGTTGTTCTTCACGGAGCGCTGTACCAGATACTGGAAAAGCGCGCGGCACTCCTCGTGAGCATCCTTGCGGCAACGACAGTGCTCGTCCTCGTGATGCAGCTGCGTGGCGTGCGCGAGTGGCGGCAAGCCTCACTCAGGGATGCAGCTCACCGGGCGCGGGAGAGCGCTGGCCGGAAATGAAGTATTGCGGCACCGCTGCTCCAAGCAATGCCCGCAACGGCCGTATGGCACGGACCCTGTCCCAGAGTCGCCTCACCGGTTCGTGACGCTCGCCAAGCTCACCAGGCTCGAACCACGGAAGCAAAACGCTGCCATGATTTCTGAAGAGACGTCGCAGCTCGCGCCGCGAGTGCAGTCGGGCTTTGTAAGGCGTGTGGCGGACGCGCCGCGCAACCGGCTCCATGAACCGCCGCGGCAGGAGACCGAAGCCAAGCAGGCGCACGTGGGGCTCCGGGAGAATGCTGAACCGATTGTTGGTGGTGAAGAAGAAAGCGCCTCGCGGTTGCAGAACCCGCAGCGTTTCGTCGCGCATCCTGACGCTGCTTGCGACGTGCTCCAGAACGGCGTCGGCAACGACCGCCTGAAATGATCTGTCGCGAAAAGGAAGCGATTCCGCATTGGCACATATCAACGGGAGCGAAATGTTCTGCTCCGCGAGACGCCGCTGCCCCATCACCAGCCATCGAAGCGCAACGTCTGCACCCACCACTTGATCGTACTGGCCGGCCGCCGCAATCGACATTCCCCCTGTTCCGCAGCCGAGGTCGAGTATCCTGTGATGGCCGGCGTCGGGGTGCCTCGACTGAAGCTTTCTCAGCAATCCGGCCCCGCGTGACGTTGCCGCTTCCATGGCCGCGAAATAATGCCGGTGCAGCTCCGGCGGGCTCTCGGGAGTGAGGACGTAGTACGCCTTGACCATTTCCGCGAATGAACGGTCGGGAGCGTAGAAGCCTTCGATTTTCCTGAGCTCGTTCTCCACCGAGATGTAGGGGTCGGGAGCAAGCCGGAAATCGGGTACGCCGTAGCGTATCGGGTAGAGACGGGCGCAGCCGACGCATCGATATGAGTCATCGCTGCCTTTTACGGGACGCCCGCAAACCGGACAGGCCAGCACTTCAGTCAGCCACTCGAAGATCATTTTCCGGTCCCGGTCCGGCGCGAAAAAAGGTTAACTTGCCGCGCACACTTCAACTCGGCAATGACGGAAGCAAGCGCTAAGACAACGGAAAAATCAACGGTGACATTCGGCAGTGGTGGTGAGACGATCACCGTCATCGTCGTGGCGATATGCAGCCTTCAGCGTCTGCGGCGCACGCTTCAGGCACTCCTCGATCAGCAGGATGCTCCCGTGTTCGACATAGTCGTGGCGGCAGATCCGGAGCTTGGCGAGCTCATCGCGCTGAGGGCGGAGTTCCCCGACGCCGAAATTCTGGCTCGCGAAGGCTGCCGCACCCCCATCGAGCTCACGACGCTCGGTCTGGCGTCGGCGAAGGGCGAAAGAATTCTTCTCACCGAAGACAGCTGCCTTCCTGGCTCGAACTGGGTGAAGGCGCTGGCCGGAACCCCGTGGGAGGGACGCGCGGCCGTTGGCGGAGTAGTCGAGCCCGGGGTGAGTGCTTCGCCGGCGATGTGGGCGTTCTACTATGTGGATTTCTTTCGATACATGAGGCCGGCCACCGCGGGAGAATCGCCTTCACTCAGTGTCTGCAACGTCGCCTACCATCGCGCACACCTGGACGCGATCAGCGACATGTGGGCCGGCGGCTTTCACGAGACGGAGATTCACCGCGCGCTCCAGCAGCGATTCGGTCCGCTTTATCTCTGGCCCGACGCCGAAGTGCGCGTACGCCGCAATGTGCGGTTCGGCGATGCGGTGTATGAGCGGTACGCATTCGGGCGCTTGTTCGGCGCCACGCGCGTCACGCATGCGGGGCGCGGGCGGCGTCTCTACTACCTCCTGTTCTCCCCCGCACTGCCGCTGCTGCTGCTGGGCCGGATGACGGCCCGCGCGGCGAGCAATCCCGAAGCCCGAACGATGTTCGTGAAAGCACTGCCGTCGCTGGCAACAATGATTCTCGCCTGGTCATGGGGAGAGTGGCTCGGCTATTTGACGCGCCGGCGACCGCGTCGCATCACAACTGCGCCGGAGCTGGACGAGTCGCCTGTCTGAGACATCTCGGGCAAGAAAGAATTCTCTCCGGTCTCATCGGTCTCCTGTTCCTGTCCCCGCTTCCTTATAAGAGGGGCAGGCTGAGAGCCGACCGCATCAATGCCGCTCAGGCCAGAGCGCCGTCCACCCGAAGACTGGCGATGATCGTGTCTCGCGCCGCCGCCACGTCGAGCGTGTCGGACACCGTGATCGGCGGAGTTCCTTGCGACCTGACCGCGGAGTAGAAGCGGCTCACGATCTCGCGCAAACCGGGAAAGGCCTGCTCGGCATTGATTGCCCGACGAGCCGCGTTGTCGGTTGCCGCGGCAAATGTTCTACCCGCCATCGCGAAGGGACGGGCAAGCTTGCTCAGGCGAGACACACTTCCCTTTTCACTGAAGGCAAAGCCGTGGAAAAGATCGGCATGCCACGTGCCGGTGTCTCCAGTGACTCGAAACGAATTGCGCGTCGGGCGCCCGTGCGTTGATATGAGGATTGCGAGCGCCGCACCGTCAACCGACGCGATTGCCTGAATCTCTCCCGGCGCACTTCGCGCCGTGTGCCACCGGGCGCCGGATAGTCCGCGCGGAAGTGCCGCTGCCGCCAGCGACAGAGGATGAGGCAGAATGTCGAAGGCAAGCCGGTCGCGGTCGGCGTCCCCTCCTGATTCGGCGCCGGCGGAGCAGATGACCGAAGTGAGCTGGCGAATCGGCCCGATGGTCTGCCTGTTCTCGAGAAGGTGCATCACGCCGGATTGAAACAGAAACTGATGCACCGGGCATAGCATGACGCCCTTCGATGCCGCAAGCGCGTACAACTCCGCGGTGATGGCTGCTGTCGCGGCAAGCGGCTTCTCGACGAGCGCGTGGATCCCGGATTCAATTGCCGCACGAACGAGCTGCTCATGATCGGCCGGAGGAGCGCAAACGTGGACTACGTCTGCGGAGCCCTCGACAAACACGTCGGTCAGTTGCGTCGTCGGTGTTGCCCCGTACTTCCCGGCCAGAGACGCGGCCCGGTCGATGCTCGAATCGGCAATGAGTGTGATGCTCGCATTTGCGCGACGTGCCGCATCAGCATGCCACCGTCCCATGAGCCCCGCACCGACAATCGCTACACGCAACGGCCGCGCTTCCGCCATCAGCCTGCGGTCGTCACGGGCTGGGCGGAACTGCATCGGCTGAAACGTCCTCACCAACAGCTGTGCGACGGCCTGTTACCGCCGAGCTGTAACAGGCATTGATCACCTCGAGAGCGTCCCGGCCATCTTCGGCGGTGGCGGGCGGGCGGCCGCCGGTGGCGAAAGCGGCAAGTGATTTCTCCAGGATGTAGCGTGTGGACACGACTCGCGGCTGTTTCGGGTTGCGCGCCAGCAGGCTGCGCGTATTTCCAATCTCACGCCACGCCAGGCCGGAGACGCCGTAGTCAATACGGACATGTGGCCTGGTGCTGCGGTAGAGTCCCGTGGTGATCCGGGCGCGGCCACCGAAGGAAGCGCGGTACGACGCAGTGCGGGTATCGGCGCGCACCTCGAAGTAGTGCGTCTCGCCTTTGCAGAGCCGATTCTGAAGAACCTGCGCCATGCGACCGCGGGTGAACTCGAGTGACACCACCGACAGAGCGTCGGCACCAACCTGCACCCCTTCGGTCGCCGCCCCTCCCGACGACATGGAAGCCCACGCCGCCACGGGTTTCTCACCGAACAGCGCAATCAGATAGTCGATCAGGTGAACACCCGCCTCGTGCAGGGTCCGCCGCTGCATCTGTCCGCGCCAGCCAGGCTCGGTCCAGGGCGGAACGTCGGTGTTCTGCCATATCTGCGCGAAGAACAAATCCTCACCGCTCTCGGGCCCCGCATGCTCGATCAGCGAGCGAAATATCGGCATCTCGCGGAATTCGTGATTGAGTGCGATCCGCCGGCCCGCGGCATTTGCGGCTGACATCACGCTGTCAGCCTCCGCGAGCGTGGATACGAAAGGCTTTTCGCAGATGATGTCGAGGCCGGCGTCTATTGCGCGCAGGCAAAGGTCGACATGCGAGTCTGGCGGGGTCGCGATGATGACGACATCGGGTCTGCCGGAGGCCAGCATCGACTCGACGTCGGCGAACACCGGGACGCCGAATTTCGCCGCTGCACGCGCCCGGCGGGCCTCGTCAATGTCACACGCGCCCACGACGGAAACGTTTTTCATCTGGGCAAGCGCGGGGAGATGCATCTCGTAGCCGGCCTCGCCGAGGCCGATGACAGCTATTCTGCTTGAAGACATCAGTTGGTTTGAAGTAGTCCGGGATAGCGCACCGACTGCGCGGTGGCGCACGCGCCGCCCGTCGAAGTCATCTCGCGCGGCAGAGTGCAAAGATGGTTCGGCCGAAGGGTAGTTGCCAACCCGCCGCAAGGGCGCGTCCCTCCAGCGCGAGCCAGTTTCTCAGAAGCCCGCGAAAAACGCCCGCCGTTTGCCGCGGCTCGGCAAGAATGCCGTGATACTCGGCAGACTGTTGCTTATTCGCGCGCAGCTCGCGGGGAATCTCCGCAAGGCCGAGCAGGGCGTTCGCCCGGCCCAGCACAATGACATCGAAGCCGGATGCCTCGAGTTTGTTCCGAAGCTCGGGTGGCTGGTATTTGCGAAAGGAGAATTCGTGGTCGTCTCGAACGCGTGGAACCGCCTGCGCGTTCGTTCTGACAAGCAGGACACCCCCCGGACGCAGCACTCTCCCAAACTCGGCAAGAGCTATTGCGTCCCCTCCGTCGAGCGGAAGGTGCTGGAGTACGTCCAGCGTCACGACCAGATCGAATGCCTGGGATTCGAACGGAAGGGAGAGGACGCTCGCCTGCTCCACCGAAAGGCCCATGGATCGAGCGACAGAAAGTCCTTCTGGTGCGACATCAATTCCGGCAACCGTCCATTCGGGATGATCGCGTTGAAACCAGGACATCGTCTGGCCGGAACCGCATCCGGCATCGAGCATTCTGCCGGACTCGGGAAGGCCGGCGCGAGCGAGCAGCATCCTCGCCGTGTCGCGCATGCCCGCGTTCCACCACGACACAGCTTCGAGGTCGTGCATCCGCGAGTAATACTCAGGCGTAAAGATACGCGGCGCCTGTTGCGCGGCTTTTTTACGGGACACGCTACTGGTATAACGTGGTGATGCTCGCCGCGGGCAGCGTCACGACCATCGTTCCGTCGCGAAGCACCGGAGCCGGGAGCTGGAGGAGATGCTCCGTTTCGCTCGACCTCACTGCCGAAAAAGCCCGGCTATCGGGGACGGTGGCAACGTTAAAGCGCACGCTGAGCGGCGTGGCGCCGAAATTGATCGCCACAATCGCCACGCGGCCGCCTAGAACAAAAGCCGACGTCAGGACCTCCGACGACGACGAAACCGCGGCAATTCGCACGGCGCCAGGACGGACATACCTCGTGAAGTTGCCGAAGAAATAGAAATTGTCGTGTACGGTATATCCCAGATATCGGTTGACGTCGTGGTTGATGGAGATCAGCTCGGCGCCGTCGTCGTAGCCCATGCAACCCGCCAGGTAGTCAACCGCCGTGACGTCGTAGTCCACCAGCAGGTCATGAACGATCTCGGCCCACTCCATCGCGCTGTGCGTATAGAACTCGCTCATCCACAACGGAATTCTGTACTGCTCGGAAAGGCCTTTCAGCGGAACGATTGTCGTCAACGGCTGACCGTACAGATGAAACGCGAGGGCGGCGACGTATGTCCGCGCTTCCGGGTCGGCGAGAATGACGCGAGCGCGCGCCTCTGCCTCAATTGGGTTCACGTCATCGGGTATGACGATGCGCGTGGCAAAATTCTCCGCCTTCAGAGCCCGACCCAGAAGCGTGACGACATGGCGGAGGTATTCAGCGTTGCCCGCGGGGCCCTCGATTCCAGCCGGCTCGTTGGCGATCGAGTAGTAAGGAAGCTCGAGTCCCTTGTCTCTCCATCTGCGGATGATGGCCATCGCCCACTCGACGTATTCGGCGGCGTTGTTCTCATTCATCCACGGCTCGAACGCGTTGGGTGACAACCACCACGTTGTCATCCCGCGCGACTTCAGGTCGCCGGCCATATCGACAAAGGTGTCGTTCTTTAGTCCGGCGAAATCAAACTTGGAAAGGTCGGTTACATTCGGATCGTTGTTGTCGTTTACCAGCTCGATGCCCCGCGGGTGCGTCCCCATGCGCCCGCGCGTCAGCCCTATTCCGCGGTAGAGAGTGTCGAACATCTGGCGCTGGTCGGCAAGCGGTACTTCGAGCGGAGGCACGGCGTCGAACGGCACGTTGAGAACGTGAGGATCGCTGAGGCTTCCGATCGATATGCCCCACCCCTCGATTTTCTGAAACGTCCGCGTGGGATCGATGGCGACGCTAACGTCGACGCTGGCGGGCGGATC
>DATBZT010000336.1:0-2869 GCA_036513055.1 Gemmatimonadaceae bacterium | reverse complement strand
GAGATCAGAGTTCAGGTGAAGTCTAAAAATGTGGGGCGGCGCTGACAGAAGCGAATCCGCGCGTTGGCCACAGAAACACGTTGGCCACAGAAACACAGAAACACAGAAGGCATCGGGATGCCGCCGAAAGCCCAGTCATGGGCAAAGCTTCTTTCTTTTTGTTTTTGACTGCAACAACAACTGCGACTGCAAAGTCGCCGCGATCCACGGGCAACGAGCGCAGTTCTCTGAAAATCCCGCAGTTTTCTGTGTTTCTGTGTTTCTGTGGCAGATGTGGTATGCGCATACCACTAATCACGGGCATACAGCTCACGGGCTATGACGACGCGCTGGATTTCGGACGTGCCTTCGTAGATCTCCGTCACCTTGGCGTCGCGGAACAGCCGCTCCACCGGATAATCCTTCACGTAGCCGTATCCACCGAAGATCTGCACCGCCTGGTTGGTGCAGTGCATCGCGGTCTCGCTGGCGAAGAGCTTGGCCATCGAGCACGCCTGCTTGACGTTCACACCGCGGTCTTTCGCCTGTGCCGCCAGGTGAAGGAGCGCCCGGCCGGCGCTGATGCGAGTCGCCATGTCGGCGAGCTTGAACTGAATCGCCTGGAAATCGCGGAGCGGAGCGTCGAACTGACGGCGCTCGGCGGCATATGCGGTGGCGGCTTCCAGCGCCGCGCGCGCGATGCCGGTTGCCTGCGCGGCAATGCCAAGCCGGCCGCTGTCAAGCGACTTCATTGCGTAGATGAATCCGAGATTCGCCTCGCCGAGCAGATTCTCGCCCGGCACGCGCATGCCATCGAAGTTGAGCTGCACCGTGGGCGAGGCACGAAGCCCCAGCTTGTCCTCCTTCTTGCCCACATGAAAGCCGGGAAGGTCCGGCGTCACGATGAACGCGCCGATTCCGCGGGCGCCTTTTCGCTCGTCGCGCGAGTCGGTGCGCGCCATCGCCAGGATCGCCCCGGCATAACTCCCGCTCGTCACCCAGCTCTTGGTGCCACTGAGTATCCAGTCGTTACCATCTCGCACCGCCTGGGTGGTGAGAGCTGCCGCATCCGAGCCCGCCTCCGGCTCCGAGAGCGCGAACGCGCCAAGCATCTCGCCCCGCGCCATCGGACGGAGAAAGCGATCTCGCTGGTGGGTGCTGCCGTAGCGCAGGATCATCTGCGTCGGGAGCGAATTGTGAACGCTCATCATCACCGCTGCCGACGCGTCCACCGTCGCTATTTCCTCGAGCGCGATGAGATACGTCGAAGTGTCCACCCCGAGACCGTCGAACTCTTCGGGAATCAGCATGCCGAGAAAACCCAGCTCGCCGAACTTCTTTACCAGCGATGGCTCGAAATGCGCCTCCTCGTCCCACTTTGCGGCAAAAGGCGCGATTTCGCGTTGTGCGAAGTCGCGCGCGAGAGCCTGAATCTCCCGCTGTTCCTCCGTGAGGTCGTGCAGGCTCCAGGTCACTTCGCTATTGGTAGGTGTAGAACCCGCGGCCCGTCTTGCGACCGAGCCAGCCCGCGGCGACATACTTCTTCAGAAGCGGACACGGCCTGTACTTGGGGTCGCCGAGTCCATCGCGCAGCACCTCGAGGATCGCGACGCAGGTGTCGAGACCGATGAGATCAGCGAGCGCCAGAGGGCCCATTGGATGATTCATTCCGAGGGTCATTACCTGATCGATCGCTTCGGGAGCGCCAACTCCTTCCATCAGGCAGTAGACCGCCTCGTTGATCATCGGCATCAGCACGCGGTTGGAGACGAAGCCCGGGTAGTCGTTCACTTCCACGGGAGTCTTGCCGAGTTTCTTGCTCAGCTCCACAACACGGGTCGTGGTCTCGTCGGATGTCGCGAGTCCCCGAATGATCTCAACGAGCTTCATCACCGGCACCGGATTCATGAAGTGCATGCCGACTACCTTGGCCGGACGCTTCGTGTGACTCGCGATGCCGGTGATGGATATCGAGCTGGTGTTGGTGGCGAGGATCGCGTCGGGGGCGGCAATTCGATCGAGATCGCCGAAGATCCGGTATTTGAGCTCGCTGTTTTCGGTGGCGGCCTCGATGACGAGCGTGGCGTCTTTCGCCCCGTCGAGATTCTGACTCAGAGATATCCGGCCGATGGTTTCGGTCAGCACCTCTTCCGGAATCGTTCCCTTCTTCACTTGCCGGCCGAGATTTTTCCGTATCATCGCTTCGCCGGCTCTGAGCGCGTCGGGAGAAACGTCGATCATCGTCACCGGATAACCGGATTGAGCGAAAACATGGGCGATTCCGTTTCCCATCTGACCCGCACCCACAACTGCAATCCGCTCGTCCATTTCTAGTGCTCCATGCGGCTAAGGTGCCGCCCGTAGATGTATATCACGACAGCGAACATCGAGAAGGCCGCCGCCAGACCTCCCTCAGGCCCCCAGGCACCGCCGGTCAGCCAGTCCGGACCCGCGTCGACAACGCGGTAATCAGGCGCAATGATCGCGATCCCGCTCACCGATGTGTGAAGGAATGCGGCCATCACCCAGTTCCAGGCGAAGTGCGCCATTACGGCGGCGTAGAGACTGCCGGTGGCGAGCAGCACCGAGCCAAGAAAGAAGCCCGCCAGCATGACGAGAAGAACCGACTCCGCGTCCGCGCCGGGATTTGGCACGTGCAGCAACCCGAAAGCTATGCTGGTAGCGATGAGCGTCCAGCGCCACCCGATCGATTCGCGAAGGACCGCAAAGATGTAACCGCGAATCAGCAGCTCCTCGCCAAGCGCGGCAGGAAGAAGATTTGCAAAGGTCAGGACCGCGGCAGCCGACCAGCTTCCCGGTGTGGACGCGACGGTGCGCAGCTCTCCCGTTGCCAGCAAAAGCAACGACGGGATGCCGATTGCGAGAGCGC
>DATBZT010000335.1:0-4964 GCA_036513055.1 Gemmatimonadaceae bacterium | reverse complement strand
GTCGTGACGAACACTGCTGCCACTCCTGAGACCGCCGCCGCCGTGCCCACAGCACCCTGGAACAGGAGAAAGAGAAGGGCCGCTGTAACGAATGCCGAAACAGCGATGACTATTCGCGCGCTGAGCAGTGGTCCGGCACCCAGTACGCGCGGAATTGCCATTGCTGCCGGAAATGCCGGCGGCCACGTGGTGAGGGCGGTGGTGGAGTCCCTGGAGTCCCATTGGGCCGACGGAATGCGAAGAGTGCCGTGCTCGGCCAGCGATGCAGCGGCTCCGAGATACCCCATCGCGTCGGGATCGAGTCCGGGTCCGGCACCGCTCGTTATGGCAAAAACCAGTACGAATGCGCCAAGGCCGAGCGCGAGCGCCGGCCACGCGCGTTTTCCCGCATGTGGTCCCACGTGAGCCTCTGCTCTGGTATTCACACCCGTCCCAGCCGAAGATTCATGCAATTCCACAGGAGAATACTGTCGTGGTCTTCGTCTTCATCGCTATCGGGTTCGGTGCGGGCATTCTTTCCGGGATCTTCGGAATCGGCGGCGGGATTGTGATTGTCCCGGCACTCATCCTGCTGGCGCGCCTGACGCCGGTAACGGCCACCGGCACGTCGCTGGTAGCGCTTCTGCTGCCGGTTGGTGCACTGGGAGCATGGGAGTACTACAAGCGGGGACACCTCAATGTCCCAGCCGCACTCTTTATCGCTCTCGGCCTCTTTTTCGGCGCGTACCTTGGCGCGCGACTGGCGCAACATCTCAGTCCGGTCCAGCTCAAGCGGGCATTCGCCATTCTTCTCGTCCTCGTCGCCGGCCGAATGTGGTTCTCATGACGGGTGTGTCGATCGAATGATTTACCGGTGGCTCGCCGACGGCATCGTCGTCGTTCATGGAGCCTTTGTTGTATTCGTCATGCTGGGAGCGTTCCTCGCTCTCCGATGGCGGTGGGTTGTCTGGCTCCACGTGCCGGCGGCGATCTGGGGTGTGCTGATCGAATATGCGGATTGGATCTGCCCGCTGACTCCGCTGGAGAATGTGCTTCGCGCGCGCGCCGGTGAAGTTGCATACACGGGCGACTTCATTCAGCACCATTTGTTGGCCGCGCTCTACCCAACCGGCCTCACCCCTGCGATTCGCTGGGTGCTCGGCAGCATCGCGCTGGCGGTCAATCTCGTTGCGTACTCTCTGTTGATCCGTCGATTGCGCCGTGAGCGTGCGGCAATGGCGTGATTTCCGTCGTCAGGCTCCGAACTGCTTCAGGTGATGATCGATGTGCTTGTAGCCGAGCACGCCCCACGCGCGCCGGGAGAGCTGCCCGAACGCGGGGTGCCGGGGCAGTTTTGTTCCGGGCTTCTGAGCGGCGAATTTGTCCATCATCAGTCGCAGCTCTGCACACTCCGTGTCCCAGTCGTCAGGCTGTCTCGCGATCAACCCGGGCGCAGTCGGCAGATTTTTCGCAAAGGGAGGGCCGAAGATGATGAGCTGCGTGAATCTTATCGGAAGCTTCCTCTCCTCGATAACCAGCTCGCCCGTTGACATCCGCAGAGCGTCCACGAGGTGTGATATCATCTGACGCGCATTCATGCGTCCCCATAGTGCCGGTGACTCCGGGGTGAGCAGATCAATGCGCTCCGATATTTCCTGTCGAGCGTCCGATTCCCAAAGGCTTTTCACAATCTGGTACTCCGGGTAACGGGTAACGGGTACGGGTAACGGGTACGGGTAGCGGAGTAGTTGTTGTCTTCGGGTTTTCTTCGGGTTATAATCCCTTGAGCCCAAAGAATAATGTCCGCTCTCCCGTTTCTCCGCTCGCTGCTCGAGCAGCGTTTTCCCGATGCGACTCCGGTCACTCATCGGACAGCGGAGCCGGTCATCACCGGAGTCCGGCCCCTGGACGAAATTCTTCCCGGTGGCGGTCTTCCCCGCGGACGTCTCTCGGTGTGGCTGCCAAAAGGGGGAGCCACCGCCGTGCTCCGTGCCGCGTGCCACACGACTGTCGCCGGCGGAGAACGCGCGGCGTGGATAGATGCTCTTGGCACCATCGCCGGAGAGTTCTGGGACGAGGGACCGGTGCTGGTTCGTCCCGCCAGTCGCCTCAATTCGCTTCGCTCGGCGGAAGAACTATTGCGCTGTGGGGGCTTTGCTCTGTTGGTGCTGGCTGGAGCCGAACCTGAAGGAACGGAAATGGTTCGTCTGTCCCGCGCCGCGCGTGAAGGTGGGAGTGCTTTCGTGGCGCTGACGTCCCACACCTCGATGGCGAGTCTCCGTCTCACGTCCCAGGTCCTTCCACACAGCTATCGCTGGTGGAGAAGTCCCTTTGGCGATCCCGCCGAGGCGCGGTCGGCGATGATCCGGGTGCGGGCTTACTCACTGGGCTGGAACAAGCAGACTGAATTCCCCGTTCCAATCTCGCCATACGACCTTCGGATATCGCTCGAGGCGGGCCTTGTGGATCGGCGGGGAGTATTGCGTTGAGGCGAATACTCCCCGGCGGTGTTCAACCCGCCCGCTTGAAGTACTGGACGGCTCTTTCGTGTTTCTCCGCGGCAGCTCGGGACTTGAAGGTGCCGAGATTTTTCCGCTTTCCAGATTTGTCCTTTTTCCTCGAGTAGAGTCGGTATTTGCCAGAGCTGAGCTTTCTGATCATCACATCTCCTTTTTGCTGACCGGGAGGCAAACTCTGCAAAGGCCGCTCCTCCGGATCGCCTCATGACCTACATCTGCCTGTGGAATTCGAGCTGGACCTCGGAGTCCATGATCGGCCTGTCGCCAAGTTTTCTAAAGGTGGTGCCGAGGTTATCGCTGGAGGGTGAAAGGCGGCTGGTCTGGGCTGATTCACGGAGTTTGTCGCCGAGTGAAACAGCTGCCAGTTTGCTGACAGTATTAAAACAGTGTCAAATCACTGGCGCACAAGTTGGTGTGTCCATCGTCCCAATAGCCGCCGAAATCGCAGCCAGGCACCCCGCCCTTTCCTCCACTGTCACTCTGATACCGCTCGGCGACGAGCGGAAATTTCTGGCTCCTCAACCGGTGGGGGTTCTTGGTCCTTCGCCTCAGCTCGAATCTTTGTTCGAGGGAGTTGGCATCGAGAAGTGTGCCGATCTCGCACGGCTCGAGAGCGAATCGGTGGAGGTGAGGTTTGGCGCGGAGGGTGTTCAGCTCTGGCGGCTGTCGCGGGCCGATGACCGGCGGGTGATCTTCCGGTCTCCGGCGAGGTCGTTGCCGGAGGCGACGCTCGATTGGGTGGATTATGCGCTCAAGGATCCGGAGCGTCTCATCTTCGTCATCAACGCGCTGGTCGATAACGTCTGCACCGCGCTTTCGGCGCGGGGCCAGGGTGCGCGTGAGATGACGCTCGTTTTTTCGCTCGCCAACAAAACGAGCTATGAGCATCTCGTGCGTCCCTCGCGCTCGACGTCGAGCCGAAAGGCATGGATGCGCCTCATTCGTACGCACCTCGATACCATCAGACTCCCTGATGCAGTCACCGGAATGACTCTCAGGGTCGAGGCGGTGACGGGTGAGGTCGAGCGGCAGGGGGACATCTTCGATCGTGGCTTCGCCACCGCGCGGGCAACGGAGGAGACGGTCGCTCAGCTGCTCGACGACCAGGGCGCGGTGATTGTCGTGCCGTCGAACACCCGGCATCCACTGCTCGAGAAGCGGACGAGCTGGCTGACGCAGGAGCCGGCGCACGCTGCGCGCACGCACATGGTTCGCGAGTCAGGCGCCGAGCCGCGATTCACTCTCCAGCTGCTTCAGACGCCACGCGTGATCTCGGTGAAGACAGCGAAGCGGCGCGATCACGATCTGCCCGTCAGGTATCGCGACGGCGATCGGTGGGTGACGATCGAATCGGCGGCTGGCCCCGACCGTGTGTCAGGCGGACAATGGGAGGAGCCTTACGCGCGCGAGTATTTCAGGTGCGTAACGGATGAGGGGACGCTCGTCTGGATTTTCCTGGAGAAGGGAGAGTGGTACCTGCAAGGATGGTGGGATTAATGAGAGGAAACTGCAATTGCGGACTGTTGACCTATGGCGGACTCAGGACCAACGGCCATTGCGGATCTACGACTAAGTGCGGAATGCGGACCTACTGCGGAGTGAGGACCCCAGCGGAGAATCAACAGCCCTTGAGGGCGATCGCTGCTCCCAGTGGCGGAACCAGCGCCGCGGTCCGGTTGATTGGCGACCGCAGGAATAGAATTCCGATTGCGCCGATACCGCCGATGAGTGAACCGGCCAATCCGAGGCCAGCCCGTTTTCCGTAACTGCAGTTGCCGCCAAATTTCGGAATTGCAGCCGCTGTTCCGGTGCCGACAATCGCGCCGATAGCAGCACCGACGAGCGCTTCGCCGAACCCGTGAAAATCGTCGCCGCATCCGTTGCATGGCCCGGCTATGCCGAATCCGGCATAGACACCAAGAACAAACCCGGCAGTCCCGCCCAGAAGCCCCACGCCGGCCCGGGTCGCAAACTTGTAATGCTCCCCAACTCTCGTCGTGTCTCTTTTCGCCGGGCTGTCGCTGGCACTGGGCGCTTGCGTCTGGCCGGTAGAAGCAGTCGAAAGGATCAGCCCCGCGATCCCGACGATTCGTGTTAGGTGCATCCAAATGACCGGAAAGGGTTTTTTCGCGCCTGGATGTGGTGAAATGACACAGTCATATTAGCCCGTCAAGATCAGCCTCTGTCGAGTGTGTCGTTGCGACACGCGATGCCTTTTGTCCGCGAGGGCAAGTGAAAAAGATTTGTCTCTGGGTAGTCCAGCACCAAGCTGTTGGCTTTCAGATTCTAGAAGCACCTCAGCTTGTAGTTCTCCGTTCGTAGTTATTGCTTCGGTGTTTATTCGGTACTACAATAAGAAGACGTATGCCCGTCGAGCTCCGAGCCCACACTGCTTTCTCCTTTGGCGACGGCGCCGTCACACCCGAGACCCTCGCCAAACGCGCTGCCGAGCTGGGGTACAGGAGC
>DATBZT010000334.1:0-13733 GCA_036513055.1 Gemmatimonadaceae bacterium | reverse complement strand
CTCGAGCACGGTCACCGTTCCCGACCCGTCGTCGTCGGCGCCATTGTTGATTGAATCGAGGTGCGCCGGCCGAATGCGGTGCAGACTGTCCACGTTCACCTTGATCGCCGCGCGCGCGGCATTGCGCTTCTCGATCGGGATTCGCCGGTCCCACATCGGCAAGCCGGCCTTGTCCAGCGCGATGTTGAACGCGCGCAGCGAATCGTAGTCGGCCGGAGTCGCGCGGATGCCGATGTGATCGTTGTGTGCGCCGATCGCCACATATTCGTTGCGGAGCACGGGGTCGCTGCCGCGGAGGATGGCGACGACATTTCGCGCTGTTCCCGGCGGCGGGTGCCCGTTGAAGCTCCGGCTCGAGTCAGGATGGATGTCCTGAAAATATGTTCCGCTGTCCCCCGCCGGCTCGAGACCCATGCGACGAACTTCTCTCTCGATGTAGGCCGTCGCCTTCTCGTTGCCGACGGTGCCGATGCGGCGGCCCATCATCGAGTCGTCGGCGTAGATGTAGAGCCGCGTGCGCAGGTCGGATGCTGTTATTGCAGGCACCGTGGCACCGCCGCCAGTGCCGAGCTCGACCTGACGTCCGGCGCAGGCGGTTGCCGCGGCGACAGCCAAAAAGGAAGCAGCGACGCGAATCGCCGGAATGAGTTGCTCTATCTTCACGTGGGGACCCTCGGGGGGCTTATGTTACTGGTATGGAGCGAAAAAACGCCGTACTTCTCCTCAGTGGCGGCCTCGATTCGACCACCCTTCTCGCCCTCGCGACCAGCGACGGCTATGCCGTGCATGCGCTCAGCTTCGACTACGGTCAGCGCCATTCGGCTGAGCTGCGCGCTGCGACGAAGATGGCCCAGCGATACGGCGCCGTCCAGCATCTCATCGCGCGAATCGATCTTCGCATTTTCGGCGGCTCGTCCTTGACCTCAGATACGCCGGTAGAAAAAGACCGTGAGCTGGGTGAGGAAGACAAGACAATTCCATTCACCTATGTGCCGGCGCGGAATACGATCTTCCTCTCGTATGCGCTGGCGCTCGCCGAAGTCGTGGAAGCGCGTGACATCTTCATCGGAGTGAACGCGCTCGACTATAGCGGCTACCCCGACTGCCGGCCCGAGTTCATCAGCGCGTTCGAACGGCTGGCCAACCTGGCCACGCGAGTCGGAGTCGAGACCGCGGGGGGGCCGGCGATCCGTATTCGAACGCCGCTCATCGACCTCTCCAAACGACAGATAATCGAGCTCGGACTCCGACTGGGCGTCGACTACTCGATGACTACGAGCTGCTACGATCCTTCACCGAACGGAGATGCATGCGGAAGGTGCGATGCCTGCCAGCTGCGCCTTCGCGGCTTTCGCGAAGCTGGAGCACACGACCCTGCGAGCTATGCCGCCGGCACTGAGGCTGGCGCAGGAAGCGGGACACTGTGAGCTACACGGTCAAGGAAATCTTCTACACCCTGCAGGGCGAGGGAGCGAACGCCGGCCGTGCCGCAGTTTTCTGCAGGTTCTCCGGCTGCAACCTGTGGAGCGGCCGGGAAGAAGATCGCTCGCGCGCCGTGTGCCAGTTCTGTGACACCGACTTTGTCGGGACAGGCCCCGACGGCGGACGCTTTCCGGAGCCCCGCGATCTCGCGGACAGGATCGCCACAGCATGGCGCGGTGACAGGGACGAGCCAAAGCTGGTGGTCTGCACCGGCGGAGAGCCACTGCTTCAGCTCGACGAGCCGCTGATCGAGGCACTCCATGAACGGGGGTTCGCGGTGGCGATCGAAACCAACGGAACGCGTCCGGCGCCCGCCTCTATAGACTGGGTCTGCGTCAGCCCAAAAGCGGGTGCCGAGCTGATCCAGCTCTCTGGCAACGAGCTGAAGCTGGTTTACCCGCAAACCGGCGCGCTCCCCGAGGAATTCGACTCCCTCTCGTTCGACAATTTCTTTCTTCAGCCGATGGACGGACCCCGCACGAAAGAGAATACGCGCCTCGCCATAGAATACTGCATGAATCATCCTCGCTGGCGGCTGAGCGTGCAGACGCACAAGATTCTCGGCCTCCGGTGACGCGCATCAATGCGCGAAGCGGAGGCAGGAACCCAGGTTATTTAATTGCTGAAGGATAAATCCGAAGAAAGCGTGATGTCGTAGAATTGAATCGAGAACCACGAATCACCTCCGCCCCTTCGCCCGGGCAGAGGATACAGCAGTCGATGAGCTGCACCACCATACCCCTTTGCCGAAGCGGAGAAATAATGAGGAAAAGGATCCTGACCCGCGCCCGATACCTGTCGATCGTCTTTGCCGCGGGAATCGCGGCGAGCGTCGCCGGAATCGGTACGCTGCTCGCGTCCGACCACCAGGACACGCCCGAAGTAGAGCTCAACCCGCGAATGGACATCACCGACGTCTATGCATTCCCCGGATCATCCCCCGACCGCGTGGCGCTGGTTCTGACGACGTCGTCCCCAATCGCCGGCCAGACCGCCTCATTCGACCCGAACCTCCTTTATCAGATCAAGATCGACAACGGCGGAGACGCGAACGAGGACCTGGTGTTCCAGATCACGTTCAACAGCGGGGAAGGGTCCGCACAGCAGATTCGTGTCGTCGGCCCGGTTGCACCGCCGACGGTCGGCACAGCGAATACACTGGTGAATTCCACCACGGCGGTCGAAGGTGCTGTCAACTCCATTCTCGGCTCGGCAACGGGAGTTCAGGTGTTCGCCGGACTACGGGCCGATCCGTTCTTCATCGACCTCGAGCAGTTCTTCAACATCATCCCCGACCGGCGTCCTTCCACCGGCGTGCTCGCGGTGCAGTCGGGGCCCGCGCAGAGTTCCTTCCGCAATCCCGGGGTGGACCTCCTTCGCCCATTCAACGCTCTGGCAATCGTGATCGAGCTGCCCAAGTCGATGCTCGTCTCCTCCACCGCCGCCGACGCAAAATTCGGCGTGTGGGCCACAATCAGCCGCTAGGACCAAATCGATGACTTTGACAAAATTCGTCTCGGCGACTCCGAAACGCGCGATGGCCGGACTGATGAGCCTCGCCCTCGTCGTGGCCGCGAGCGCCTGCAACGACAACTCCTCTGCCCTCACCGGCGTGGACATCAATCGCGTGTACACGCAGATCGACCGGCTCGGGAATCCGCTTGTGTCGGAAGTATTCTTCCCGAAGCGTGACCACGGCCTGCACAACAGCAAGTCGCCAATCGACGATACCAAGCTCATGGCCGATCGAGGCACTGACGTTCCGGGCCACATCCGGACGTTCGCATCGGCATTCGGGCGCAGCGAGAAGATCATCTCGACCCTCGGTGCTGTGCTCGCTCCCGACGAGCTGCTGGTTTTCCCCAACCGCGCACCGGCTACTGCAGGGTGGCTGAGCTGGGCGCTGTCGAATGGCTACGGCGGCCGCAAACTGACCGACGACGTTGTCGATACCGGGCTTTCGGCGGTGTTCGGAAACGTTCTCGACGCGAGTGCTCCAGTGCTTCCGGGGCTGACCTCCGACAACGTTCCGCCATCCGTCAGAAGTTTCTCTCCGTCGTTCCCATATCTCGAGTCGCCAAGACCGTAGTGGCGACCCGGGCCCTGTCGCTCAGATGAAAACGGCTGAGCGACAGGCTTCGTGTCCGGCCTGGAATCACTGATGATCCGTCGCGTCGCAATCGTATTCTTCGTTCTCGCCGTCGCCCTGGGCGGCTGGCTCGGCGCTCGCAAGCTGGGAGCATTCGAGGCGGCCAGGGGGAAGGTGCGCTCACGCTCGGCGGCCGCGGCAGCTGACGTTGCCAGCCGCGCCGATCAGATTCGCGTGTGGAACGTAGCGCTGGCGCAGGACCCGGTCAGCGCGCTCGCGCTCGGCCACCTTGCCGCGCTCCATCTCCAGCGCGCACGCGAAACGGGCGACGACAGCGATTACAAGAAGGCCGAAGCGTACGCCCGCCGTTCGCTCCAGCTTCGTATCAACCGCAACGGACCGACGTTCGTCACGCTCGCCGCAGCATTGGTGGCGCAGCACCGCTTTCAGGAGGCCGAGTCGGTTGCGCGGGATCTCGTCGCGTTCGATCCAAGTATTCCCCAGTATCGCGCGCAGCTTGGCGAGATCCAGATGGAGCTGGGCCATTATGACGCGGCGCGGCAATCGTTCGATTCTCTTTACAGCGTCCGGACGCACCTTTCCATCGCCCCCCGACTGGCACGATGGGCGGAGCTCAATGGCAATCCTGCATACGCGCGACAACTTCTTGCCGCCGCGCTGGCCGATGTGAAAACACAGCGCGATCTGCCGATGGAACAGGTTGCGTGGTTCCATCTCCGGCTTGGCGACATCGACATGCGAAACGGACGGATGAGAAGTGCCCGGAAGTTGTTCGAGGACGGTCTCGAGATCGTGCCGGACGACTACCGGCTGCTCGACGCCATGGCGCACCTGGAGGCGGCGGAAGGCAATCCGAAAAAAGCGATCGAATACGGCGAGCGTGGCATCGCCATCAAGCTCGACCCGGCAACGCTCGGCACCATTGGCGATGCGTATGCGGCAATCGGCGACAGCGCAAAGGCCGAGGAGTATTACAAGACGATGGAGGTGGCCGTCGCCGGCCAGCCCGGCGCGTACCATCGAGCGTGGAGCTTGTTTCTGCTCGACCACAACCGCCGCGTTACCGAAGTACTGGCCAACGTCCAGACTGAGCTGGAGACGCGAAAGGACATCTACGGGTATGACCTGCTCGCGTGGGCACTGCACAAGCAGCACCGGGACGTGGATGCACGCGATGCGATGACGCGGGCGCGCCACCTCGGCACCCGCGACGCGATGCTCTTTTATCACGCCGGAATGATCGAGCGCGCGCTTGGCCAGAGAAATCGCGCGCAGTACTTCCTGCAGGAGGCGCTCGACATCAATCCCGCCTTTCATCCGTCCCAGCCGCGCGAGATTCGGGCGGTGCTCGATTCGCTCGATCGCGAAAGCGCGGGCGTGCCACGATGATGTCCGAGCTGCTCGCCTTCATGCAGCTGGGGTTCCGGCACATTACGAACCTCGAGGCGATGGATCACATCCTTTTCCTGCTGGCGCTGGCGGCCATCTATCGCCCCCGTGACTGGCGGAGCGCTCTCTGGGTTGTGACCGCGTTCACCGTCGGCCACTCGATCACCCTGGCACTCGCTGTCACGGGAGCGTTGGTACTCCCGATCCGGCTGATCGAGTTCCTCATTCCGGTGACGATCGTCGCGACGTGCATCGAGAACATCATCGTCCGCGACCGCGCCACCGCGCCATTGAAGGGACGCTACCGGCCCATCTTCGCAGCGGTGTTCGGACTCGTGCACGGAGCAGGCTTTGCCGATTACCTGCGGAACTTGTTCGTCGACCGCATCGCACTGCCGCTCTTCGGCTTCAATGTCGGCATCGAGCTGGGGCAGATAGTGGTGCTGGTGTTCGCCGCGGCATTTCTGCTCGTGGCGGACCGGGCCATCCGGCAGATTCGGGCGGCGGATCCGGCAGCGCTTCGCCTTCGTGTCGTCCTCGTGTCATCGATCGTGATGGCAATTGCCACCCGGTGGGCGATCGAGCGCAATCCCTGGTGAGACTTCGGGCGCTGTGGATCGCGCTGACTGCTCTGGTAATTGCGTCACCCGTAGAAGCGCATCCGCTCCATACCAGTCTCGCCGAGATCACGTACGATCAGGGCGCGAAGGAAATCCGCGTGTCGGTTCGTGTGTTCGTCGACGATTTCTCGAAAGCGGCCGTGGCATATGCCGGGGCGAGGGCGGTGACCGCCCGGGCCGCCAGGACTCCCGCTTCGAGCGAGTCTCCGCTACTCATGTATGCGCGTGCCTCTTTCGTTGTCGCCGACCGCAGCGGACGCGTGCTGTCGCTGGCATCGTGTGGCGGGAAACGCGTCGGTGATCTGATGTGGATCTGTTTTCACTCGAGTGCGCTTTCCGGCCTGGGCGGCTTTCGTGTCGCCGACAGGATTCTGTTCGACCTGTACGCCGATCAGATCAACATCGTCCAGGCCACTTTTGGAGGTAAGAAAGTCAGCCTGCTCTTCACACGTGGCGACGGGTTCAAGCGAATCGACTGAACTCGAGCTGCACTGGCGCCCGGCGAAAATTCCGCTAAGGTCGGACCATGAGTCGCGCAACATTTATTGCGGGAATGCTCATGGTGGGTCAAGCCGCGGTTGGGCAGCCGGCAATCGCGCAGGACTCGACGCGCCTGCGTCCTCGCACGCTCGACACAGTGGTTGTCACGGTGACACGGGGAATCGGATCGTCATCGCTGGACGCTCCCTTTGCAATGACGATCCTTCGTCCGGACAGCACGCGACCCGGGCAACGGCACACCGCATTCGACGAATCGTTGTCCATGGTTCCCGGACTCACGGCTGTCAGCCGAACAAACCCCTCGCAGGACCCCCGCATCTCGATTCGCGGATTCGGATCGCGTTCGACCTTTGGCGTGCGTGGCGTACGTATCCTCCGGGACGGAATGCCACTGACTCTGCCCGATGGCCAGACACCGGTGGACTATCTCAGCCTGGAATCGGTTGGCAGTATCGAGGTCATTCGCGGTGCAGCGTCGGCGTTGTACGGTAATGCCTCGGGTGGAGTGATCAATCTTCGAACTTCTGCGCCTCCTGCAGCCCGACTGTCAGGGGAAGCGCACCAATGGTTTGGGGATTACGGATTATCGCGCACCACTTTGAAGGGCGGCGGAGTATCCGGCCCCGCGTACTACCAGGCGGATGCTTCCCTGACGAGCAGCAGCGGATTTCGCGTGTACTCCCGCCAGCGCTCGACCAGCGTTTTTGCGCGTGCCGGCGCCGCGCTTGGCGGCACCGATTACGCAATCGAGTTTCTCGGATTTGATCTGCCGCTCGCGGAGAATCCAGGATCGTTGACGCTGGCGCAGTTTCGCTCGAATCCGCGTAGCGCAGATGAGCTTTCGGTGGACAAGGCAGCGCGAAAAGTGGTGCGTCAGACCCAGATCGGACTGAACGCCGACAGGCAGCTCTCTCACGATGAGCTTTCTGCATCAGCCTATTTCGGCAACCGGTCGCTTTACAACCCTCTCACCTTTGCAGTGGTGGACGTTGCCAGAAAAGCCTGGGGCGGCAGCGGACGGTTCACGCATTTGTCGCCCATTGCGGCGTTCACCAACAGGGCGACCGCTGGTTTCGACATTCAGTCACAGAACGATTCGCGTTTGAATTTCGTCAATTGCAGAAACGTCCCCCCTCCGCCAGTTGCCACCGCTTCCTGCCCCGTCATCGGCGCCGAGGAAGGAACGCTGACCCTCAATCAGCTGGAGCTCGTCTCGAGCGCCGGTGGTTACATGAACGACGAAATTCGCTTCGGCGAACCGTTTGTCATGAGTGCTGGCCTGCGTGCCGACAACGTAACATTCAGGGTTCGCGACCGGTTGATCGGCGGTGGCAACCCTGACGATTCCGGAAAGAGAATTCTCCACGCCGTTACCCCTTACGTCGGAGTTGTCGCGCACCTGGCACCCGGCCAGTCGGTCTATGCCAACGTCTCGTCGGCGTTCGAGACACCCACTGCGACGGAGCTGGGCAACCATCCCGACGGAAGCGCGGGAATCAATCCCGACCTCAAGCCGCAAAGATCAGCGACCTACGAAATCGGGCTCAAAGGGTATTCCGGCCGCAGCGGCCGGCTCGGGTACGACGTGGCAGTGTTTACAACGAGGGTCCACGACGAGCTCGTGCCGTACGAAATCCCCGGCAGCGGTGGCCGCCGCTACTTTCGCAACGCCGGACGAACCAATCGCCGCGGCGCTGAGCTCGGCGTGAACGCCGGTGCCGGAGAGCTTCGGTTCAACGCCGCACTGAGTTACTCCGACTTCCGCTTCGACCGTTACGTGACCGACTCCGCCGTATTCGATGGCCGCCGCATACCCGGAATTCCAATCAGTCGCGCCCAGTCGAGCGCAACGTGGACGCACAAGTCAGTGTTTGCCGTTGTCGAGGTCGAAGCGGCTGGCGCGACATTCGTGGATGATGCCAATACTGCCCGCGCGCCCGGCTACGAGGTGATGCATATCCGCGGCGGAATGGACCACCCCTTGGGCGCTGCCCGGGTTTCACTCGTGGCCGGAGCTCAGAACATCTTCAATCGCCTTTATTCGCCGTCGTTGAGCGTCAACGCGGCGCGTGGTAAGTTCTTCGAGCCGGCGCCGCGCCGAGCGGTTTACATCGGCTTGAGCGTTGGCAGCGGACGCCGCGAGTCTGACAAGCGGAGCAGCCAATGACGCCACCGCATGACGGTTCGGCCTATGACCTGGATACCGATGTGTGGATTCGCCATTGCCAGGCCACACGCCCGGCGGGTATTCCGCCGGGATAGGCCGCTGAATACCTTAAAAAAAGAGCACCCTTTTAACAAGAGTACACTTGACCACTGCACAGATGATGTCACATCAAACTTTTTCACCGTCACCCATAGGGCGTGAAGCGCGGGCCGATGTGGGTAAAGTCGTCAATGCCATAAGATCGATTGTGCAGAGTCTTCGGATTTCGGGCCGCGCGGCCGAGCAGCAGCTCGGCGTCAGCAGCGCGCAGCTGTACATCCTGCAGGAGCTGGCGCAGCAGCCCGCACAGTCCATCAATGAGCTGGCAGAACGGACTTTTACTCACCAGAGCTCGGTTTCCATGGTCGTGAGCCGCCTGGTGGAAAGTCGCCTCGTAACACGCACTGCAGCGCGCGGCGACGCACGACGTCTTTCGATCTCTCTTACTCCCGCCGGAAAGGCGTTATTGTGCAAAGCTCCTGACGCAGCGCAGACGCGGCTCGTGGAAGGGCTTCAAAGCCTGTCGCGGAGCGAGCTGCACGCGCTTGCGGGGCATCTTTCGACGCTCACAGCCGTTATCGGCGAGCACATCGCGGCCGAAAACGAAGGGCCGGTAATGCGGCCCAGAGTCGTGCGCCGGGCGTAGGCCGTTCTCCATCAGGCCATCGCATCGATGTACTTGATGCCCGCGCCGGTGTTGAACAGCACCACCTGCTCGCCGGGCTCGACCTCTCCGCGCTGAAGCAAAATTCTCAACGCCGGCAGACACGCCGCTCCTTCGGGCGCGACGAACATTCCCTCGAGGCGTCCGATCTCGCCTACCGCCGCCATCAAGTCGTCATCGGTGACGGCCACCGCCGCTCCCTTCGAAGCGCGAAGCGCGGCGAGAATCAGAAAATCGCCGATTGCCTTCGGAACACGCAGGCCCGACGCAACTGTGGCCGCATTCGGAAATTCATCTGCGTGACTCGCGCCGGATTCGAACGCTCGTACAATCGGAGCGCATCCCGCCGCCTGGACGGTGACCATACGCGGCCGGTCGGACCCTATCCAGCCCATTGACTCCATCTCGTCGAACGCCTTCCACATGCCCACGAGCCCCGTTCCACCGCCGGTAGGATACAGGATCACATCCGGCAGCTTCCATCCCAGCTGTTCGGCGAGCTCGTAGCCGAGGGTCTTCTTTCCTTCGACGCGATACGGCTCCTTGAGCGTCGAGACGTCGAACCAGCCTTCGGCGTCCTTTCGCCGGGCGACCTCGGCGCCGCAGTCGGTGATGAGACCGTCGATGAGGGTGACCGTAGCGCCTGTCTGTTCACATTCGACGACGTTCGCTCGCGGTGTGTCGCGGGGCATGAACAGATATGCTTCCAGGCCGGCCCTCGCCGCGTAGGCGGCAAGTGCCCCGGCCGCGTTGCCGGCGGATGGCGCGGCCAGCTTTCGCACCCCGAGCTCGAGCGCCATTGAAACGGCGGCCGACATCCCGCGCGCCTTGAAGCTCTGGGTTGGATTGAGCGATTCATCCTTGAAGTAGAGCTTGTTCATTCCCAGCGCCTCACCGAGGCGCCGCGCATGCAGCAGGGGCGTCCATCCTTCGCCGAGTGAGACGATGTTGGCGTCGTTCTCCACCGGCATCACTTCGCGGTACCGCCACATGTCGGCCCGGCGCGAGGAAAGGCCGTCACGGGTGAGCGACCGTGATGCGCGCGTGAGATCGTAGCGAACCAGCAGGGGCTTGCCGCATGCAGTGCAGACATTGTGCACCTTTCCGGCGGGATAGCGCACGCCGCAGGCGGAGCATTCGAGATGCGTGACGTTGGTCATAATGCCCGCTAACTTACGCGAACTTGTGACTCGATGCTTCCATTGAGCGCCGTGGCGATGTATCCGGCGCGCCTGTGCCCCTTTGCCGGGCGGACGAAGCGATGATGCCGTTCGCCGCAGGAAATGGCGTGTGGCGTCTTGCCGGCGCGATGCTCCTGATTGCCGTCGTGACCCTCGTCCTCGACTGGCGCGCAAGGCGCTAGTGTGAAAATCGTTCCGGTTGGCGACTGATGTATGGCGGTCACGTCGGCATTGCGCTCGCCGGAAAAGGCATCCGCCGCACACTCCCCCTCTGGCTGCTGCTCGTCGCGACGCAGCTGCCTGACTGGACGGACGCTGCCGTCTGCACGGCGGGCATCTCGTCCCCACCGTCGGAGATGCTCTCCCATTCGCTGCCGGCAATTGCAGTTCTGGCAGCGGTCGTCTCTCTCCTCTACTATGCAGGCAGGCGCGATGCAGCGGGCTCGGCGCTCGTCGCTTGCGTTGTCGTGTCTCACGCCCTCGTTGACTATCTCACTGGCATCAAGCCGACCTGGCCCGGCGGACCGACCATCGGTCTGCACCTTTACCAGCGTCCCGCCATCGATTTCCTCATCGAAGGAGTGCTAATTCTTGCCGGCTGGATGGTCTATCGCCGAAGCCTACCCGACAACCGGCGAAACTCCGCGCCGGCAATACTGTTGCTGGTATCGGTTCTGCTCCTTCAGTTGGCGGCATCGGCGAGTTTCGCGCTTTTCCCCGGTCTCAGGAAATGCTAGGAAGTACCTTTCACGCTGGCTCTCTCTGACCGGCAACACGCACCTTCTACCAGGAAGCTGAAATGGCAACCGAGCAATACCACGAGGCGGAGGAAGCCGTTGACTGATCAACCGTTGCCGCCGCGCGCCGACACGCTTGCCTTGATGGAGGAGTACACGGCCAGCGATTCGCTGCGCAAGCACATGCTGTCGGTGGAAGCAGCGATGCGCGCCTATGCGGAGAAATTCGGAGAGGATGCCGACCGCTGGGGCACCACCGGCCTCATCCACGACTTCGACTACGAGCGCTACCCCAATGCCGCGCACTCGCCGGCGGAAGAGCATCCGGCGGAAGGCGTGCGCATTCTGCGAGGCCGCGGATATCCCGAAGACATTCTACAGGCAATACTCGGCCACGCGACCTACTGCGGAGTGCCGCGCGAGACGCTGATGGCGAAGGCGCTGTTTGCGGTAGACGAGCTGACCGGCCTGATCACAGCGACGGCGCTGGTGAGGCCGAGTCGCAGCGTGCGCGAGGTAGAGGCAAGGTCCGTTCGCAAGAAGATGAAAGACAAGGCCTTCGCTCGCGGCGTCAACCGTGACGACGTCGTCACCGGAGCCAGCGAGCTGGGAGTGGATCTCGACGCTCACATCGCTTTCGTGATCAGTGCGATGCAGTCTGTCGCCGACGAAATTGGCCTGGGCGGCGTTCAGCCACCAGCCGGGGCTTAAGGCAGCTTCAGGCCAAATACGCGGGGGAGCGTCATGGATAACATGCCAGTCAACACGGACGCCCAAGTGCGTCCGGCCGCTGCGCGACCACCTCTCCTTGGTCGCCGGTTACTTTCACGTTATGACGCATCGGCGTTGAGTGCATGTAGCTTGAAAACAATCGTGCGCTGCATCCGTTCTCCGCGGGCTGGCGGGCTTGGCGGTCGCGCCGTGGGCGCGCCACCGTGGTCCCTTTTCCGGGGGCGACTTGGTGGGTGTTCGGGTACGCCTCATGCGCGGCTCCTTGGCGAACGCGTGGCAAGCACTCGTGGCATTTCGTCTTTGGCGCAATCGCATGGCGCGCAGCGTATTTCTGCTGCGGCGTGTTCGGTGTCTCCCGTGTTGGTCGGCGCTAGGGCGGCGGATGCTCGTGGCGGGCTTATGACCTCGGGGGCCATGCGGCCTTGCTCGCGCCAACATCGCAGGTTTGCCACTACGGCTTCTCATAACTGGTCGGCCCACACGGACCCGCAACTGCAGGAGGCGGCTTCGCCGCGAAGGTTGCGGTCCGGTGGCCTCCGACGTTATACGGTTCGTTGCACGCCTGGTTGTGTAACGTTTAGCGTTACCTGCTATCCTTTCAGAAATGAAGGTCGCTGAAGTCCTCCGCCTGCTCCAAGATGAAGGTTGGTATCTGATAGCTACGCGGGGAAGTCATCGCCAGTTCAAGCACGCGAGCAAGCCTGGTCGCGTCACTGTTCCGGGAAAGCCGAGCGACGATTTGGCCTCGGGCACACTGAACAGCATTCTCAAGCAGACTGGTCTTAAGTGAGGTTGTATGCGCTACGCAGTCGTTATTGAAAAGGCAAAGGGCAATTATTCGGCGTATGTCCCTGACCTGCCGGGGTGCGTTGCCACGGGCGCAACGGTCGTCGAAGTCGAATCTGAAATTCGCGAAGCCATCATTTTCCATCTCGATGGTTTGCGCGAAGACGGTTTGGCTGTGCCCCCGGGCGCAAGTCAAGTTGAGTATGTTGAAGTGGCCGTATAACTGGTCGCTCAACGCGGACACGCAACATCAGGAGGCCGCTTCGCGGCGCATGTTGCGTGCCGGTCAGCTTCGACGTTAGATCACAGCACTACCTTCTAGGACCCTTGATGAAACAGCCATCGTTCGCCGAGTTGCTAGATCAGCGTGCCGCTGCCTCGCGGCTAACTGACTTCATCCTTCATGAATTGTCAGTATTTAATCTAGGCAAGATTGTGGACTTCAATTTCTTAAGTCGTTCATCCGTCGGTGGCTATTGCCGTTCGCTGGGATTTGCGGCAAGCCGCAACTGGTCAATGCTCGCGCTCGACAAGATCGCGCCCAAGTCCCCACTAGGGCCAAATGTCGTGCCGGAACGAGAAGCCAAAGCGGTCTTAGCCCAGCTACGCTACGCCATCGATACGCGCTTGCTACAACCTAAAAATAAGGACAAGCCACAGCTGGATATAATTTCTGATTTTCTACCGAAGGGAAGGCGATACAATCGCGCCAAGACGCTTGGCCACCTTTGGGAGTTTCAATACGCTCTAGCCGTTGAGCTTGAGCATGGCAAGACGCGGGGAAGTAGCGTGACGAACAACCATCCGTTATTGACAGCATTGGTGGTTGTCGCACATTTAACTGAGGACAAACTGTACTACGCGAGGCTTTGGGAAATGGAGACTAGTGCAGGGTTGTTCAATGCACACCTTGAGAAAGTCCCGACGCGCTCGATCATGAAAGAAAATATGCATGCTAAGACCTACCTGCAGCAGCGCTTGCAGGAGCGCGTGAAGAATGTCTAAGCTTCTTGGTGCTCGGTCGGGCGGCGAGTATCGGCTGCGGGAGCGTCCGACACTCGCCACCCTCCCTCAGACAGACCCCTTACGCGCCGGCGGAGTGCAGCTGAAGTCCAGCGCCAATTCGTGGGGACTGAACGCTCAGTCGCGCCGACACTGTCGCTCCTGGGGGTAGACCCCCAATGCTCGTGCGCGAGTTGATGGCGTCTGCCCAGCGGCCGTTTGCTTCGCTGCGAGGAGACCCGCGGCTTTCGCAGCGGAGCTTCCTGGAAGGAAGCGAAGCGGAGAGCGGGGCTCCGTAGACAGCGACAGCATCGGCCGCCGGG
>DATBZT010000333.1:0-17338 GCA_036513055.1 Gemmatimonadaceae bacterium | reverse complement strand
GACGCCTTGCTGGCGACGGTCACCTGCGTGAAGTTGCCGGACGGATTGTCGCACACGAGGACGTCGCCTCCGACCAGCTTGCACGTGCGCGTCGGGGGCGCGTCGAACGCGTGCTCTACGGCGACGTCGAGCGAAGCATTTACGGCGTCCGCTGCATACTCGGTGAGGAAGCGAGCGAGGCCGGATGTGATGTGCCCCCTGGCGATCGATGGATTGGGACGCCGCATCTTCAGCCGATCGGTTCGGCCGAAGAAGCTCCACGGCGCGTTGGCGTGGCTCACTGGTGAACCGGTGGACCAGTCATTCTCGGTAAGTGCGCCGACCGATGGAGTGACAACGAATCCTGAACGGGTTGTCTCGTATGACAGCGAAGCCGAGCCGCGGTCGGAACGGTAGTAGTTGCGCGAGTCGCTGCCCACGCCAAGCGTGGTGAGGGAATTGACCAGATCCGACCTGATCCAGCCGTCGTTTGTGAAAGTGCCGCGACCACCGGCCAGCTCGAACCCGATGCCGGAAGTGTCCTTGAATCTCAGCCGGAGGTATGGATCGATCCTGCCGAGGTTCGATCTGTACGTGATGGTGGGATCGATCCGGATGCGATCTCCGGCGAGAGAAACGAGCGGTCCCCACGGCAGCACGACACCGTCGATGCGATTGTACCCTGGCACCCGAATCCCGACACCCAGGGGCAGCGAAATCGGGCCTTCGCCCTCTTCGACGTAGCTTGTGTCGATCGCCGGACGCGGCGGCACCGGAGCGGACGGCGGAGTTGCCTGGCCGGCCACGGGCGCGGCTGCTGCAAGAAACGCAGCGCACACGGCCGCGCGCAGACAGCCAGGGAAAAGTCGGGGAATGCGGATCATCGTGCGAGAAGAAGGAAGTTGGCGAGCAAGTCCCGTCCGTGCTCCGTCATAACTGATTCGGGATGAAACTGGACGCCCCAAACCGGATGCCGGCGGTGCCGCATGGCGTGAATCTCTGATTTGTCATCGTCGCCCCAGGCGACTACCTCCAGCTCCCCGGGCAATGACTCGCGCTCAACAGTGAGAGAATGATAGCGCATTACTGCGAGAGGCGAAGGTATGCCCCGAAAGAGCCCTTTGCCTTCGTGACTGACTGACGACGTCTTTCCGTGCATCAATACGGGTGCGGTGACCACCCGGCCTCCGAACGCTTCCGCGATGGCCTGGTGGCCGAGGCAGACACCCAGAGTCGGAATCGTCGGCCCCCATCGCTCGATGAGACCGACGGTCACGCCGGCGTCAGCCGGCCTCCCCGGGCCGGGAGAGATCACAATCGCCTGCGGCGCCAAATCCCCGATCTGATCCAAGGTGATCTCGTCGTTTCGCCGCACGACCGGATCCGCGCCAAGCTCGCCGAGATACTGAACCAGGTTGTAGGTGAAAGAATCGTAGTTGTCGATTACGAGGATCATGAGCGCGGATGAAATTGACGATGCACGGTGCGCAGGTATTCCCGATCGACGTGGGTGTAGATCTGCGTTGTGGAAATATCGGCGTGACCGAGCATTTCCTGAACCGCCCGCAGGTCGGCACCGCCTTCGAGAAGATGCGTTGCGAAGGAGTGACGAAGAGTGTGCGGCGTCACCCGTTTCGTGATGCCGGCCTGCTCGACGTATTTCCGCAGGATCTTCCAGGCTCCCATTCGAGACAGTGGCTCGCCTCGTGAGTTCAGAAACAGAATTCCCTTGCCCTTCCCGTGCTCGAGGCGCGGGCGCAGCTCGCGAACGTAAATGGCAACGGCGGCGATGGCGCTCCGGCCGATCGGAACGACACGCTCCTTCCCTCCTTTGCCGAAAACCCGCACGAGCCGCTCATTCATGAGAACGTCGCGCACACCAATCGAGATCCACTCCGAGACGCGCAGTCCGGCGCCGTAGGCGAGCTCGAGCATCGCCCGGTCCCGGAAGGCCAGCGGCTCGTCCAGCGAAGGCGCGGCAATCAGACTCTCAACCTCCTTGACCGTTAGAACATCCGGCAACGTCCGCCATCGTTTGGGTGTCTCTAGCCGCTCGCTCGGATCGCGAACGAGGTGGCCTTCGTCGACCATGAAGCGAAAGTAGCTGCGGACCGCCGAAACGTTTCTCCGAATGGACGACGGCGCCAGTCCCAGGTCTTTCAGATGGTACACGTATTCGCGCAGTGTCTTCGAACCTACACTGTCGGGAGTGCGGGCACCCTTGAGGCTGGCAAAAGTCACAAACCGCGCCAGGTCCCGAAGGTACGCTTCGTCGGTGCGCGGCGAGGCACCTTTCTCGACAACCAGAAAATCGTGGAATCGCTCGAGATGGAAAGCACGGGAGAGCTCATCGGGCACGTCGGCCAGGGCTCCGCGGGTCACGCCTGCTTCCTCCGATGCCGCACCCATATCGCAATTGCGATCAGCCCGACGAGCAGTCCCGCGCTGATCGCCACTATCTTGCTCGAATGGACGACCGTCGCATAGAGAACGTCCCAGTCGGCGCCTGCCCGAAATGAAATCCACGTGACGAACGCGAACCAGATGCCCGATGCCGTCGCGACTGCGAGCGTGACAGGGAGTGCAGGAAGCTTCATGGCGCCAGCCAGCGGCGGAACGAGAGCGCGAACCGCGGGAAGAAAACGGCTGATGAACAGCGCCGGAAGCCCGTATCGGCCGTAAAGCGTCATGAAACGCTTTTCCGCGTCTTCGCCCACCCATCGCTCGAGCCGCCGGAGAAACGGCCCCGAGCCATAGCGCCGGCCGATGTAGAACATCAGCGCCGCGCCCATCAGGTTGCCCGTCCACGCGAACAGGAACGTCGTATATGGCGAGCCTGTGCCACGTGCCGCGAGAAAGCTCCCGAGCGCCACCACGGCATCGGCCGGAAATGGGGGGAATACGTTCTCGACAGCCGAGATGATGAAGATGGCGACGTACAGCGTGGGAAGCGGAAGCTCGCTCAGCGAGTTGATAACTGTCTGGATATCCATTACTCGCCGCTCCGGATCGGCGGCGGGCTCCCACGCGCGCGTGTCACCCGCGTTCCGTCAGCGCTGCGGAACTTCGGCGAGCGTCGCCACCGCGATGCACGCAAGCCCTTCGCCCTGGCCGATCCATCCCATTCCCTCGTTCGTCTTTCCCTTGACGCTGATGAAACCCGCGGGCACGCCGCAGGCGCGCGCCAGCGCCTCGCACATCGCGGAACGGTAGGGTCCTATCCGCGGCGCCTCGGCGATCACCGTGATGTCGGAGTGCATCACGCGAAAGCCAAGGGCCTCAACGCGGCGGACAGCGAGCGACAGCATCTCCATCGAATCACGTCCCTCGTTGGCCGGATCCGAATCAGGAAACATCGACCCGATGTCTCCGGCGCACGCCGCGCCAAGGATTGCGTCAGTGAGGGCGTGGGCGACTGCGTCGGCGTCGGAATGGCCACGGAGTCCCACGGTCGAGTCGATCTTTACGCCTCCGAGAACCATCGGACGGCCGGCCGCGAAGCGGTGCGAGTCGTAGCCGATTCCGGTGCGGCTCGCTGTCCCGTCAGGCGGCATTAGCCGCTGACTCGATCAGCGAATAATCCTGGCGCCGCCGCACCGGTTTGAAGCCCGCGTCCGAGATCAGGCGCTCCATCTCAGCCGTCGAGGTGCGGTGAGTGGTGTTCGCCGCCGAAACGACGTTCTCTTCGATCATCAGCGATCCGAAGTCGTTGCATCCGAATCTCAGCGCGATCTGCCCGATCTTCATTCCCATCGTCACCCAGCTCGCCTGAAGATTAGGAACATTGTCAAGGACAATCCGGGCAATCGCCGCGGTGCGAAGGTATTCATCGGCGCCGGTCTTCGGCTGGTTGGACATCGTCGGCGTGTTCTCCGGCTGGAGCGGCCAGCAGATGAATGCGGTGAATCCGCCGGTACGCGACTGGACGTTGCGGACGCGCTCGAGGTGCTCGAGTCGTTCGGCAAGAGTCTCCCCGATGCCGTACATCATCGTCACGGATGTCTTCAGGCCTTCGCCGTGTGCCAGCTCCATTATCTCGAGCCAGCGGTCGGCGCCGGCCTTCTTGGGCGCAACGAGATCACGCACGCGCTGAACGAGAATCTCCCCGCCTCCGCCCGGAATGGAGTCGAGACCGGCCGATCGCAGCTGACGGATGACGTCCACTGCCTCCATCCTGAACAGCTTCGCGAAAAAATCGACTTCGCTGGGGCTGAATCCGTGAATGTGGATGGGATGATTGCGTTTGATGTACGCCATCAGATCCAGGTACCATTGAAACGGGATGTACGGGTTATGGCCGCCCTGAATGAGGATCTGGACTGCGCCCAGCGCTTTCGCCTCGTCTATCTTGGCGCCGATCTGCTCGAATGAGAGCGTGTATCCCTCGTCGTGCTTCGGCCGGCGATAGAAAGCGCAGAATCCGCAATCGGCAACGCAGACATTCGTGTAGTTGATGTTCCGGTCAATGATGTAGGAGACGACGTTTTCCGGATGCAGCCTCCGGCGCACGCGGTCGGCCTCGGCTCCCAGCTCGATGAGCGGAGCATTGGCGTAGAAATCGAGAAGGTCACGCATTTCAGGCAGCCGGAAGAAAGGTCAGCGTCCCGTTGGGAACGCGCCCGCGCTCCACCAGCCGCCGGTAAAACTCGGTGAGGCCTGCCAGGTGCGGGTAGGAGAGCCCGTAGTCGAGCCCGGCGAGATACTCCTCACAGGCCGCAACGGGAACGCCGGTGGCCTCGGCCGCCTGGCGGGCGAGCTCCGGAACGCTGGCAATGCCCCAGTTGCGGGACTTGATGAGGCTCGCATGAGCGTACAGCGCGGCTTCGACCGGCACGTCGCGTCGCGCCACCCAGACCGCGAAGACGAACGGAAGGCCCGTCCACTGTTTCCAGATGTCGCCGAGATCGTAGGCATAAGCGTAATCCGCCCCGTGGGACCCGCCCGCTCGAGCGCTGCTGCGCCCCCTGGTCTCGAGAAGCAGCGCAGCGTCCCCGATGACGAGACGGGCATCGTGCTCCTCCGCCGCAAATCGCGCAACGTCGCTTATCTCGGCGTCGGTGGGAAGGAACCTGGGACGCGCGCGCCATACGTTCTCGAACAGCAGCTCGAGCAGCGCCACGCTCGTCATCGAGCTTCGGCTCACGAGAACCTTGCATCCCGAAAGCTCCGTTGCCGGGCGTCGCGAGAACAGCATCACGCTGCGCACCGGTCCATCGCACGATATTGCGAGATCGGGCAGGAGGAGATAACGGCGTGAGTCGCGCGCGTACTCGACGGCCGAGACGACGCTCACATCCAGATCTCCCGCAGCCATTCGAGCGTTCAATGCCGTCGGAACTCCGTCGATCAGGCTGGCGTCGAGCTCGACGAGGCCGCGGTCGATCGCCCCGTACACAGGGTAACAGTTGACGTACGGAATGCGGCCGATCCGCAGTGTCATGCTGCCACCCGTGCGCCGTCGAACGTTCGCAAAATGTTGTAGAAGGAATCGCGCTCGGCGGGAATCTTGCCTGCGTCGCGAATGAGCTTGAGGATGTCGTCGAGCGCCATTCCCTGTGCGGTGGTCGCGCCGGCCTCGTGATAGATCTTCTCCCGCACAACCGTTCCTTCGAGATCGTTGACGCCAAAGGACAGCGAGACCTGCGACAGAAAGGGCGTCACCATTATCCAGTGCGTCTTGATGTGCTCGAAGTTGTCGAGGAAAAGTCGGCCGACGGCGAGGTTGCGAAGATCGTCAAATCCGGTGGTGGCCGTCCCTTCCCGGCCCAGCTCGATTCCGAGCTGGTTGTTGTCGGGATGGTACGCCAGCGGAATGTAGGCGAGGAAACCGCCCGTCTCATCCTGCAGCGCGCGAAGCAGGGCGAGGTGGTCGACACGATCCTCGACGGTCTCGACATGCCCGTACAGCATCGTGCAGTTCGACCTGATGCCAAGCCGGTGAGCCGTGCGATGCACTTCGATCCAGTCCTCTGCGGCGAGCTTCTTGTCTGCGATCTCCATGCGTACGCCGCGTCCGAACACTTCCGCTCCGCCGCCCGGGAGAGTGTCGAGGCCTGCTTCCCGCAGCGCGATCAACACCTCCTCGATGGACATCTTCTCGATGCGTGCGATGTGCGCGATCTCCACCGCCGTGAGGGCCTTGATGTGAACCTGCGGGTGCCTCGCCTTCAATTCGCGGAACATCTCGCTGTAGTAGTCCAGCCCGGCGTGCATGTCGAGCCCGCCGACGATGTGAAATTCTCGGGTCAGCCCCTTGCCGGCAGTCGCGGCTTCGTCGATCACCTGCTCCAGGCTGTAGCGATAAGCGCCGTCCTCCTTGGGAAGGCGGGCAAACGAGCAGAACACGCATGTCTTGCGGAGATAGCAGACGTTTGTGGGATTGATGTGCTGATTTGCAGCGAACGTCACGACGTCGCCATGCCGCCGGGCATTCGCATGCGAGGCGAGTGCGCCAAGACCAAGCAGGTCGGGCGACCTGAACATCACCGCCGCATCGGCATCGTCAAGGCGTACACCGCTCATCACCTTCTCGCCGATGGGGCGGAGCGCGGCGTCGGTGATGCGGGAAAAGTCGAAGCCGGCGGCGGGGATCATTGCAGGATCAGTTGACGAAGCGCTTGACGACGAGCGTGGTATTGTGACCACCGAATCCAAAACTGTTGCTGAGCACCGCGTTGACTTCGCGTTTCACCGGAGTGTTCGGTGTGTAGTTCAGGTCGCACTCGGGGTCGGGAGTCTGATAGTTGATTGTCGGGGGAATGATTCCCTCTTCCACCACGAGAGTGCTGATGACGAACTCGACCGCTCCAGCGGCGCCGAGCATGTGACCTGTGGAGGATTTCGTCGAGCTGACGTTCACGTCTTTTGACGCGTCGCCAAAAACGGCTTTTATCGCCTGCGTTTCGTTGAGATCGTTGGCGGGGGTGGAGGTTCCGTGAGCGTTGATGTATTGGATGTCGGCCGGCTCGAGCCCGGCGTCCTTCATCGCCCGCTTCATCGCTCGCTGCGCCCCTTCTCCATTTGGAGCCGGCGCAGTGAGATGGTAGGCGTCGCCCGTAGCGCCGTAGCCGACAATCTCGGCATGGATCGTTGCGCCACGTGCGAGAGCGTGCTCCAGCTCCTCCAGGATGACGATCGCCGAGCCCTCGCCCATCACGAAGCCATCGCGCGTCGCGTCGAACGGACGGGACGCTGTCTCCGGCGAGTCGTTGCGCTCGGAAAGCGCCTTCATGTTTGCAAAGCCGCCGATCGCCATTGGCGTTACGGTGGCCTCAGTGCCGCCCGTGATCATCACGTCTGCGTCGCCGTATTGGATGGTGCGGTATGCGTCACCAATCGCATGAGCGCTCGTCGCGCAAGCGGAAACCGTGGCGTAGTTTGGCCCCTTGGCGTTGAACTGCATCGACACGACGCCGGCGGCGATGTCGGAGATGAACATCGGGATGAAGAAGGGAGAAATTTTTCCCGGTCCGCGCTGTCGATAAACGTCGTGCTGTTCCTCGAAGATCTTGAGGCCGCCGATGCCGCTGCCGATGATTACACCGACGCGGTCGGGGTCCTGGCCGTTTTGCTCCGCCATACCGGCGTGCGTCATCGCCTGCCGTGCAGCAGCGACTGCATACTGCGTGAACTGGTCGGCGCGCTTTGCCTCTTTCCTCTCCATGTACCGGAGCGGATCGAACTCCTTCACTTCGCAGGCAAATCGCACCGGAAACTGCGACGCGTCGAAGTGAGTGATTGGCGCTGCGCCGGACCTTCCTTCCAGCAGTGCACGCCACGTCGTCGCCACGTCGTTTCCCACGGGTGTAATTGCTCCCATTCCGGTGACGACGACCCTTCTTTTCATTACGCGGGGATCTTGCCGTTCAGATAGCCCAGGGCATCTCCAACGGTGCGGAGCTTCTCGGCGTCTTCATCGGGAATGTCGATGTTGAACTCCTTCTCGAATTCCATGACGAGCTCGACGATGTCGAGACTGTCAGCGCCCAAGTCTTCGATGAAGCTCGCCTCGTTGGTCAGCTTCTCGCGCTCGACACCGAGCTCTTTCTCGATGATGTCCTTGACCTTCTCAGAGTTGTCCGCCATCTCAAATTCCTCTTCGTGGTGGGTTTAACCGTGAAATATACCTAACTGATGCAATGACAGAAAGTTACGTGACGAGCGTTAGAGCCCGTTCTACATCACCATTCCGCCGTCGACGACGATCACCTGGCCGGTGATGTAGGCAGCGTGATCGGAGGCGAGAAAAGCCACCGCGGCGGCGACATCCGCCGGTGAGCCGAGCCGTTCCAGCGGGATGGTGCCGGTGAGGGATTCTTGCGCTTCGGGCGTCATCGCGGCCGTCATTTCGGTGTCGATGAATCCGGGAGCCACCGCGTTCACGAGGATGTTCCGCGATCCCAGCTCCTTTGCCACTGACTTTGTCAGGCCGATGAGACCGGCCTTGCTGGCGGCGTAGTTTGCCTGGCCCCTGTTTCCGGTGAGGCCGACAATGCTGGTGATGTTCACGATGCGTCCCCACCGCCGCTTCATCATGCCGCGCGAGGCGGCGCGGATGGTGGCAAACGCTCCCCGAAGGTTGGTGTCGATCACCGCGTTCCAGTCATCATCACGGATTCGCATGACGATGTTGTCGCGATTGATTCCGGCGTTGTTGACGAGAATGTCGAGCGTTCCAAACTCGTTCTCGACGGCCGATACGAGCTGCGCGACGGCTGCCGTATCGGACACGTCGCACGAGAAACCAATCGCGCCGCCGCCGATCTCCGCTGCGACCGCATCGGCCCTGGCCTTGTCGCGACCCACCACTGCCACGCGGGCCCCGCACTCGGCGAGTGTCCCGGCAATGGCGCGGCCGATGCCGCGCGTACTCCCCGTTACCAGCGCCACGCGGCCCGACAGATCGATTTTCATTTATCCCACCTGGTTCAGGAGCTTCTCTACTTCCGCCGGCGTGCCGCAAGCAATACCTCGCGCCCCGGGCACTATTCTCGAGAGGAGCCCAGTGAGCACCGCGCCAGGTCCAAGCTCGACGAACAATACGTCGGTGAAGCGCGACGCGATGTTCCTGATTTCCCCCGCCCAGCGCACCGGAGATGTGAGCTGCCTGGCGAGCAGCTCGCGCGCGTCCGCGGCACTGTTCGACTCTTTTTCCGTCACGTTGGAGAACACCGGAAATTTCGGCTCGGCAAAAGGCGTGGACGCAAGCGCTTCCCGCAGTCCTTTCTCGGCGGGCTCCATCAACGGAGAGTGGAACGCACCGCTCACCGGTAAACGAACCGCGCGCTTTGCCCCGGCGTCTTTTGCGAGCTGCATCACGCGCTCGACGCCGCTCACTTCTCCCGAAACCACAATCTGCTCGTCCGTGTTGTAGTTGGCGGGAACTACGACGCCGGCATCGCGGGTGGCCTGGTGGCATAGCGACTCCACACTCTGGTCGAGCTTGCCGAGGATTGCAGCCATTGCACCCGGCCGGGCGAGGCCTTCCTCAAACATCAGCTGGCCTCGCCAGCGAACGAGTCTCGCGGCGTCGCCGAGCGTCGTCGAGCCGGCGGCGTGATAGGCAGTGTGTTCACCGAGAGAATGGCCGGCGGCCGCTCGCACGTGCGGCCGGAGAGCGTCGGCGACGACTCTCCAGACGGCGGCGCCGTGCGCCAGAAGCGCTGGCTGGGCATTTTGCGTCAACATCAGCTCTTCGGCGGGTCCGTCGAAACACAACGCGCTGAGCGGCATCGACAGCGTGCTGTCGATTTCATCGAATACGTCTCGCGCGCCGGAGAACTCGGCCGCCAGGTCCTTTCCCATTCCCGGCTTCTGCGAGCCCTGACCGGGAAAAAGCAGAACGACGTCCACGCCGCTAGAAGCGGATGATCATTGACGCCCAGGTGAACCCGGCGCCGAAGGCAACGAGGAGCACCGTCATGCCGTCGCGTATCAGACCACGCTCGATGGCTTCATCGATGGCGATGGGAATGGATGCAGACGACGTGTTGCCGAACCGATCGACGTTGACGTAGACCTTGTCCATCGAGATGCCGGAATGCTTGGCCGTCGCTTCGATGATCCGGATGTTGGCCTGGTGCGGAATCAGGAGATCGATGTCTTCGCCGGTGAGACGTGCCGAGTCGAGGGCGCGGTCGGCCGCTTCAGACATCGACCTCACTGCATGCTTGAAGACCTCGCGGCCCGCCATCCGAACGAACTGGCTTCTGTCAGCAAGCACCTGTTCCGAAAATTGATTTGTCGCGCCGCCGGCCGGCCGATACAGGAGATTGGCTAGCTTGCCGTCGCTGCGCATGAATGTCGAGAGAATTCCCTTCCCCGATTTTGCCCTCTGAACTATGGCCGCGCCGGCGCCGTCGCCGAAAAGAACACAGGTTGCACGATCTTTCCAGTCGACGATCGCGCTCATCTTCTCGGATCCGGCGACGAGAATGGTCTCGGCCACGCCCGAGCTTATCAGACCTTCGGCGACAGTCATTCCGTAGAGCCAGCCGGAGCACGCCGCACCGATATCGAACGCCGCCGCGCGGCCCGCGCCGAGTTCCGCCTGAAGATCAACGGCCGTGGACGGCAGAAGGCGATCCGGTGTGGCCGTGCTGAGGATGATCGTATCGAGCTGACCCGCGTGGACGCCCGCCCGCTCCATCGCCTTGCGCGCAGCGTCGGCTGCCATCGAGCAGGTCGTCTCTCCGTTTCTGGCAATGCGACGCTCAACGATTCCGGAACGCTCGAATATCCACTCGTGTGACGTTTCGATGCCGATCGCCGCGAAGTCGTAATTCGTCATCACTTCGGAAGGCAGGCCCCTCCCCGTGCCCACGACGGCGGCGACGGGCCGCTTCATGCCACCCGCCCGCTTACGGCATTTGCTGATCGCATCAGTCTCTGCTCGATCCGCTCGTTCACCTTTGTTTCAACGGCGCGGACGGCGACCTTGACTGCGTTCTTGATGGCCTTCGGCGACGAGTTGCCGTGACAAATGATGCTTACGCCTTTGACACCGAGCAGCGGCGCGCCACCGTATGACGTGGAATCCAGGGGGCCGAGCGCGGCTTCGAGCGTCTCATTGTCGAACGCCGGATCGGCCGTGAGAAGGGCGACGATCATCGGCATCACTGCCTCATAGAATTTGAGCACCACGTTCCCGACAAACCCGTCGCAGACGACGACATCGATCGGACCGCGATCGCTCGCACCGGCCGGCAGATCTCGACCCTCGACGTTGCCCTGAAAATTGAATCCGGCCGTCTTGAACAGGGGGTGCGCCGCTTTTGTCGCGGCGTTACCCTTTTCCTTCTCTTCGCCGATGCTGAGAAGACCGACGACGGGGTTTTCCCGGCCAAGCGCAGACTCGGCGTAAATGGAGCCCAGCCACGCAAACTGCACCAGCTCGTCGGCCGAGCAGTCCACGTTCGCACCGGAGTCGATGACGACAATGGGTCTGAGGGCGGTCGGAAAAAGGGTCGCGATCGCCGGGCGCGTGAGCCCGGCGTGCCGCCCGAGAAGCAGTGCCGACGCCGCCATCTGGGCGCCGGTATTGCCCGCCGACACGAACGCATCAGAGGCGTGATCCACCTGAAGGCGAAGCCCGACTGACATTGGATTGTGTGAGCCGTTGCGCAGCGCGGCGGTCGGCTTGTCGGACATGGAGATCGTATCGGGCGCGTCGACGACCGAAATGCGGTCGCGCAGCCTCGCCCCCTCCGGAAAATCAGCTTTGAGAAGCTCGGCAAGCTGATTCTCGATGACTTGGGTTTGCCCGACGAGCTGGACGGTGTGATCATCCGCCAGCTCGGCAAGTGCATGCAGCGCTCCGGCGATAGTTGCCCTGGGAGCGAAATCACCTCCCATGGCGTCCAACGCGATGCGCGCCAACGCTATGCTTCCCTGGCTGCTACTCGCTGCTCACCGTCGTAATAGCCGCACTCCTCGCAAACGTGGTGCGGACGCTTCATGCTCTGGCAGCGTGGGCATTTCTGAATTGCAATTGCGGGAGCGGTCTTGTGCGTGTTCCGCGCACGCTTCTTCCTCTTCGAGGTACGTCTTTTCGGTACGGCCATTTGATGGAAAAAAGTAGGTTTATGGCTCTAGGACAGGTCGTCGCGGATTGCGCGCAGTCTTTCCCAGCGGCTTTCGGTCGTCACCGGCTCGCAGTCGCACGTGCCGGCGTTAAGGTCAGTTCCACATGTCGGGCAGAGCCCCCTGCAATCATCGCGGCATTGAACGAATGCCGGCGCGGCGAGAAGCCACGCCTCCCTCACTGCCGGTTTCATGTCGAGCGAATGGGCTCGGGGGTCGAACGGAAACACATCGGGATCGTCTGACCCTTCCTCGCCTTCAGCCGAGAAGATGAAATGCTCCTCCTCGGACACATCCACCGTGACGTCCTCGAGGCAGCGACGGCACGGCATCGTGCTCACCCCGCTCAGCCGCCCAGTGAAATAAAAGCGGGTTGGACCGGCGGCGGAGAGTCGTCCCTCGACATGAATGGGTGCGGCAGGACGCAGGTCTCCGGCTTCCCACACCGGATCATCCGGTGACAAAGTACCGTCCACGTGCGCTGCCTGCGACTCCAGCGAGCGGATGTCAAAGGACAGCATAAGTTCTTAAAGCTAGCGACCTTAACCTTCAGGGAAAAGGCCGATTGGCCCGGGTCGATTGGCCCGGGTCTACGACGCCTGGAGGAGCTCTGTGGCCGAAAAGAAGAATCCGGCTTCACTCTCGGCGTTCTCGTCGGAGTCGGAAGCGTGAATTGCATTTCGCTCCTTGGACTCGGCGTAAAGCTGTCTCACGGTGCCGGCATCGGCTTCGGCGGGATCTGTGGCGCCAATCGTTCGGCGCAGCGACGCCACGGCATCGTCACGCTCGAGGACCATCGGCATGCACGGACCGGAAGTCATGAACCGCGTGAGCGAAGCAAAGAACGGCCGGTCCCGATGCACTTCATAGAAGGCCCCGGCCTGCGCGTCCGTCAGATGAATTACGCGCGATGCGAGGATTCGGAAACCGGCGTCCTCGAGATGTGCGATGATCTTGCCTGCCTTGCCCGAGCCGAACGCGTCGGGCTTGATAATAGTGAGAGTCCTGCTACCAGCCATATTGTTGTCCTGTAGTGACTTGGTTATCGCGACTTAAGAAGTTGCACGACGTCAATCGGGCGCTTTGCGACGCCGATCCCGTTCGCTTCGAATGCTTCCATCTTTTCCGCGGCCGTTCCCGCCGCGCCGGAAATGATCGCGCCGGCGTGGCCCATGCGACGGCCTGGCGGCGCTGTCTGGCCGGCGATGAAGCCGACCACTGGCTTCGTCATTTTCGTTTTCACGAATGACGCCGCCTCCTGCTCATCGGTTCCGCCAATCTCGCCAATCATGACGACTGCTTCGGTCTCCGGGTCGGCCTCGAACGCCGCCAGACAGTCGATGAAATTGGTGCCGTTGATAGGATCGCCGCCGATGCCCACACAGGTGGTCTGCCCCATGTTGGCACGTGTCATCTGGAACACGACTTCGTAGGTGAGGGTGCCCGACCGGCTGACAAGGCCGATTGGACCCGGAGCGCAAATGCGTCCCGGAATTATCCCCACCTTGGACTTGCCCGGAGAGATGAGACCCGGACAGTTGGGTCCGAGCAGCCGCGCTCCTTTCTCTCTGACGAACGGATAAACCCGCGTCATGTCGAGGACTGGGACGCCCTCGGTAATGCATACGATGAAGGCAATGCCGGCGTCGGCGGCTTCCATCATTGCGTCCGCGGCGAAGGTCGGCGGCACATAAATCACCGTCGCGTTGGCTCCCGTTTCCTTCACCGCCTGCTCGACGGTGTTGAAGATGGGAACCTTGCCGTCGAATTTCTGACCGCCCTTCCCCGGGGTGACTCCTCCGACGACGTTCGTCCCATATTCGATCATCTGCCGGGTGTGGAATGAGCCGTCGCGCCCGGTGATTCCCTGAACAATCAGCCGCGTGTCGCGGTCGATGAAGATGCTCACGCTGCCTTTTCTCCTGTCGCCAGGGCGACCGCTTTCTTTACAGCCTCGTCCATGTCCGTCATCGCCGAGAAGCCGTTCTCCTGGAGAATCTTGACGGCGATCTCTTCATTGGTGCCCGTCAGCCTGATCACTATGGGAACCTTGAGGGGATTGAGCTTTGTTGCCGTGACGATGCCGTTGGCAACGTCATCCGTTCTTGTAATGCCTCCGAAAATGTTGAACAGAATTGCCTTGACGCTCGGGTCCGAGGTGATGATGCGCAGGGCGCTGACGACTTTCTCCGGGTTCGACGATCCTCCGATGTCGAGAAAGTTCGCGGGCTCGCCGCCGTAATACTTCACGAGATCCATCGTCGCCATTGCCAACCCCGCGCCATTCACGACACACCCGACGTTTCCATCGAGCTTGATGAAAGTCAGGTTTGCCTTTCGCGCGTCGACTTCGCTCGGGTTTTCGGAAGATTCGTCGCGGAGGGCGGCTATTTCGGGTCGGCGGTCGAGCTCGTTGTCATCGATGACCATCTTGGCATCGAGCGCGACCACGTCGCCCGCCGGCGTTGTCACGAGCGGATTGATCTCGGCCAGCGAGGCGCCGCTGGATACGAAGGCGGAGTAGAGCTGCTGCATTATTCTGGCGGCGGCCCGTGCCTGCTTCACGTCGCTGTAGAGAAAGAACCCGAGCTGCATCGCCTCGTAGGTTCTCAGACCGTAGCGCGGGTCTACCGGATGCCGAAGGATCTTCTCCGGCGTTTTTGCCGCAACCTCTTCGATGTCTATCCCACCCGCGGGACTCACCATGAACACTGCGCGCTTGGAGGCGCGGTCGACGATCACTCCGGTGTACGCTTCGGTGGCAATGTCGGCCGCGGGCGTGACGAGGACCTTCTTCACCGGCAGATCCTTGATGGTGAGCGAAAGAATCCGCTTCGCCGTTTCGCGAGCTTCTTCGGGTGTCTTCGCGAGCTTGACGCCGCCAGCCTTTCCCCGGCCGCCGGCGTGAACCTGCGCCTTGATCACCACCGTTCCGCCGAACTTGCGGGCGATTTGCTCGGCTTCTTCGGGTGTGACGGCAACCTCGCCCGGCGGAACCGGTATGCCCGCGGCGCGAAAAATTTCCTTTGCCTGATACTCGTGGATGTTCACTCGTTCTCCGTTACGCGTAGCTTGCGCGACGCTCTGGTACCCGATTCGAATCGGATGAAGTTAACGGGCAATGGTGGTTCCCGCGCGTCCCTGCACCGCATCCATTCCCTGACTCAGCTCGGCGATAACTGCTCTGCCGCCGGTGGCGGCGACAAAGTCCGCAGCGGCGCGAACCTTTGGCGCCATGCTGCCCTCTCCGAAGGCACCACGAGAGTCCAGCGCACGCGCTTCGTCGACAGTCAACCGCGGCAATGGCCTCTTCGATGGAGTTCCCCAGTCCGCGTACACGGCGTCGACGTTGGTGAGAATCACCAGCAGCTCCGCCTCCAGCTGGGTCGCCAGCACGGCCGCGACGGCATCCTTGTCGATGATTGCGTCGAGGCCCTCGAGCCCTTTGACGGGATCGATGTAAACGGGTACGCCGCCACCACCGCACGCGATCACTATCGTTCCGCTCTCGACCAGCGGACGGATGATCTCGAGATCGTAAATGGCAAGCGGCTGGGGACTGCCCACCACACGGCGGTACATTCCGTTCGAGTCTTTTTTCGCCGCCTGGCCTTCGGCGATGAGCGCCTTTGCGCGGGCCTCGGGAATCTGGTGGCCGATGAACTTGGACGGCTCGGTCAGGGCGCGATCGGACGGATCAACCCGCACCTGTGTGATGATCGTCGTAACGCCCCGATTGCTGTTGACCTTCTTGAGTGCATTCTCCAGGGATTGTTGAATCATGTATCCAATCCACCCCGCGGTTGCGGCGACGAGAACGCCGAGCGGGAGCGGCTCTACGGTAGCCCGCGCGACTTCGTTCCGTACCAGCTCGTCGCCGACCTGCGGGCCGTTGCCGTGAACGATGCAGAGGTGCCATCCGTCGAGCGCCAGGTCGACGATAGGCGCGAGACTTTCACGCGTGTGCTTGAACTGATCTGTGATTGTGGAACGCTCGCCCGGCGGAGAGAGAGCGTTTCCGCCAAGCGCGACCACCGCGGTGTGCGGCGCCGAATCACTCATGGCGAATCACCGCTCCGAGCGAATCGTAGGCCGCCGCGAATCCTTTCAGATCGCCCGACATGAGGGACTGGCGCATGCGCGAGTACAACCGTGATACCGTACGCCTGAAAACACTGTCGCTTCCGGTGGGAAATGGCTCGCGTCCCGACTCGTTCGCGCCGGTCCCGCCGGGGTTTGCGGTGAGTGCGTCGAGAATGTCCGGACGCCCGGCACGAAACATCGCCGGAAATCTCATACGCCACGCGACGGCTATCGGGTCGGGTGATTGATCCGAAACGATTGTCACCCTGCCGGTCATGGAGTTTACGAGTGCCGTTCCCGCGTGCCGGAAATACGATCGGTCAGCGCCGGCAACCGTGAAATGCGTGCTCAGCGGATACCGGTCCGACGCCGAGTAGAGCTCGACGATCCAGACCACCGTATCACCGAGGAAGGAGGGATAGACGCTGCTGCCCTGAGCGAAAACCGGAGCGAGCGCAGACACCCTTTCGCGAACATCCCGTCGCCGTGCAATTCGGGCATTTGAGGGCAGCGAATTCCACACGAGGTCCAGACGCTGCTCCGCCCAGGCATGCGCAAGACGGCTCAGGCCGTCGCCCAGCGCCGGCGCCGCAATGGCGCCGGCGTTGGTAACGACCGCGGCGCCGCGGGCTCCCGGATAGACCAGTATCCGCCGCCGATCCTCCTCGACGAGCGCCATCGAGCGGGCGGAGTCGCCGAACGAGTCGAATCGCAGCACCTCGCGAGCCACGACGGGTGCACCCGAAACCTCACCGTATGCCCGCCGGGTGTATGCAGCCCGCGTGGCGGCATACGACTGCTGATTCCTGGCGTCTGCGCTCGAGCCGCCCATCCGGCGCGCGACGGAAGGGAGAACCAGATCCAGCGCGACGGCGCAGACGAGCACTGCGCTGACGGTATAGAAAATGGCCCGAATCTGCCCCGTCCACCCGCTGACGAGAACGAGAGCTGCCCCGGCCACGGCCACCACGGAGAGTGAGAGGTACGCCGGAATGAGCCACTGGTGATCCACGTAGGAGAACATCCCGTTGATGCCCGTACCGCGCACCAGGAGGTGATATCCGTCGAGGCGATAACTCCACGCCATCACGAGGAGAAAGAGCGCCCCGAGCACCGACAGGTGACGCCGCACATGAACGGAAAGGCGGAACACGCCACGCTCCCATCTGAGGCTTGGCGTCAGCGCGTACAAGCC
>DATBZT010000332.1:0-3229 GCA_036513055.1 Gemmatimonadaceae bacterium | reverse complement strand
CTTGAACGCCATTCAAGCGCTCTCCCAACTGAGCTACACCCCCGGCATTTTCCTCTCGCAACGAGCAAAGCGGGAGGAACCGCGAAGAATATTCGAGGGTAGAACCGAAGTCAAGAAAATGCCTTCACGTTCTTCACCGCGGCCAGTATCTTGCAGCGCCCAATGCACCAATAAACAATTCGTTAGCATCACAGATGTTTTGATGCAGTATTGGCATGCTGCACCCGCGTCAGGCGGCTTTTTGACACCTGACGCGCCAATTTCGCTGCACTCGGCCCACAAGCCGCGTCTAATAGATAGAAATTCTGGCTAAGGACCTAGAGGTGTTCAACAATGGCTGAAGTAAAACGCCGCCGCCGTGCGGCGGCTCCGGGAATCGCGCCGTCCGAACCCGAGCGCGACATCCTCGATCAGTATCTCTATGAGGTGAGCACTTATCCGCTCCTCAAGGGAAACGAAGAGATCGAGGTTGCCCGGAAAATTCGCGCGGGTGACCAGGACGCGCTCCAGGAGCTGGTAAAGCGCAATCTGCGCTTCGTCATCTCCGTGGCAAAGAAGTACCAGAACCGCGGACTCCCGCTGATCGACCTGATCGGCGAGGGGAACGTCGGCCTGCTCACGGCTGCCCGGAAGTTCGACCCCGATCAGGGCGTAAAATTCATCTCCTACGCCGTGTGGTGGATCCGCCAGGCCATCCTGAGCTCGCTTGCACGCCAGGGCCGCACGGTTCGCGTTCCACTCAACCGCACGGCTGACCTGTCACGTATCATCAAGGCGTCGGAAATCCTTCGTCAGAAAATGCGGCGGGAACCCACACCGGAAGAGCTGTCGCACCTTACAGGACTTTCGGTGGACGTCGTTCAGTCGCTCGCCGCTCTGAATACTGGCGACGTTCGACTCGATGCGCCCATGGACCCCGAAGGCGACCGGTCACTCATCGAGCGCTTCGTCGCTGACGAAATGCCCGACACTGAGGAGGAGGCAATGAACCGCTTCCTCAATGACGAGATCGAGACTGCACTAGCGACATTGCCTCCCCGGGATGCAAAGGTACTGCGCCTCTATTTCGGACTCGAAGGCGGACGCGAGCACACCCTCGAAGAGATCGGCTCGATGCTCGGCGTCACCCGCGAGCGAGTCCGCCAGCTCCGCGACCGGGCACTCAAACGCCTCCGCGAAGGCGATGTGGGCCGAGCGCTGGGAAGCTTCGCCGCGTAACAATCGATTTCAATGGAAAGCGGAGCCCGGGTGCATGACGAATGCATCCGGGTTTTTTTCTTGCTACGATTTGACCCGTGGGGAAGGGACCACAGAGCACACAGAGCACACAGAGCACACAGAGTCTTCTTATTGGAACTGCTCGTGCGGCTACGGCCTCGATGCCCAAGGTGAGTTAAACCTTGAAAAAAGTGACGGAGAGAGTGGGTTGGGGGGCATGACGAACTCCTCCGTGTGCTCTGTGGGCTCCGTGGTCGCTTCCCCGTCCATCGCGCACCAGCGTGGGTCCGCGGCGGTTAGATTAGCCACATGATCCGGATCGTTGACATCTACAAGTCGTTCGGAGAGAAAAAAGTCCTCGAAGGATTCTCGCTCGACATCGCAGAAGGCGAGACGATGGCGATCATCGGCTACTCGGGGTCGGGCAAATCAGTCGCCATCAAGCACATCGTCGGCCTGCTCGAGCCCGATTCCGGCACCGTGTTCGTGGACAACAAGGAAGTCCCAAAGCTGAACCGCACCGACCTCTACGCACTTCGCTCGCAGGTCGGATACGTGTTCCAGTTCGCTGCGTTGTTCGACTCGATGAGCATCGGCGACAACGTCGCCATGGGACTGCGAAAAGAGCACAAACTCAGCGAGAAGGAGATTGCCGCCCGGGTGACGGAATCCTTGGCACTCGTCGACCTCCCCGGCGTCGAGACGAAAATGCCGGCCGAGCTCTCGGGAGGAATGCGGAAGCGGGTGGGCATTGCCCGCGGCATCGCCCGGCGCCCCAAGTACATACTGTATGATGAGCCCACCACCGGGCTCGATCCCGTCACCAGTGCCGTGATTGACCAACTCATGGTGCGGACGCGCGAGAAGCTCGGCGTCACGAGCATCGTCATCACCCACGACATGCGAAGCGCCTACACCGTCGGGTCGCGGATTGCGATGCTGTACGAGGGAAAGGTCCGCCAGGTGGGCACGGTCGAGGAGATCAAGCATACCACGGACCCCATCGTTCGCCAGTTCATCGAGGGACGTCCCAGCCTCGACATGGCGACCGCCGGTGTCTAAAGCCACGGTGATGGATGGCGCGGAGCTCCCGACCATCCTCACATTCGCGTCCCGTGAGCGCGCCCGCGCCCTCGTGCGCACCTCGTTCCCCAAGCGCAAATGGCGCATCATCGCCGCGCGCGACGCCGCCGAGTTCTCCTCAGTGCTCCATCGGGTGCTGGTGGACGCGGCCCTGGTGGATATCGGGTCGCCGGTCGCACTCGCGGGAATGTCGGCTGCTTCCGGCAGCGCGGCAGGCGAGGGAACCCTGCCCACTCCCGCCAACGGCGCGACAGGCGAGGAGACCTGGAAAGTCGCGGCGCTGGCGCTGGAATTCCCGAGCGCTCCTTTTTTTGCCATCAGTCCCCTCCGGGCCACCGATGCGCCAGCCGTCGCCCGATGCGCGGCGATGGAATTCTGCGACGTAATCGCGGACGGAATGGATGAGCCGGTGGCGCGCGACCTCGTCGCCCCACAAACCTTCTCGGCGAGATTCTACGCCGCCCTCGCCGATCCTCCGCCGGCGCTCCGGCTGGATGCGCCAATGCAGCTCGCTACCTGGCGCGCAATCGTATCCTGCGGTGGCCGGCCGGTGCGCACGAGCGCACTTGCGAAAGCCGCCGGAGTGAGCCGGGAGCATCTGAGCCGGAATTTTTCTGTTCCCGGCGCACCCAACCTCAAGCGCGTGATCGATCTCGTGAGGATGCTCAGCGCCGCGGAGCTGGCCAAGAATCCCGGACTCGACATCCTGGACATCGCCCGAATCCTCGGCTTCGCGTCGTCATCGCACCTTGCGGTGACGGCTCAACGGGTGATCGGCACACGACCGGCTTCGTTGTCGCGGCTCCGGACAGTCGATTTGATCGAGCGGTTTGTTCAAGGGCGCACGCGAAGCCGAGGGTAGGGGCTTGTGGTCAGTGTGCCACAGAAACACAGAAACACAGAAAGCAACGTGGCGCTGCGAATAGTC
>DATBZT010000331.1:0-2706 GCA_036513055.1 Gemmatimonadaceae bacterium | reverse complement strand
GGAATTGATTCCGTTCGACGTTGACACAGGGCGGCTTATTCCGGTTGCGGACAGTGATCGAAAAGGGTCGCTATCCGCATTGCGAACGATTGCGGCTCACGCGGGATGGACCGAAATCCCCGCCGATCCCGATCCGCCATCCTGGTCGCTCCCCGATGGCGGGCGCGTCTCCTTCGAGCCAGGCGGCCAGATAGAATTGAGCAGCGCCACAGCGCCCACCGCCTCTCAGCTCATCCGCGATCTTCAATGCGCCGTCGAGTTGATGACCGTCACATTCGACCGCAAAGGCATCTCGCTCGAAGCGATTGGCGTAGATCCATACAACGACATCGACGATGTCGCGCTCCAGCTTCACCGGCCCCGCTACGAGCGAATGACCCGCTACTTCGATTCGATCGGCCCGTCCGGAGCGAGGATGATGCGCCAGACCGCGTCACTCCAGGTGAACGTCGAAACCGGGCTGCATCCGTACGAGCGATGGCGTTTTCTCAACTCTCTCGCGCCCTACGTGACGGCAATCTTCGCCAACTCGCCGGTCTACGCCGGCAGAGCGAACGGCGAGCGGAGTCAACGTGCGTATCTCTGGCGAACACTCGATCCAACTCGCACCGGGTTGCCGGCAGATACCGATGATCCAGCCAGCGCGTATCTGCGCTTTGCCCTCGGCGCGGGAGCAATGATGTACGGCGGCGGCCCGCCGTATCCGTCGTTTGCCGAGTGGCTCCGCTCGGGAGAGCCTGCGGTGGAAGACTGGCAAGTGCACCTGTCGACTCTATTTCCCGAGGTGCGCCCGCGACATTACTTCGAGCTGCGGTCGGCCGATGCTGTTCCGCCGGATCAGCTCGCTGCGCCAATTGCTTTCATTGCCGGCCTGACCTACGACGATGCCGCAAACCAGGCGGCGGCCGACTTGCTTGTTGCCCCGGACCAGGCGCTGCTCGAGACAGCGGGCCGCGCAGGCCTCACCGATCCTGCCATTCGCGGGAAATCGATCGAGCTCACCGACATTGCGCTCACCGGATGCAAAGCCCTCGGCGAGGCCTACCTGTCCGCGGCCGATCTGGATTCGGCGGCTGAATTCTTCGATCGGTACACGCGTCAGGGGCGGTCGCCCGGCGATGACTGGAGCTGAATCAGGCGCCGCGCTCCAGATAAAAGACGTATCCAAACGCCACGGGGACGTCGAGGCGCTCGCCGGCGTCAGTCTAACGGTCAACGCGGGCGAATGCGTCGCGCTGGTGGGCGAGAGCGGCTCGGGAAAGACAACACTGCTACGCTGCATCAACCGGCTACACGATCCGGACACCGGGACGATACTGATAGGCGGACGCGACACCCGCTCGGTCGATGCAGTCGAGCTGCGGCGCTCGATTGGATACGTACCGCAGGACGGGGGCATTCTCCCACATTGGACTGTCGCGCGAAACGTCGCTCTCGTTCCAGTGCTCTGCGAAATGACCGACTCGGCGCAGCGGGCCACGCAAGCGCTCGAGGCAGTTGGTTTTGACGCAGCGACGATCGGCAAGCGGTGGCCGCACGAGCTGTCCGGCGGGCAGCGACAGAGAGTCGCGATGGCGCGCGCACTCGCTGCCGGCCAGAAGCTTCTACTGCTGGACGAGCCATTCGGCGCTCTCGACGCAATTACGCGCGCCGAGCTGCAGCGCCAGCTCCGCCTCATCCGCGAGCGCGAGCGACCGACAACCGTTCTCGTCACACACGACCTTCGTGAAGCATTTTTTCTTGCCGATCGCATCGCCGTTCTTCGCGAAGGCAGAATAGAGCAGATGGCTGATGGGGCCACGCTGCGCGCTCAGCCCGCCACGGAATACGTCCAGCGGCTGTTGGCTTTCGCCGACATCGGGTCGCAATAGTGCATCGCTTTCCGCGGCTCGCCGGGCTCGCGTTGACATGGGTCGCATTTCTCGCCACCTGTCTCGTCTCCGCGGTGGCCCCCGCTCAGGCACCTGCACCTCCAGCCGTTGGTCGCCCGGTGGTTGTCGCCTCGAAACCGTTCGGAGAGTCATTCATTCTCGCCGAACTGTTCGCGCAGCTGCTCGAACGTCGCGGATTCACCGTTGACCGGCGCCCCGGACTTGGAGCAACCCAGGTCGCGTTCACGGCCGTCCAGTCCGGACGCGTTGACGTCTATCCTGAATACACAGGCACAGGATTGCTGGCGGTATTGCACGAAGCGCCCGAGCCTGACCCCGCGCGTGTTTTCGCGCGCGTTGCGGGCGAGTCTCTTTCGCGCTTCGGCGTTAGGTGGCTGCCTCCTCTTGGGTTCGAGAACACATACGCCATCGCTGTCCGGCGCGAAACAGCGACGAAGTATTCGCTCGCGACGCTGAGCGATCTGGCGCGCACCGCGCCGAATCTCACCGCTGGCCTTTCCGCAGATTTCATCGAGAGGAAAGACGGTTTGCCGGGTCTGCGCTCGGCGTACGGCATGTCATTCAGAAGTGTGCGGCCGCTTGGGCAGGCCGTGAAGTATCAGGCACTTGCCGCGGGAGCGGTGGACGTCATCGACGGATACTCCACCGACGGGTTCATAGCGAAATACAATCTGGTTGTTCTGCGCGATGACAAGCGCTTCTTTCCACCGTATGAAGCAGCGGCAGTGGTGAGTCGCCGGCTCCAGCGCGATCAGCCGGCTGCCATTGCCGCGTTGACGGAGCTGAGCGGCCGCATCGACGTGGCCACGATGCG
>DATBZT010000330.1:0-3079 GCA_036513055.1 Gemmatimonadaceae bacterium | reverse complement strand
CCGGAGCATTCGGTGAAGTAGGCATCTTTCGAGGGATACGCCGCATGCACGTTCTCCTGCACGCCCACGCTGCCGGCATAGCAGTGCCAGGCAACGCCACTCACATATTTTCGCGCGGCGCTGTCGGCGAGCACAGCAAGCGGGGAGCTCGGGAGATCCCAGTTGTGGTCCCAGTCGAGAATCAACGCCGGAATGCCCGCTTGTTCGAAGAGTGGTCCGACGTGCTTGCCAATCACCTCGGCGCGGGCGGGCGGATCGAGCCGCATGCCCGAATAGTCCGCGGGCTCAAACGCAGGCTCGTTCTGCATTGTCACGGCAAATATCGGTACTCCTTCCGCCGTGTACCCTTCGATGAACTTGCGAAAATATTGCGCAAAGGAATCATAGAACTCCGGGCGAAGGGTGCCCTGAATCAGGCTTCCCGTCGTCTTCATCCAGCCCGGCGGACTCCAGGGCGAGGCGACGAGCTTGAGCCGCGGGTTGATCGCCAGGGCTGCCTTGAGCGCGGGTAGCTTATCGACGCGATCTTCAGCGATGGAGAAGTTTGCCAGCGCGGAATCGGTTTGGCCGGCCGGCATGTCGTCGTAGCTGTAATGGTGCGTGGAGAAGTCCGACGCACCCATCGGTACGCGCACGAAGCTCAAGCCGATGCCGGGATTGCGGCCGAACAGCTCGTGGAGAATGGCATCGTGTTGGGCGCCGAGTTTGTGCTGGATGAGAAATGCCGATGCATCGGTCATCGCCGCGCCAAAGCCGACAATCTCCTGATAGCTCGTTCCCTCATCCACATCGATGACTATGGATGATGCATCAGCCCCTGATCGGATGACTACATCGGGCTGCTGCGAGAGCAGCCGCGACTGGTCCGCCGTGGTGAGCCATACCTCCGCCGCGGGACCCGAAGGCGTTCCGCCGCCTCCGGGGGCGGCTGCTGTACTGCCTCCGCACCCTGCCGCGAATCCGGCAAAGACGACGCAGGAGACACGGCGGGCGCGACGACCGCAGAATAGTGCCTGAAGCGTCACCAGCCTGGGTTCTGCGTCAAGAGAGCGTTGCTGTTGATCTGCCCGTTCGGTATGGGAAAGAGATTGCTTGGCGCGCCATGAACCAGCGTCTCGCCGGGAAAGAGTGTCTGCATTTGTTGGGTCTTCGCCTTGACTATGGCATCGAGAATTCCCCAGCGCGACAAGTCGAACCAGCGCTGGCCTTCGAACGCGAACTCACGCCGGCGCTCGACGCGAATGGAATCTGTCAACGCGGCCGCACCAAGACCGGAAACAGCCGGAATCCCAGCGCGCGCACGAACCTGGTTTAGCGCCGCCTCCGCCGGCCCGTTGATCGCGGTGCCACCCGAGTTCACCGCCTCGGCGTAGATCAGCACGACGTCCGCGTACCGCTGGATGATCCAGTTGTTCGGCATTTGCTGCCAGGAGCGGGCGGTCATGTCCTTGCTGTCCGTTTCGTCAAGCCACTTGTGGAATGCCGCGCCGTTCGGCACTCCCCATGTTGCGGTGTCACCCAGCGCAGTTACATAGGGCGACGTCATGTAGGTGGCGCCATTCCCACGCTGATCGTTCGCGGAGTAAAGCGCTATCAGGTCCGGATTCACCTGCATCAGGCCGTACGCATCCCCGCCCGGGAATCCGGAAGGAAGACTGAATAGCGTCTGAACACTGCCTACGACGCCGGGGGTCTGCTCCGGCGCGCCGTAGTTGATCTCGAAGATGCTCTCCGGATTTACGAACTCGTCCGAGATTTTGAAATTGTCGAGCCAGCGCGCGTTGAGTGAGTACTGCCCGGAGGACATCACCTGTCCCGCGAACTTGGCCGCGTTGTTGTAGTCCTTCTGGTTGAGATAAACTTTGGCGAGCAGCGACGTCGCGGCGCCGGAAGTGGCGCGGCCAAGGTCCGCTCCGGAGTAAGACGGCGAAAGATCGGTCATCGCCGTCTGTAGATCGCTCACAATCAGCGCATATACCTGCGCGGCGGGGGTTCGCGCGATCTTCGCATCGGCCACCGACTTCGCCTCGTGCTCCATCAGCGGAACGTCGCCGAACATCCGGACAAGCTGGAAGTACATCAGCGCGCGCAGGTAGTGTGCCTCGCCGAGCACACGATTGCGCTCGGTAACGTCCATTTCGATCGGTGGTACCCGGTCGAGGACGATGTTCGCCTTGTTGATCGTGATGTAGGCGTTGGTCCACAGGTCGTCGATCGACCAGAGCGTCGGATCGAAGGTATACGATGCGAGCTGGTGTCCGTCCGCCCCGTAGTTCGGCGTGGCGAAAATGTCGTCCGAGGCAACGTCGGACTCGTACCAGATCCAGAAGTACACCCACTGTGACTGCGAGTATACCGAGTTGACGGCCGAGACCGCGTCAGCGGCCGACCGGTAGAAGTTCTCGGGTGCGAGTACATCGGTGGGCTTGGGCTCGAGGAACTGATCGCAGCCCGCGACCGACAGCGCGGTGAGACAGCTTAGAATCGCGGTCTTCCGGCGGAATGCTTTGAGATGATTATTGGTATGCATAGGATTCGCGTGACTCCGTCGCGCTAGAAGGCGGTAGTGAAGCCGAAGATGAATTGTCGCGTCTGCGGATACGTGCCGAAATCGATGCCCTGAGCGAGGACGCTGGTGGCATACTCACTCACCTCCGGATCATACCCGGTGTACTTCGTACTGGTGAAGAAGTTCTGCGCGCTCAGATAGATCTCCGCATTCTGAAGATGGCCGGCCCGCGTCGATTGGAGCAGCGATGACGGCAGGCGGTAACCGAGGCGGATGCTCTTACCGCGAATGTACGAGCCATCCTCGACGAACAGTGTAGATGGTCGTGTGTCGTAAGTGTTGCCGATTTTCGGGACCGGTATGCCGTTGGCCCCTGCGCTTTGTGCGGGTAGCACATCGGTGAGCTGATTGCTGTTCCCGGCATCATTCGTGAGCAGTGCTCGCGTGATGTTGTAGATCTTGTTTCCCTGCGAGAACTGGATGAAGACCGAGAGGCCGAAGTTCCCGAATGTCAAATCGTTGGTGAAGCCACCCGTGTATCTGGGCTCCGCGCTGCCGATGATTTGCTGG
>DATBZT010000329.1:0-2247 GCA_036513055.1 Gemmatimonadaceae bacterium | reverse complement strand
CAATTTCTTCGCCGTGTTCGCGCCGCCCGTGCTGAAGGGAGCGCCGAACCAGTACGTGCTGCTTGCGCAGGTGAAGGATCCCGCCGCCGTCGCGCTCCTGCAGCGCGAAGTGGTGAACCGATTCCCGAACGTGTCGAGCATCGACCTTACCGCGATCAAGCGCACGGTGGACAAGATCGTCGGGAAGGTGTCGCTCGCAATCCGGTTCATGGCGCTCTTCAGCCTCGCTGTCGCAATCCCGGTTCTGTTCAGCGCGGTGTCGGCGACGCGGCGCGAGAGGGTTCGCGAGGGCGTGCTGCTCAAAACTCTGGGCGCCACGCGCGGGCAGATCGCCCGCATTCTTCTCGCCGAGTACTCCCTGCTCGGCCTGATGGGCGGCCTCACTGGAATGCTGTTGTCGCTGGCCGGGGGCTGGGCCGTCGTGCGCTACATCTTCAAGACGCCATTCGCGCCGGCGATTTTGCCCATTGCTGGAATCGCGGCGGCGATCGTGGCGCTCACGCTGCTCATCGGGCTGCTCGCCGGACGCGACGTGTTCAGGGAGACGCCGATAGCTGCGCTCCGGGACGCGTGATTCCGGGGTGAGATTGAGGGGCGCAACTGGTCATGAGAATACCAAAGCAGGGGGCTCAAAGCTTTGCAGCAGCTTGGCTAGGAGCCTTTCCGGCGGCGTGCTTCGGTTTTGTGGATGCCAGCGCCTAGCCGCCTTCTATCCCTACTATTGGACGCGAAGCACGTAGATGTGCTCGCCTAAAAAGCTCGCGGTGGTGGTGCCGGAAGTATTCAGAATCTTCACGTTCTTCGCCCCCGCGCCCGCCGCGACGGTGAGCCGGAAGTACGAGCCGGTGCCCGAGCGGTTCATCGACGAGATGTTGTCAGTGCCGCTGCCGATGGCCTGAATTCGCAAGGGATACGTCGCGACTGATTGACTGAGTACGGACTGCGCCACTGGCGGCATCACGCTGCGGAAATTGTACGAGCGGTACTGGTACTTCGGATCGAGCCCGGCAATTCCCAGGTGGTCGGCGTACATCGACACGAGCCACCCCTTCACCACCGTATCGATCGGGGATTTGGTGGCGGCGACGAAGTTCGTGACTCCCGTATCTGGTCCGGCCACGAGCAGCCGCGTGAGACTGCGTGGAAGTCCGCCTGAGTAGTTATCGGCCGCATAGCGGACGATCGCCCACGCCGCTCCACGCGTCGCCAGACTCGTGTCCGCCAAATCGCTGATCGGCGAGAAATGGTCGGGCTGGTTCATCCAGTCAGTGAGGCGCGCGAGGTTCTGGAAGAAAAACGCGTTGAAATCGTCGCGTTGCGAGCAGCTGTTGCAAGGCAGCACGTCGTTGAAGGTCAGCGCCTGGAGGTCGCCGAAACCGCGCTGAACGCGACCGACGGCGTCTTCCGCGAAGTGTGCGAGCGCCTCATCTAGCCATGTCGACTCGAAGTTGCCCACCAGCGGGTTCTGGAAGCGATTCCCCGCGTTGATCATGTGCTGGAATTCGTGCGCGATTGTGCCGCGCGTTCCCTGACGCACCGAGCTGGTCGAGCGAATGTTGCCGAATTTTGCGGTGGGATCGGGAGAGAGCAGATAAAAGATTTCCGCTTCGTTGCTCTGTGGACAGGCCTGCGCTTGCGCAGTGGCAACAACCGGGAAAAAATCACCCGCAAAGAAAAACCCGCCCACGAATCCGGCGGTGGGCGGAGAGTTCGGCGGGGTCAGCTTGTTGATCTGGCCAGTGAACAGCATGATGATGTGGCCATTTCCGTCGACATCCGTGGGTGTGTTGAAATAGGCGGCGTCGGTGGGATAGGTGACGAGGTCGAATTCCGACGTGATCGAGTCCATCTGGGCCTGTGTGAACAGCGAAGCCGGCGGCCCGTCGAGAGTGTCGACCATGAGGATAGCCTTCTGACTCACCGAAGCAACTATAGCCTGTGTCGAGATGAAGCTGTCGCAGAGATCGGTGGTCGCTGCGTTCGGAATCTTGATGTTGATTGTGTCACCGACGGCCGGCGCGGCCAGCTGAGAAACCTGAGCGCTGCGGCGGGCAGAAAGCCGTGACGCGCCGAACGGAGTGAAACGTGTGCGCAGGGTCAGCTTCGTGCGCTCGAATGCGCGGACCCTGTTCTCGACCGCTTCCTGTGGCGTCCGCGCCAGCGGAACATGGTTCAGCTGAAGGCTGGACTGAGCCGCCAGATCGGCGGCCGCCTCGATGCCGAACACGCCAGTGGCCGATCTATCGG
>DATBZT010000328.1:0-11626 GCA_036513055.1 Gemmatimonadaceae bacterium | reverse complement strand
GCGTCGATGGCGGGGACTGGTTAGGTCAACCTGGCTTTCTTGCGATGACCTGGACCACTGCACTCCGGCCAGCGTGCAGCGCGCCCTCGTGAATGTTGTGCTCGATTTCCACCGCGCGCAGCAAGTCGAGCCCTGCAAGCTCGGCGCGCAACACGTCCAGCGTCAGCAGGAGCTCGGCCGAAGACGCCCCGCCTCCTTGTCGAGGAACTAGTTGTAGGCCGCAGCTTACAGGGCTGAGTGAGCGCCGTATTGGAGAAATCCGACATCGAGGTGGCTACTTCGCCGGAGGCAGGGCAAAATCATACTTAATAATCACGGTGCCGCCCGGGATCTTTTTGGTCTGCACACCTGCGATACTGCCGCCGGTGCCCGGAGTGCCCTCGATGTGGGGCAACCAATCGATGGCGTCGATACTCTTGCCGGAGGCGCCGCAATTCGTGGTGTTCGTCACCTCTTGGTCAACAACGCCTTGAGCCACGTAGCGATAGGGGTTGTCCACGTTTTCTATGACCTCTATACCGCCCTTGTTGGTGACGCTTCCCTTCGCGGACCCCTTTGTGGTGCACTTAAGCGCGGTTCGGATCATCGAGTAGGTGTAGGTGCCTTGCGAGACATATTCTGGAGGAGAACTCCTATGCACTACCCAACTCACGTCGGCCACGAGATGTCTGATTTCATGTTCGGTCGCGCCTCTACCCAGGGGCAGCGTCCATTCCCACGTGACGTCAAGATTGCCCTTTAAGGGCTCGGGACCTTCGCAGGCGACGACGGCGGCCTCGGCCTCTCTCATGATCGTGTTCTTGCTGTAGTCGTCCAAAGTCTGTTCGCTCCAGGCGAATCCTTGTTTCAAACCGATCGCCAGGACCGCCGTCACGGGAGTCAGATCGGCGCCTTTTTCGGTCATCTTGTTGAGGAACCGGACGCCAGTGACTTCCGTCAGCTCGCCGCGGGCCGATCGAATCTTGGCGACGGTATTCTTCGAATAGTTCGGATCGCTCCTGGCAACCTGGTTGGTGGGATTGGCGGCGCATTCTTCAAGGGAGTCGAGCTCCTTCGACCATTTTTTGTGCTGCTCGGACAGTTCCGAGCCCTCTGCTACATCTGAAAGCGCCGAGGCCAGCGTATAGACCGTTCCGATAGGCCCCGCCGCCTTGACTCCCTTCGCCTTGGCCTTTCCCCGGGTGCCGAGGTGAACCGCAGATTTCGTGCTTGAAGTCTATTCCGGACGATTCTCCGGTCGCGGCTTCGACAGGAGCCGGGGCACAAAAATGAATGCGATGCCGATCGCGGCGAAGGCCAGGAAAAGCAATGAAGGGCCGGAAAACCGCAGATCCTCGACAAGTACCTTGAGACCCGCTCCTCCCAGGAGGACCCAGGCCAGCCACCCCATTTCATGGATCTTCCAACGATGAGCGCTGGCCGCCAGAGCGACGGCGGAAAAAGCGAGCACCACCGTTCTAATGGTGGCGATCCCGCCCTGTTCGAGAGAATGGCCGAGAATGTTGGTGATCAGGAGCACGACAAGGTAAATGGTCGTTCCACCGAGCAGGAGCGCCAGAAGTCCTACCTGCCCCAGCCGGGCCACGCGGGTCATGAGAACCACCTGAGATTCGCGCTTGCGATTCAGGGTGAGTGCACATCCGACGGAGGACAGCAGCACCAGCCATCCAATCCATCCGGACTCCCGAATGCGGGCCGCCGCATTACCGAGGATGGACGATTCCGCATCGTTCAACAGGCGGGAAACCCACGCGGCTCCCAACAGGTAGGCGAATCCATGAAGCAGCAACGCCGGGTGGTTGAATCGTCTCCCCAGCAGCGTGACGATCACGGCAAGCGCACAGAATGAGAGAATAAGCGGGATGTCTGCGAGGAGGAGCTGTAGGCCCGCCAGCGTGAACACCAGCGCCAGAGCCGTATAGAAATAGAAATTCACGCTCTTCCTGTGCGCCCGGCTTATGAAGGCGTAGGCCACCGCATAGGACCCCACGCCGAGAGCGAGACTGATCACACCAAGCGGTTCGGCTGCCGTGTGGGTGGCCCGCACAACGACGATCGATCCACCGAGTCCCAGAAAAAGGGTAGCGGCGGTCTGGAAGATTTCGAACGGCAGTACATCGCGGCCGCGAACGAGGGTTCGCACAGCGAAACTCGCGATGTAGCTGCCCATCAATACCATGAGCAGACCTATGACCATGGCGGGTGGCTCTTGCCGCTCCGGTCCAATGGCGCGCAGCACGAGACCAAGCGCGACAAAGTCCAGCACAATGGCCACGGGCCAGCGCAGCAGGGTCCAATGCCGGTCGTATCCCAGCCACAGGGTGGCAAGCCCCAGCACTAACAGGAAAGCCAGGAACGAGAGCACCACACCGGTGTTTGCCACGAGCACCACGGCGGTGATCAGAGAGGCCACAGTAATGATCCAGGCCATGATCTGATGGTTGAACCGCCACGCGATCACGAGCGAAAGGGCCGACAAGAGAGCCAGAGCAGCCGCACTGGATTCAGCCCCTAGAAAATGGAAGTGAACCGTGGCTTCGAAGATGAGAGGAAAGGCGATGACGGCCGCGACCACGACATGGAACGTTGCATCGCCCCTGTGGCCTTTTGCCGCTGCGCGTCCTGCGGCAAGGATCCACAACACTGCGTAGGCCAGTCCCAGCGCAACTCCTGCCGGTGCAGGCAGCGTGCGGCTTTCGGTTATGGCCCGAATCAGGTACGCGCCTCCCAGGATGATGAGGCTCCGTCCTGAAAGCGCGAGAAAGGAAGTGAAGTTGAAAGTGATTGCTGCCAACTCTTCATCTTCACCAGTAACCGGCTTCTGCGCGGCGGAAATGCCGGGGACGTTCCGAGCTTGCCCGGCCGCCAACACACCGGCGTCCATGCGCGTTTCCAGCTTCTCCAGCCTCTGCTGCAATTCCAGGAGTTGCTGCTCCAGCGCCGAAAGCCGATCTGCCATGGTTTCTCCTACAAGTAGATAGAACTCAATTCATGCAATGATTACCTGGTTGTAGCCTGCCTCAAATCGAATCGTCGCCCGATATGCTTCTGGTGCGGTTACCTTGAAAGGAATGTGGGTCATTCCCTTCGCTCCAGTGGCGCGGTAGTGCGCGGAAGTCTCGACCAACAGATACGGAGGCGAGCACGCAGCAAATGATAATACAGCATGCTTCGCGCGAAACGGAATCGCAGATGATCGGCACCATTCAGCAGAACGCCTTCGAGTACTTCCTGCGCGAGACAAACACGAGCAACGGATTGGTGCTCGACAAAACCTGTCCGGACTGGCCCGCGAGTATCGCGGCGGTCGGGTTGGGGCTCACCGCGTATCCTGCCGGTGTGGAACGAGGGTTCGTCACGCGCGCCGAGGCCGTGGAACGAACTCTGAAAACGCTGCGGTTTTTCTGGCAAAGCAAGCAGGGGCCCGAGCCCGACGCGACCGGTTACAAGGGCTTCTACTATCACTTCCTCGACATGCAGAGCGGCGCGCGTGTGTGGCAATGCGAGTTGTCGACTGTCGATTCCGCGCTGTTGCTGGGCGGCATGTTGACGTCCGCGGCCTACTTCAACGAAAACACGCCGGGCGAGCGCGAGATTCGCGACCTGGCGGACCGTCTGTACGCCCGCGTCGACTGGCAGTGGGCTCAGAACGGCGGAGTCACGGTGACGCACGGCTGGAAGCCGGAGAGCGGATTCCTTCCGTACCGATGGGAAGGCTACGACGAGGCAATGCTGCTATACGTGCTCGGGCTCGCCTCACCGACCTATCCGCTTCCGGCGGAAAGCTACCGGGCGTGGCTGTCGACGTATGAGTGGAAGACCATATACGACATTCAATATCTGTATGCCGGACCGCTCTTCACGCATCAACTCTCCCATGTGTGGATCGATTTTCGTGGCATCCAGGATGAGTTCATGCGCGAGCACGGCATCGATTACTTCGAGAACAGCCGGCGCGCCACGCTCGTCCAGCAGCAGTACTGCATCCGCAATCCCCGCGAATTTGCGCATTACGGCGAGTTCTGCTGGGGGATTACGGCGAGCGATGGCCCGGGTGAGTTCACCCGCAAGCTCGATGGTATCGAGCGACGGTTCTTCGACTACGCTGGGCGGGCCGTGCCATACGGACCCGACGACGGTACGATCGCTCCGTGGGCCGCGGTTGCTTCGCTGCCGTTTGCGCCGGAGATCACGGTGCCGACAATCGCGGACTTCACGCGCTGGCGGCGCACCGGCGAGCATCAGTACGGTTTCAAGGCGGCGTTCAATCCGACGTTTGTCGAGCCGGGTGGTTTACCTAATGGCTGGGTGTCACCGTGGCACTTTGGTATCAACGAGGGCCCGATCGTCGCCATGGTCGAGAACTATAAGTCGGGGTTGATATGGCAGTTGATGCGTGAATGCCCCTACATCGTCGCCGGATTGCGGGCGGCAGGTTTCACCGGCGGGTGGCTGTCCGGCGATGGCCGGCGCGTATGATTTGCCGGTTCCCCGCTCTCAATCGAAAATGCGTCAATCGTTGAGAATGGCCGCGCTCAGCGTCCTGGCATTGGGATGCAGCGGAGACTCGATGACACCGGTTCCCGTAGGATCGATTGACGTCACACCCGGGACTGCGTCCCTCTTCTCCGGGCGCTCGGCTCAGCTTTCGGCGGTCACCAGAGACGCACAGGGGCGAACGCTTACCGGGCGAGCGGTGGCATGGTCATCGAGCAATCCCAGCGCGGTAGCAACAACGCCAGCGGGTCTGGCATCCGCTCTCGGATTCGGCTCGGCCACGATTACCGCGACATCGGAGGGGGTAAGCGCATCGGCGACGATCAGTGTCCGGCACGATCCGGTCATTTTCGTCCACGGCTTCGAGTCATCGGGCGCAATCTGGACGACGATGATCAACCGGCTGACGGCGGACGGCTGGGTGGATACACCGCTCGTCACCTGGACATACGACAGCAATCAGTCGAACTCGTCGATCGCGGCGATACTACAGACAAAGGTGGATAGCCTTCTTTCCGCGACCGGCGCGACGAAGGTGGACATGATCACGCATTCGATGGGCGGATTGTCATCGCGCTATTTCGCCAAGAGTCTAGGTGGCAGTGAGAAGATTGACGCGTTCGTCTCGCTGGCGACGCCGAATCACGGAACCGCGACCGCCAACCTCTGCGGGTTGGTGTCCTGCCTCGAGATGCGGCCAGGATCAGCGTTCCTGACGGCGCTGAACGCGGACGACGAGACTCCCGGCTCCCCCCGCTACGCCACGTGGTGGACGCCGTGTGACGTGGTCACGACGCCCCCGCAGAGCGTCATCCTCACAGGCGCAACCAACACGCAGACTGCGTGCATCGCGCACAGCGACATGTACTCGGACGTTACGGTTTATCAGCAGGTGAGGGACTGGGTGAAGTAGCTCTCGGCGCGCAACCCTACTTTCGTAACGCTTCCTGGATCGCCGACATGGTCAGTGGTGTCATGACCCGGTAGCCCGCCTCATTGGGATGGACTCCGTCGCGCGTAAGATCCGTCCTGAGGCCCAGCCTTTCATCGACCATCGGTGAGTGATAGTCGAGATACACCATTCCGTTGTTGCGGGCGTAGTCCCTCATCCACTGGTTGAGCGCAACGATCGTTTGCGCTGGCTGGACTTCTGGCCGCCAGGAATAAGCGTAGGCGGGGAGCACCGACGCGAGCACCACATGAATTCCGTTTGCCTTCGCCAGCTCAACCATCGAAGTGAGATTGTCTTCGATCATTTCCAGCGTAGCGGGGCCAGTGTTGCCGGCGATATCGTTGGTTCCCCCGAGGATCACCACCACCTTGGGCTTGAGCGCAATGACGTCCTGGCGGAACCGGACGAGCATCTGGGGAGTCGTTTGTCCGCTGATGCCGCGGTTGATGTACGGCCTGCCCGGAAACATGCTCGCGAAGTAGGGCGTCCATGATTCGACGATGGAGTTGCCCATGAAGACGACGCGTTCCTCGTCGGGCGCGGGCGCAGGGAGTTCGGCGTTTGCCTTCGCGTACTTCTGCAAGAATGCCCAGTCGTTCCTGAGGCGCTCGTCCTCAGCCATCCGCCTGGCCTTGATCCGCGCGGAGTCGGGTTGAGGAGTAGACGCGGATGCCGGGAGCGTTGGATTCTGGGCCGCCAGCTGCGTCGCTGTCGCCCCTGAGAGGAGCGCAAGAAGCGCAGCTCTGAGGATGCGGGATGATGCCTGAGCTTTTGCTCTCATCGCTTTGCGGGGTTGTTGGGTTTGGAGCAGATCTCGGAGAAAATGTATAGCTTGGCGGCTGCTATCTTTTGCGCTCGCGCCCTTCAAAGGGGAATCGAGCGTACCGACAACTGTTTCTTGACTACCAGGAACTCGTGCCAGGATGAATCCCGCAAACGCAAATGACTTCGCCGTGCTCGGTGGCGGCATTGTCGGCTTGGCGACTGCAATGGCACTCGGACGGCGCTACCCCGCAGCCAGAATTCTGGTAATCGAAAAAGAGAACAAGTGGGGCGCGCATCAGACGGGGCACAACAGCGGCGTCATTCACTCCGGGATATACTACAAACCGGGGACGCTCAAGGCACGGTTCTGCCGCGCCGGGAATCGCTCGATGATTGCGTTCTGCGAAACCAATGGGGTCCCGTACGACATCTGTGGCAAGGTCATCGTAGCCACCAGGACGGCAGAGCTCGAGCAGCTCGACAACCTCGTCGAGCGGGGTAAGCTCAACGGTGTGAAGGCTCGCCGCATCGGTCCCGAAGAAGTCAGGGAACTCGAGCCCCATGTGAGCTGCCTCGGCGGGGTCCACGTGCCAGAAACCGGTATCGTCGACTTCGCAGCCGTCTGCCGCGCTTATGCGCACATCATCGAGACGCAAGGCGGGGAGCTTCGCCTCGGCTGCGAAGTCACGGCACTTCGCTCGACGCCCGGCGGCTACCACATTGGCACAGCGCGTGGTGACTTCGATGCCCAATTTCTGATCAACTGTACAGGGCTCCACAGCGACCGGGTTGCAAGGCTCGCCGGCGCAGATCCCGGAGCGCGCATCGTTCCGTTCCGAGGCGAGTACTATCAGCTCCGCCCGGAGCGGCGCGGCCTCGTGCGCGCACTTGTGTACCCGGTTCCGAATCCCGCCTTTCCGTTCCTCGGAGTTCACTTCACGAGGATGATCGACGGCAGCGTACACGCCGGCCCAAACGCCGTCCCCGGACTCAAACGTGAAGGCTATCGGAAGCGTGACGTCAGCCTTCGCGACGCCGCCGAGACGTTCATGTACCCCGGTTTCTGGCGACTTCTCCTGCGGCATCACGCTGAGGCCCGAATGGAGCTCTACCGCTCATTCAGCAAGGCTGCGTTTGTTCGAAGCCTCCAGCGCATGATTCCCGAAGTGACATCGGACGACCTCATCCCTGCACACTCCGGCGTCCGTGCTCAGGCGCTGCTAGCCGACGGCCAACTGGTCGATGACTTTCTCCTCGTACCAGGTCGAGCCGCGATTCACGTGTGCAACGCGCCGTCGCCGGCGGCAACGTCATCGATCGAAATCGGCGAGGCGGTGGTTGACGCGCTCCCCGCCCAACCCCACCTGAGACTCGTACACCCGTCCAAGCAGTAACTATTGAGTGGCTCTGTTCCGTCCTTCCACCATAACATGCGATGAACATCCGACATCTTAACCGCCAACTCGCTCTCCTCATCGGCGCCGTAATCATCCTCGGCCCGGCTACCGCCTTCGCGCAGCAGGCACTGACCACCGCGGACTACGACCGCGCAGCCAGGATGCTCTCGTTCAACGTGAACCCGCTTGTCACAGGCGATTCAGTCACGGCAACGTGGCTCCCCGACGACCGATTCTACTACAGGAGTGTCACCGCGGGGGGATCGGATTGGGTAGTCGTTGATCCGTCGAAGAAATCGCGCGCGCCGCTCTTCAAGGTACGCGAAGTTGCGCAGGCGCTGACTCGCGCCGGGGCGGGGACGATTGACCCCCGCAACATTCCGGCGCAGCGCGCCGAACTTTCGAGCGACGGTCTCAAAGTAATCCTCGTGATCGGCACCCACCGATGGAGCTGCGAAGTCAGCGGCGAAAGCTGCACGGCCGCCGACTCATCGGCTCAACAGAGCGGCGGGCGCATGAACCAGCGCGCAGCGCCGGTCATCGTTTCACCGGACGGCAAGCGCGCGGCGTTCATCCGCGACTGGAACCTCTGGGTTCGAGACGTTGCCTCGGGTCGCGAGACGCAGCTCACCACCGACGGCGTCAAGAACTTCGGGTACGCGACAGACAACGCAGGGTGGATTCACAGCGACCGTCCCATTCTTCGCTGGTCACCCGACTCGAGGAAGATCGCAACCCAGCAGCAGGACGAGCGCAACGTCGGCGATATGTACCTCCTCGACACGCGCGTCGGACATCAGCACCTGTCTGCGTGGAAGGGCCCGCTGCCCGGCGACAGCGTCGTGGCGATGATCCAACGTGTCATCATAGAGGTGGATGGCAACAGAATCATTCGCCTCCAGACTCCACCCGATTTTCACCGCGCAATGCTCGGCGACAATCTGAATATGGACGATTTGATCTGGAGTCCAGACGGGTCGCGCCTGGCATACGTCAGCACGTCGCGCGATCACAAGCGCGCCACAGTGAAACTGGCCGTCGCCGCGACGGGAGCAGTCCGCACCGTGTTCGAAGAGACGTCGCCGACGCAGTTCGAGTCTGTCGCCGGTTGGCGCGTAATCTGGCCGGCGAATGAGATAGTCTGGTCGTCCGAGCGCGACGACTGGGCACAGCTCTACCTGTACGATCTGAATACGGGAAACCTCAAACGGAAAATCACGTCCGGTGCGGGCCCGGTGCAATCGATCGTGCGCATGGATGACAAGGCTCGGACTCTGCTCGTCGAAGCGCTCGGCCGCATTCCGAACGAAGATCCCTATTACCGTCACTACTATAAGGTTTCTCTCGATGGAGCTGGCTTGATCCCGCTCACGCCGGAGAGCGGCGATCATTCTGTTCAGGTCTCCCTCAGCGGACGTTACTTCATTGACAGCTGGTCGAAGCCGGACCTTCCGGCTACCGTGGTGCTTCGCGATGCGAATGGCCGGCCGCTGATGCCTCTCGCGAAGACCGACATCTCGCGTCTCGTCGCCGCCGGATGGAAGCCGCCGGTATCCATCGTGACCAAGGCCCGCGATGGCAAGACAGATCTTTACGGCCTGATGTTTCGACCAACCAATTTCGATTCGACGAAGAAATACCCGATCATCAATAATCCCTACCCGGGTCCGCAGGCGGGAAGCGTCGGCTCGCGCAGCTTCAGCGCCGCTCGCGGCGACCACCAGGCGCTTGCCGAGCTCGGATTCATCGTGATAAGTGTGGATGGGATGGGAACTCCGGGGCGCTCAAAAACTTTTCATGATGCGTACTACGGCGCGATGGGTCGCGACAACACGATTCCCGATCAGGTCGCCGCGATGAAGGAGCTGGCATCACGCTACCAGTGGATAGATATCTCGCGGACTGGAATCTACGGGCACTCCGGCGGCGGCTTCATCACCGCTGACGCCATGTTCCGGTATCCCGACTTCTTCAAGGTCGGCATTGCTGAATCGGGGAACCACGACCAGCGCAACTACGAAGACGACTGGGGCGAACGCTACCAGGGACTGCTTGTGAAGAACGGCGCCGCTTCTGACAACTATGACGTCGAGGCGAACCAGAACATCGCGAAGAACCTGAAGGGCCATCTGCTTCTCGCGCACGGTACGATGGACGACAACGTTCCGCCGTCGAATACCGAGCTGGTAGTGGATGCGCTGATCAAGGCGAACAAGGACTTCGACCTGCTGATGATCCCGAACGCGAGGCATCGCTACGTCTCAGCAGGCAACTACATGATGCGGCGGAGGTGGGATTACTTCGTGCGATACCTGTTGAACGCAGAGCCGCCGAAGGAATATGAGATAGTCGCGCCGGAGGCGACACGGCAGTAACGCAGGCGATCAGCGACCCATGTGTCGCTTTACATACTCTCTGACGTCGGGGCCGAACTCGCTGGTGAAGTTACCGGTTCCGTAACTGACGAAGCCACCCAGGATCGATAGCAACGCATGGCTGGTACCTCGTAGCCGGCTTGGCTCCCAGCTGTTCACGGCGACACCCGTGACGTCATGCACGGAACGTTCGTACCGTGGGTCCTCGTGCAGCCAGGCGCCAACGCCAAATTCCATGGTGTTGTGCACGATCGCGGCCCCACGAATTGCAGCATACCGGCGCTCGTAGCCTGAAAGACCGGACCCCCACTCCTTTGGCGCATGCCGCCACTGGGCAACTCCAGCGCCGAATCCAGCACGCAGAAAAACGCGGGGCGAGTACGTCCGCTCGACGTAAGACGCTACCCTCTGACTGTGCGACAGCGGCACCATAGCGGCTGCAGGCGAAGGAGAAGGTGCCGTACGGACCGTGTCAGTGTCGCCGCGTGCTGGTTTGCCGTTTTGCGCGGCGGTCTTGACGGGAGCGATGCCAGGGAGAAGCGCAGGTTCCTGGGCGCTGATTGCCGAAGCACAGAAAGCAGCAACCGGAAGCAGATAAGCAATCCGGAACAGAGCAAGTCCCATCACCTCAGCTGAGCCGCCTTCTCGCGCGAACATATCACCGTTGATAGCTACCGGCGCTTTTTGGGTCTCTTCGAGTTCACTGACCTTGGCGCACGCTTTGCCGCCGGTTTCCGCGGCGAGTTCCCATTCGGAACGTCTTTCGCAATGACGTGCATTACATCCAAATCCGGCCGCCCGATTGGCCCCGCTTCGTCTGCGGCAATCTCGCGAGGAGTCCGGTGCTGACTCACCGGATGCGGGTTGACTTTAGTCGCTTCGCTGGGATCGCTCATAGACCTTCCTCGTTAGTGATGGCGCATCGTCGGCGATCAGTGCGGTTTGTGACCGCACATGGCCGGTAATGGCCATATCCTATTTAAGTATACAGTGTCCGGACGGATCAACAGCGCAGCATGGCAACAAACCATGACCTGGGCACAGCCCTGCCCGCGGCCCTATCCCTCGACGCCCTCAACCACTCTCCTTTTCATCCAGCGGAACCGCCCAGACATTCGTACTATACATGACCTATGGGGCAATCAACTCAACGATCGCTTTCTCCGCACGTGTGGCTCGCGCTCGGTGCGCTCGTGGTCGTTGTGCTCCTCGCCGTTCCGGCGTCAGGTGGCAGTCTCGGGCAACGCTTCCTCGCCTCGCTCAGGATCGCTAGACCCAAGGCTGTCGCCGCGGGAATCTCCGTCCCATCAGCGACGAGTGCGGGCCGGCAGCTCCAGGCTCTGATCGGCAGCATGGTGGCCGAATCTACGAGCGTGGCGCTCGACGAGCCGGACCAACCAGTTCCAAGCGCAGACTCAGCGAGTCGGTTGGCGGGCTTCACGGCGCGACTTCTGCGAGCGCGGAGCGACGCGCCGTCGCTCAGTGTCATCGGGGCGCACGCCATGAACGCCAAAGTGAATCGTGCGCAGCTCGAAACGATCCTTGCCGAAGCAGGGCGACGCGACGTGAAGGTGCCAGCCAGTTTGGACGGCACCACCATCGCGACGCAAACGCCTCGAGCGATTCGCGTGCAGTACGGT
>DATBZT010000327.1:0-9510 GCA_036513055.1 Gemmatimonadaceae bacterium | reverse complement strand
CTCGAGCACGTCGTGAAAACCTATTTCGCCGGCTCCGCCGAGCAGGCTGTCACGGCACTCCTTCGGCTTTCCGACGTTGACCTTGATGAAGCGGAACTTGAAAGACTGCGGAAGACAATCCGCCGCGCTCGTCAGAGCGGGAGATAGCCATCGTACCGACATCGATCCCGTTTTTTGTGGCGTCGCGCGGCCGATTGCAGGATATTGCCTCATGACCCGTCGGTGCCGGAGATTCATTCGCCGCGGGCCTGATCTACGGTTTGATCACCTATCGCAACGACGCGCGGGCGCTCGAGTTTGCGACCGCCGCGTCGTGTCTCAAGCATTCCATTCCCGGCGACTTCAATCGTGTCGGCGTGGCCGAAGTAGAGGCCCTGATGAGCGGCGAAGGGAGTGGTCGCGTCCAGCGGTGAGTGACTTTCTGCTCTGCTTTCTGTCTCCCTAACCAGCGTTCGCGCTCCTCGCCTCGGACTCCGCCATGAGCGCCGACTGTGCTCCAACCCCACCGTGCGACCGTCGCAGGTACTCCCCACTCGACGTGAGATCCCACGCCGTTCCATCATCCTTGTACAGCTCGAGAACGTGATCGAGGTACACCCGCTGGGACGGCTCGACCACCGGCACCAGCAGCTCCACCCGCCTCCGCAGATTGCGCGGGCGGAGGTCGGCTGAGCCGATGTAGTAGAGCGGCGCACCATCGTTGCCGAACCGGTAAATCCGCGAATGCTCGAGGAACCGTCCCACCACCGACATCACGCGAATTCGCTCCGACCTGCCGGGAATGCCGGGCCTGAGCGTGCATATGCCCCGCACTACGAGATCTATCTGCACCCCGTCACTCGATGCGCGGTATAGTGCCCGCACTACCTCGGCGTCTGACAATCCATTGAGCTTTGCCGTAATCCGTGCCGGCCGCCCGGCCCTCGCGATCGCCGCCTCGCGGCTGATCAGCGCCAGAACCTCCTCCACCAGCTGACTCGGCGAAACCAGGCAGCCGCGCGAAAGTCCCTGCGGCGGATGCGATCCGCCCGTCAGCGCGTTGAACAGGTCGCCCGCGTCTGCGGCCAGATCTTCCCGCGCCGAGAAGAGGCTCAGGTCGGTGTACTGCAACCCCGATCGTGCGTTGTAATTGCCCGTGCCAATGTGGACGTACCGCGCGAGCTTGCCGCGCTCGCGCCGCACCACGAGACAGACTTTTGCGTGGTTCTTGAATCCCACCAGTCCGTAGACCACATGCCCGCCGGCGCTCTCGAGCTTTCGCGCCCATCCGACGTTCTGCTCCTCCTCGAACCGCGCCTTGAGCTCCACAAACGCCACCACCTGCTTCCCCTGGCGCGACGCTTCGAGAAGTTTTTCCACGATCGGCGAGGGATCGCCGGTGCGATAGAGCGTGATTTTTATCGCCGTCACGTCCGGATCGGCGGCCGCCTCATCGAGAAACCGTATTACCGTGGACGCGAACGTGTCGAACGGATGATGAAAGAGAAGATCCCGCTCGCGAATCGCATCCACCATCGGCCGCTTGGCAGGTATCGGTCGCGTGCCACGAAATTCCGGGTATCTGATGCCCGGAGCATCGGGCAGTGGCAGCTCATCCACGCCGCGAAGGTCTATCAACCCGTCGATTTCCTGAACGTCCGACGACTCCAGCTCGACCTCCGCCGGCCCAAGCTCGCGCCGGAGATTTTCCAGCAGCAGCTCACGCACGAATCCGGGTGTGCCGCGCTCCACCTCGAGGCGGATGGCCGGATTGCGTGGCCGGCGGCTGGCCGCTTCCGTCACCGCGTCGCGCAGGTCGGCCGCTGCATCCTCATCGAGCTCGAGGTCTCCACCGCGGGTCACCCGGAATACGTAGGCGCCATCGATGAATGCGTCCGGATACACCAAGTCGAGATTCGAGCGAATCACTTCCTCCACCTGGATGAAGTGAAACGCCTGCCCCGGCACGGCGAGAAAACGGCTCGTGCCGGCGGGAAGCTCCACTTCGGCGAGATGCAGGCGGTCGTGCGTCTGCCGGCGGATGACGACGGCCAGCGCGAGAGTGAGATGGGGCAGGTGTGGCAGCGGATGGCCGGGGCTCAGCGTCATCGCCATCGGAGTGAGCGACGGCTGGATTTCATCGATGCATTCGGCCCGGAGCTGCGCCCGCTGCGCGTCGTCCAGCTCGCGCCAGTCCACGAGACGAACGCCCAGCTTTTCCAGCTCACACCGGCAGGCGAACCAGCATCTCTCCTGCCGGTCGACTATGTGCTGCACCTGCTCGACGATGCGCTCGAGCTGCTCCGCGTGCGTCAGACCGTCGTCGCACTGCTCCTCATACTGCTCGCGCGCGGCGCGCTTGAGACCGGCCATGCGGACCATGTAGAACTCGTCCACGTTTGCCGTGACTATCGAGAGAAATCGCAGCCGCTCGCCAATTGGCGTCGCCGCGTCCTCCGCCAGCGCAAGCACTCGCGCCTGAAACGCCAGCAGGCTCAGCTCCGGATTGAGAAACTCCGGCAGAAGCTGCGCATTTGCCGTGGGCGTGGGAATCCGTGCAAAGCTGTCGGAGTTCGTGTCCCGGTCCGCAGCCTTGTCGTTCCTGCTCCACCTCAGCAGCAGCTCGGCGCTCTCGCGCGCGTCGCTGGCGATTGGCCGCACGCCGTGCTCGCGCTCGAGAGCATCCGCGAGCCGCTGTGCTTCGCCCGGGTCTCCGCGACGCCGGTGAATGCAGAGCAGCTGGAACGCTCGCGAGAAGCCATTGCGCCGGGCAACGATCTCGTCGTAATGCATCTCCACCTGCGGACGGCGGAGCCAATCCGGATTTGCCCGGCGCGTGAGCCGCTCCACCTCGAGCTCGAGTCGCACAACGACGTGGTCAGGATCCACCAATGCCCTGAGTCTCCTTCCCGCCTCGGTGTTCTCCTTCAACGCCTCGTCAACGTCGCTGGCGCGAACGGAGGAATCGACCCGCACCGGGGCCATTCCCTCGTCTCCGCGGATCCGAAGCGACAGCATCCGGTCGTCGGTGGCACCAAGCCGCAGCCGGCACAGAACACCCCGATGGCGGAGTGTGTCGTCGGCGGTGTCGAGATATAGATCGCGGTGCAGGCTGCGCACGGCCCTCCCGGCTCTCATGCCGAGGGGGAGGGGCGTGACTGACAGTTCCTTGAGCTGCTGCGACGATCGAAGCTCGTAACGGAAGGAGTCGGCTGTCTCCTTCATGCGGCTGACTTCGATCTCAGTCCTTGCAATTTTCCAGGATCTCCCGCCTTGCCGCGCGCTTGTCGTTGATTGTCCTGTAGAAGTCGTCGAAGTACTTGAGCGTTTGGTCCACGACGTCCGGCTTCAGGAGCTTTCCGACGTCATCGTGATAGAGCGCATAGATGTCGCTCTTCTTTTCGTTGAACTTGGCGAATATCGGCGCATACTCGTCGGCCGACGCGCAGTACCCGCGGAAGAGGCGGTCGCGGACGTGGGTAACGCTCAATGACGGGTCGACCGTCGCGTAGCGTGCGTTCACGGCGCCTGAGAAATCGAAGTCGACGGGGACAGGCACGACATTTCCATCTGGTTTGATGTACAGCTCGGCGTTGTGCAATCCGTTGATCGAGAAATCGGTGTTCGCCACGAAATACTCGAAAACCCCAAAGAGCAGCCCGTGCTCGGGGTCCAGATCACCTTTGCGCGCCCCTATCTGCTGAATGTTTTTCCCGTTCAGTCGAGCCGCCACCGCGTTGGGCTCCTCGAGCATGTTGGCGTAGCGAACGGCCTGCACCTTGCCGCTCGCGCTGTCAACGTAGCTCACCTTGATCAGCCGTCCCCGGTGTGTCGCGTCGGTGAGCTTGTTATAGACGCGATAGAGCATCGCTTCCTGAATGACGTATTGCTCGTACGTGTCATCGTTCCGGCAGTAGTTGACGAGCTTTGGTTTGTCTAGACCCGCGTAGGGGCCTCCCTTCGTTGACTTCCCTGCAAAGTTCAGCCTGAGCGGCGGAAAATCGCACGTCTTCAGCCGCCAGATGCCGCGCGTCCTGATCTTGAGCGGCAGCACTACCTGCTTTCCGCTCGAATCCGCGTATGACCACGTAGCCGCGCGCCAGACGATCGTCTTCCCCTTGTCGTGGCGGATCCGGTCGATGTTGGTAGTGAGAATCGCCGCAAGCGGCGTCTCGGAGTCGAAGAACTTCGTGGCGTAGCTCTTCACCTTGGCCGTGTCTGACTTCGGCGCCTTTGGTTTTTTTTGTTCTTTCTGTGCCGACGCGCGATTGGCAGGCGCAGCTATGGTTATGAGCGCCGCCGCCAAAACCATCCAGCCTGAACGGGACATTATCCTGTTCTCCTTCATTGAACGGGTTTACCGCAACTCGGCGTCTACAAGCTCCGCCCCGGACACCGCGCGCGCCACGGAGATGAGATCCTGAGGGTCGCCCTTCTTTTTCAGCTGGACAACATAATCGAGGATCGTGATGCCCTCGCCTTCTTCCTTCGTGACGTCCAGCCGCCAATCCTTCACGTTGTCATCGAGTCGCGGCTCGAGGACGGTCTTGGTAAGGCCGGGATCCCGCGTGCGGACGCGAAGACGAACTTCTCCGCCCGATGTTGCGGCCTTGGATCCGGCTTCCTCGCCACGCGCGCGTTTCCATGCACGTTGAGCAATTCCCTCGAGCTGCTCGGTGGTCATGTTCTTCAGGACTTCGGAGTCGATCTGCGCGACGAATGTACCTGTTTGCGCGAGCTCACGCGCTCTCTTGAGGCGGCGCTGAGCGATGCGTCCCTCGAGCTCGAGCGGTGCGCTGCCAAAGTCTGTGTACCACAGGACGAGCACTGTCGTGTTGAAGAAAATGGAAATTGCCGTTGCTACGGGCAGGTCGATCGCCGAGGCGAGACCAACCCCCGTCGCAAGAAAAACGTAAACGGCGTCCTTGCTGTCGTCGAGGGTGTTTCGAAACCTCACCGCAGCGACGATTCCGGCGAGGCTGAACGCCAGTGCCAGGCTGTCCCGCACCAGCACAACGATTCCGGCCACTACTATAGGAAGGATGATCAGCAGCTGCACGACAGACTGCTGATAGCCGCGCTTGGCCCTCGTAGCCAGGTACACCCAGGCGACCGGAATCGAGAGAAGGAGCGCGCCGAGCATCGCGAGAATCACTGTTGGCGCTGCCGTTCGGTGGCCTGAGGCCGCTGCCTCGGCGGCTACCTGAGCTGCCTTCTTGGAGATTTTCCCCACTCCGCCCGCTGAGCCAAAGAGCTCAGAGACGTCGGGTCCGATGTAACTGTTTGGCCCAAGCGCGCGCCAGATCAGCGCGCCGACCACGAGAAGGACGGCGTAGTAGACGACGACTTTGACAACCAGCCTTGTCGCGGGTGAATCCAGCACACCCGCGTCTTTGCTCGTCATGCGATGGCCCTGGGAGTATGGCGGCTAATAATTGTGCGCATGACCCCTCTGCGCCATAGCTTGCCGGAAGTCCGTCCACAAATCACATTGGTGCATGATTCGACTGATTCAGGGATGCGCCGCGTTTCTCCTCGCGGCCGCCCACGCCAATGCCCAACAGCCGGCATCGTCCGCTGCGCCGCCGGCGGGCCGCCCGTCGCTCGTCGTACTGGTCACTATCGACCAGATGCGCCCCGACTACCTGGACCGGTTCGGCCCCCAACTGCGGGGCGGCCTGGCCCGCCTCAAGAACGGGGGGGCTCTGTTCACGAACGCCTTCCACGACCACGCCATCACCGAGACGGCACCCGGCCACGCGACCCTTCTATCGGGCCGCTTTCCGCGAAGCACCGGGATTTCCGCCAACTCGGCTGGCGTCCTCGACGACTCGGCCCCGTTGATCGCCGGTCCGAACCTGCCCGGTGCCTCCCCGCGCCGGTTCCATGGGACCACGTTGGTTGACTGGCTCACCGCCGGCGACAAGCGCACGCGGGCGTTGTCCGTCTCGATGAAGGACCGGGGAGCGATTCTGCCGATCGGGCGATCAAAGCAGTCCATTTACTGGTACGTCCTCGATGGGCGGTTTACGACGAGCCGCTATTACGCCGACACCATTCCCACCTGGGTCCAACAGTTCAACGCGCGGCGCCTGCCCCAGAGTTACGCCGGGAAAAGCTGGACCTTGCTGCTCCCCGCCAGCGAGTACAAGGAGCCGGACAGCGTGGACATCGAGGGCGCCGGTCACGATTTTGTTTTCCCCCACCTGCTCCCTCCAGACAGTGCTCAGGCGGCGAGCCTGGTCCGTGTCACGCCGTTCATGGACAACATGACCGCGGCACTCGCCCTCGACGGCGTTCAGGCGCTCGGGCTCGGCAAAGGACCGCAAACTGACGTCCTCGCGATGTCACTTTCGGCGACCGACCTCATCGGCCACCGGTACGGCCCCGATTCGAGGGAGATGCATGACAACATCCTCGAGCTCGACCACACCCTCGGAGTCTTCCTCGATTCGCTGTACAAGCTCCGGGACTCGTCCCGCATCGTTGTCGTTCTCACGGCCGACCACGGGATTGGCTCGATCCCCGAGATTGCCGCGCGAACGGTGCAGCCCATGCCCGACCGAGTGGAGCTGTTCTCCGTTCTCAAGCCCATCCGCGACGGCCTCGCCCCGAAGAAACTCGACACCGCCATCGAGCTGGACCAGGAGGTTCTGTGGGTTGACCGCGCAGCGTTCAAGGCCGCCGGCGTGAACGCCGATTCGGTCATCAACCTGTTCGCCGATGCCGCGCGCAAGGTTCTCGGCGTGGCGCGGGTGGATCATTTCAAGAGCCTCGCGGCCGATACACTCAAGGATCCCATCGCCCGCCGGTGGACGCACCAGTTCGCTGCCACCGACCCCGTGGAGCTGGTGATAACGCTCACGCCGTACAGCGTCTGGGGCACCACCATCGTGGCGACACACGGGAGCCCGTACGATTACGACGCCCATGTGCCGCTGGTTTTCTACGGGCCGTGGTTCCGGACCGGGCGGTACGACGGAATGGTGCGGACGGTAGACATCGCACCAACGCTCGCGGTGGTTACGGGGGTGAAACCAAGCGAGAGGGTGGATGGAGTGGTATTGACGCGGGCTCTCAAGTAGCGCGGCAACGGCGAAAAATAGAACCGCAAGCTGGGAGCTGACAGCAAAAAGAAGCCGAAAGCCTCTTGCTGCAGACGACACTGACAGTCCGGATGGCGGGAAAAAACAACGGTTAACCCAACCCCCGCACGAATACTGTCCCGTCGTAGGCAGCCAGCGGCTGCTGGCTTCAGTTTGCTGCGGGCTCGCAGCTTGCCGTTCTATTTCCCCGCAGTCGCCCCCATTGCTTTCTTTACGGAGGTAGGGTCGTCGAGCATCAGCCACTCGACAACTGAAAGCGGCAGGCTGCCGTAGCTGATCAGCTTGTCGTGGAACGCGCCGAGGCGGAATTTGCTCCCCTCCGCGTCGCGGTATTTGCCGAGCAGTCGCATGATCTGCCACTTGCCCACCATGTAGCCGATTTTCTGCGACGGGCTCGACGCCGCGCCGGCGGCTTCGCCTTGCGCCGCTTCGCGGTCGAGTCCGCCCCCGTCCATGAAGTAGCGCACCGCCTGGTCGAAGGTCCACCGCCCAGTCTGGAGATTGACGTCAACGCCAATGCGCGCCGCGCGATAGCGGCTCAGCCGCAGCACCTGCCCCTGCGACGCCGACTGTTCGGGGTACAGGCCCTGGCGCATCATCATCTCTTCGCCGTACAGCGCCCAGCCTTCGGAGAAGGTGTTGTCGTAGTGCTGCCGCCGAATCTCATCGGTGAGATGATTTGCAATCGAGAGCTGCAAGAAGTGCCCGGGAATTCCCTCGTGTCCGAGCAGGGGCCGAGGGTCCTCGATGGCGGCCCGGATGTAGAAGTTTCCGCTTTTTGGATTGTAGGTCGGGATGAAGTAGAATCCGCCCGGATCCTTGTCGTAGATGCCCGGGGGATTCATGAAGCCGCCGGGGCTCGTCGGCTTGAACGCCTCGGGCAGCTGCCTGATCTCGAATTTTCCGAGGTAAGAAGGCAGCGTGACGAGGTGGTTCGCGTTGAGGAAGTCGATTATCTCCTGCAAGCGCGACTCGTACGCCGCGAGAAACTCGGCCTGGTCTTTCGGAATGTGCGCGGCGCGGGCGGGATCGGGTGAGGCGAGACTCGGGTCCTTGAGGAGTGCCTCGAGCCCGCGGTAGCGCGCCAGCTCCACTTCGCCAAGTGTTGCGACTTCCTTTGCGTCGAATGGAAGCAGCAACACCTTCCCCAACAGGTAGTTGTAGTTGGCCTCGCCCATCGGTTTCCAGTCGGGCATCTTCGCCTTGCGCGCGTCGAGCCAGTCGGCGTACTCGTGCAGCGCGCGTATCGCACCGTCGCGCGCGCGCACCAGTCGAGCATGCTCGCCGTCGCTCAGACTGTCGGCGAGTGTCATGAGGCTCGTGTTGTACAGATCGTCACCGCCGCGCGCGGCGTCGATGGCCAGCTGGGCGTACAGACGCACAGGGCGAACGAGATTCACTCGAGCCGTTTGCAGGAGAGCCGGCATCTGCTCCAGCCGCATAGTCGCCGCGAGGGCGCGGGTCCGGTGCGGCGCGTAGTCCTTTTTTATCATGCTGAAGATCGCGTTCGAGCATTCGTTGACGTAGAGCTGCGGGTCCGACTCCTCGGACCGCATCACGCGCGGATAGAACGCGGCGCCTTCCAGCTCCGAGCGAAAAAGAATCCAGTCGATCCTGTCGTCCTTGCTCCATCCCTCGGTGCGCATCGCCTTCACGCGAGCGAGCAGCTCGTTCACGTGCTGCCGTCGTTGCAGCACGGCGGGCATGCGGTAGTCCGTCAAACGATCGTCCCACCGGTGGTTCCCGGCGTCGCTTGTCGAAACCGGATACGCGGCATCGCGCCACTCGTAGTAGGAGTGGGCCAGCGCGCGAAGATCGGCAGCGCTGCCGGCCGAGCTCTGCGCGCCAATCACCGACGGAACCGTCGCAAGGAGAAAAAGAGCATAGCGCATTACGAAACCTGGGATTGAGTTAATGTCCAATGCCGCCAAGAAATCTGGTCAAAGCGGCGGAAGTCTGTGCCTGCTGGGATTCGCGGGATATCGCGGCGCCGCAGTCACCGAGCTGGTAGCCGTAGTAACCGAACTGGCGGTGATTGCCGCCTTCGATGCGGACCCACTGGGTGGTGGGCGGAAGCAGGCGCTTGTTGGCCATCACTCGCTCCATATTCGCGACGCAGTCCTGCGTTCCGTAGATCTTGAGGACCGGCAGTTTGCTCCCGTAGAGGTCGACGTCCCTTGGATGTGTCGTTCCAATGAGAGCGAGGCCGCCCATCTGATTGGGATGATCCGACGTATACGCAACGGAGAACGCCGCTCCGCGCGAGTGGCCGCCGAGCACCCAGGATGTTCCGGGGGCGGCGCTCGATCGCACGGCGTCGATCCGTTTCCAGAGAGTGTTGCGCATGCCGGCGGTGGGGGCGAGTCGCCATGGAAGTTTTACCAGCACCGCCGGGTGGCCTGATTCCGCAATTGAGCGTAGCAGT